>NZ_AWEZ01000052.1 GCF_000468755.1 Olsenella profusa F0195
AACATGGCTCCCAAGCTCGCGCATAAGGGCAGCTAATTTGTGTCGCGCCCCCGTCGCACAATCGGTGCCGCAGGGCGAGGGCGTCGAGAGGGGCTGGGCGGCATGACGAGCATGAGCGCGCGGATGGTGGCGGCGGCGGACGGCGGCGACGGGGACCTCCTGTCCTGGGTCGCGAGGTACGGGGACGAGGCGTCGTGCGAGGAGGGGCTGATGCGGCTGCGCTTCCCGGGCGGCTGGGTCTGCCCGAGGTGCGGCAACCGCAGGTGCAGCCCCGTAGCGGGCAGGCCGAGGAAGCGGCAGTGCACCCGCTGCAGGCTCCAGTTCTCGGTGACCTCCGGGACCCCGATGCAGGGCTCGAGGCTGCCGCTGCCGAAGTGGTTCCTGGCGTTCCGGCTCGTCGCCGGCTCGAAGAGGGGCGTCTCGGCCGCCGAGCTGGCCCGCGCCCTGGGCACGAGCGAGACCACCGCGCGATACGTGGTCCTGAGGCTGCGCGGCGCGATGTCCGCCGGATTGGGGCGCCTTCGGCCGGGTCTCGGGTGAGGTCGAGGTGGACGACTTCTTCGTGGGGGCCGCGGCCGCAGGGACCGTGGGCGGGGGGACCACCAGGCAGCCGATGATCTGCGCGGTGTCGCGCGGCGGCCGGGGCGGCCCCGGGACGTGCGCCCTCAGGGTCGTCCCCGACGCGGCGGGCGGGGCGTACTCGCGCTTCGCCGAGGAGCACGTGGGGGTGCTCTCGCACGTCCGCGCCGACATGTGGCAGGGCGTCACCGCCGGCCTGCGCGGCTGGCCGGGGCTCGACCAGCGCCCGTTCGACGCGTCGGACCCGGCCTCCTCGCTCGCGCTCGTGCACCACGTGATATCGAACTCCAAGGCGTACGCCCTCGGCACCTTCCACGGGCTGTCGCGGGCGAGGCTGCAGGGCGTGTGCGACGAGTTCAGCTGGAGGCACTGCCACAGGGGCCCCGCGCCGGCGTCCGCGCTCGCCGCCGACGTCGCGGCCGCCCCGCACGTCCCCCGCGCCGAGCTCGAGGCCTCGTTCGGCCCGCAGCCCCGCGTCGCGAGCCCGAGGGCGCGCACGGGGGCGAGGGTCAGGCAGCGCGAGCGCGTCGAGGAGCTGCTGCGCGAGGCCGGGCCGGGCGACGGCCTGCTGGGGCTGCTCGACGACGGCTTCCGGGAGCGGAGGGAGTGAGGGGGTTATGCGCGAGCTTGGGGGCCATG
>NZ_AWEZ01000053.1 GCF_000468755.1 Olsenella profusa F0195
TGTGTTCTGTCAATACCATTTGAGCAAAAATCGCATCTGTTCTTGAGCGACTCTCGCATCTGTTCTGAGCTCTATTCTTGAGCTGCGCCTTGCATGAGGGCGTGCCTCACGCGATAGGATTCTCCCTTGAAGCGCAGAAGACGGCCGTGGTGAACCACCCGGTCGATGACGGCAGCAGCCATCTGGTCGTCGCCGAACACCACGCCCCACCTCGAGAACTCGAGGTTGGTGGTGAAGACGACCGACTGCGTCTCGTAAGCTTGTGAGATTACCTGGAAGAGCAGGCGCGCCCCCTCGGCGTCGAGGGGCAGAAAGCCCAGCTCGTCTATGACCAGAAGCTCCGCGCGGCCGATCTGCGCGAGCTCGCGGTCGAGCCTGCCGTCGTCGTTCGCCCGCCGGAGGCGCATCACCAGCGACGAGGCGGTGAAGAACCTGGCCTCGACCTTCGCCTCGCAGCACATGACGCACAGGGCGCAGGCCATATGGGTCTTGCCGCATCCTACGTCGCCCATCAAGACCAGGTCCTCCCTGCCGCGCATGAAGGACAGGGACAAGAGGTCGTCGCGCCCGAACCCCTGCGGCCACGAGACGCTCCCCCAGTCATATCCGTCGAAGGTCTTAAGCGCCGGAAGCGCGCAGCGGCGCAGGAGAGAGGCCCGCTTGGAGGCATCGCGGCTTCGCGCCTCGGCCTCGAGGTAGGAAAGCAGGAACTCCACCTGCCTGGGCGTGCCGCGACGGGCCCATTCGGCGAGTACCGACTTGGTGAGCGAGCAGCGCTTGCCGACCTCGACCAGCTCCTTGGCCATCTCCTCGCTAGCAGACATCGCGCATCGCCTCCCTTGCGACCAGGTCGTACACGGCCAGATTGGCGCCTCCGGCCTCGTCCTCACCGCCCGCGATCCTCCGGGCGAGCAGGTCGCACGATGCGTCATCCGGCATGCGTCCCGATTCGAATATGCCCTCGGCAGCCCTGCAGGCAGCGTCAAAGCCCGAGCGCGCAGCCGCGCGCGAGATGGCCCTGAGCACCTGGCGTCTGCCGGCCTTGTCGCAGCGCTCTATCGCCGACACGAGCGCCTCCGGCATATCCTGCCTTATCGTCGACTCGCCGAAGGCCCGGGGCCTGGCGACGAGCGCCGGTATGAGCGAGGCCGGGTTGCGCATGACCTCGCCTTCTCCCCAGGATCTCTGCAGCAAGGCCACCTTGCGACCGTGCTCGTCGAGCATCTCGATGCTCCCGGGTCGCACTCCGCAGACGAGTTCGCGGTTGTGCCAGGCAGGGCCCGCGCAGTAGCTGTTGCCGCAGATCTCGACACAGCCGCGCTTGTCCGACTTCGCCTTGACCCACCTCACGGAGTCGAAGGCCACCCCGGGAAGCGCCGACATTGCCGCGAGGTCCTCGGCGAGGACCCTTGGGGTTGGCCTTCCTTCTCCGTTGCGGGATCGGGCGTTGATTCGCTCGCATCCCGCACGCAGCATCGAGTTGAGCTCACCCAGAGAGCCGACGGATGGTTGTGGCACCAAAAGATTGCGCCTCAGGAAGCCCACGGCGTTCTCGACGGAGCCCTTTTCGTTGCCCGAGTAGGGGTTGCAGTAGCGACTTGCGCAGCGATAGTGGGCCCTGAACTGGGAGAACAGGGTTGACTCGGTTACCTTGCCGCGCACCATGCGCCCCGCCTCGGTTGCGTTGTCCAGCACGAGCAGCGCAGGGGTGCGCCCGATCCCATCGAAGATGCGGCGCAACCCTTCGCAGAGGCACTCCGAGCGCTCGGAGAACATGGCCCTGCAAAAACGGGCGTTGGAGTGAGGGAGCGTGAGCACCAGCAGCTTCATGTCACGTGCGGCTCCCGCGATCTTGCAGCGGAAGTTGCCGAAATCGACCTGAGCCGTTCCCGGCGACCATTCGAGCTCAAGGTAACCGTCGCGCGGGGACGTTCGCTCATTCTCCTTTCTCCACCTCGCCACGTATCGGCACACCGACGAGTAGGAGCCCCCGTAGCCGCGCTCGTCCACCAGCCTGTCGAAGATCCTCCTGGCGGTGTGGCGCTGCTTTCGCGGCGCCCCGAGGTCCGCTTCGAGTATGCTGTCGATCCAGGCGGCATGGGTGTCGGTGGCCGGATGGGGCCGCATCTCGGATATGGGGGCTCTCGGCGACATGTCCTGCATGTCAGCGTACCTGGCGACGGTGTTGCGGCTCACTCCCAGCTGCCTGGATATTCTCGCCCTGGGTATCCCCCGCGCATCCATCTCGCGTATATCCTGTTGTGTGTCAAGGGGCACGGTCATCTTCCTTTCCTCCTCCGGGCGAAGGCTTGCCAAGGTGAATTCGCCCAGAGGAAACGTAAAGCGCGGCCGTGCCCCTTGCGCTTGGAACACGGCCACTCGTGCGATAGGTGCTCAATTCCCGATGCGAACGGTGCTCACATTATCGTGCGACATCTGCGCGTCTCTTATTGAACCTCAACA
>NZ_AWEZ01000054.1 GCF_000468755.1 Olsenella profusa F0195
ATTTTTTGCTCCAGACCTCGACAGCACGCAAGGTTCCGGCAGCATTACCATCACGCGATCCACCGGGATGGATCCCAATCGGACGTCTGCCATGCCCCCCCTCTGGACAAGGGGGTGCTCGATGCGTGTCAGGATTTCGTCAAGGCGCCCATCGCAGCACACGACGGGGTAGGCTGGTTGCATACGAAGTCACGACCGAAGGGGGCCATCATGGAGCGGCAGCACGTCGATCCGTTTGAGCATGCGAACACGATCACGCAGGCGAACCCCGGGGGCATCCTGCTCACCACCAAGGCAGGCGGCGAGGTGAACACCATGGTGATTGGGTGGGGGCTCATCGGTACGCTTTGGGGCAAACCCACCTTCACCGCCTTCGTTCGCACGAGCCGCCACACGCACGCGCTGCTCGAGAAGAACCCGGAGTTCACCGTCAACGTTCCCCTTGAGGGAGAGCGTCTGAACAGGGACATCTTCGCCGTTGCCGGCACCAAGAGCGGTCGCAGCGTGGACAAGGTCGCCGAGCTGGGCCTGACCCTGGTGGACGGCAGCACGGTGGACGTCCCCGCAATCGCCGAGGTGCCGCTGACACTGGAGTGCAAGGTCATGTACCAGCAGCTGATGGACAAAGGCTCCGTCCCCGAGGACATACAGGGGCGCTTCTACCCCGCCGACGTCACCGACATCGATAAGGGCGGCAACTGCTACTACCACGTCATCTACTACGGCGAGATCGTGGACAGCTACATCGTGAGGTAGGAAAGGCATCAAGACAAGGAGACCCTCATGCAGTTTGCGGACGTCATCAGAGATCGCTATTCCTGCAAGAAGTTTGGCGACAAGGCAATCAGCAAAGAGGAGCTGGACGCGATCCTGGAGGCCGGGCGCATTGCGCCGACCGCCAAGAACCTCCAGGAGCAGAGAGTCTACGTGCTCGAGTCCGACGAGGCCTTGGCGCGGTTCGACGAGATCTGCCCCTGTCGCTACGGTGCCCCCACCGTCCTGCTCGTGGCGTTCGACAGCACCAACGTCTTCACCTATCCGGGTGGCGTACGGGATTCTGGCATAGAGGACGCGAGCATCGTGTCCACGCACATGCTGCTTGCCGCACAGAGCCTAGGCGTGGACAGCTGCTGGGTCAATTTCTTTGACCCCCAGAAGATGGCCGAGGCGTTGGAACTTCCAAGCAACGAGGTCATCCTGATGGCCCTCGACCTAGGCCATGCCGCCGAAGGGACAGGGCCCCTACCCAACCACACCAGCAGGAAGCCGCTTTCCGAGACCGTCATCCGCAGGTAGGTCGCAGGTAGTGGCGTATATCTGCGCCTCGATGGACCGAGCCTCACCCCGTATGTCAGCGACTCCCCCGAATCCTCTCGTCCAGCAGTGCAGCGTACTCGTCGGGATGGGCGCACTGATAGCCGCAGTGGTTGTAACCAGGCACATCGATGAACTCCGCATCCGGGTACTTCCTGAACACACGCCTACGCGACATGCGGGCCGACTCCTCGCTCCCCCACAGGAAGACGCAGCGCCCAACCACGTCCGGCGGCAGGTCCGGCAGCCTGCACTCGCAGAAGGTCGCGGACTCATGGGCCACCGACGCGTCGGAGACGAACGAACACACCTCCATGCAGTCGCGCACCATCGCCCGGTAGACGGGCGCCCCGCCACCGAGAAAGCGCCCGAACATGCCCCTCTCGAGCATGGCGTCGAGCTCATCATCGGTTGCGCCAGCAGCACCATCGCGCCTGGCAACACGGACCATGCGGCGGAAGGCGGCCCGCACGGCGAGCTCGACTGGCTTGGGGAAGTCAAAGAACGGGCCGCCATCGAAGAACCAGACGTCAGAGGCGATGGAACCCTCCCGTGCGATGTCGAGCGCATTGATGGCGCCCATCGAGGTGCCATGCGCCATCGCAAGGTGTCCGACGCCCCGGTCACGCAGCCAACCGACGACCTTGTCCGTGGCATCCTCCTTGGAGAGGTAGTCGCCCCCGCCGCGAACGTGGCCGTCCAACGTGACGAGCACGACGCAGTAGCCTCCGCTCAGCCTGTCGGCAACAGGGCGCAGCGTGTTACCCGTGCAGAACGAGCCCGGCAGCATCAGCACCATGGGGTTCCCCAGCTCTCCCACCACGTCAAACCTCATGTGTGCCTACCCTCTCGCATATCCGACATGTGCCCACATGATTCCGAGCAAGGTGACCGCACGATTCGACATTCCGTAAAATATTATACTGCAAATTAGCCAAAACTAACTATTGCGATATACTCTCCGGGAGGCGGAGGCGGTCTTTGGGACCGCCTTAGCGGAGCGTCGTCATGGGACGGACGCGCAGGCGACATATCGAAGGGACCCGCATGGGACTATTCACGCGCTTCGTCAACAACACCCGCAAGCCCGAGGGGATCTTGGGCTCGCTCATGGTCGGCGGGATGAACTCTGGGCACGCGGCTCTGGCTGATTGGGGCATGGACAAGTTTCCGCCAATGACTCCTGCAGACATCATCGACCTGGGCTGCGGCGGCGGCAGGAACGCGGCAACGCTCATGAGGCGCTACCCGCATGCGCGCATGTGCGCCCTCGACTACGCTCCCCTCTCCGTCAGGAAGACCACGTCATACAACAGGGCCCAGGTAGACGAGGGAAGATGCAGGGTACTGCAGGGGGACGTCTCGAGACTCAACCTTCCCGATGACTCATTCAACCTGGCCACGGCGTTCGAGACCATCTACTTTTGGCCCGGCCTCGAGGAGTGCTTTGCAAACGTACATCGAATCCTGCACCCCGGTGGGCACTTCTGCATAGTCAACGAGTCGGATGGGACGGATGCGGCGTCGCTCAGGTTCCAGCGGATCATCGATGGCATGCGCTGCTACACCACAGAGCAGATCGGCGACGCGCTGCGGGGTGCGGGATTCACGACCATAACCTGCCACCACCACGAGTCAAGGCCATGGATCGTGGTGGTGGCGCAGGCGTGAGCGAGCTGTCGGCCCATCCCAGCCCTCATGACAGCCGACATCATTGATGGCTCACCCTCTGCCGGATCTGGTTGCCGCCCTCCTACCGCAGCTGTCGCGCGCTCTCCTCGAGGATGCGCATCTGCATCATGGTCTCCTCGGACGTAACGAGTTGGGGCACACCGTGCGCGACGGTCTCGTACAGCGCGTCATACCACTGGGAATAGCTGCTGCGCACCGAGGGAACGCGCTCCTCGTGCAGGCCGTCGGCGTCCTCGTAGCGCAAGGTCCCCCACTGCCCCGGCGCATCCAGGCCAAAGTCATCGTGCCCTGAGGGCAGGTAGAAATGCTTGAGGTCACGTTCCTGCTGGTCCTTGTCCCACTTGATGTAGGCGCCCCTGTCACCATAGAGCGCAAAGCTCGGACGTGGAAACGCTGTCGAGTAGTTGGCCTGCGCCGTTGCCTTGAGTCCAAGGTCGTCGTAGTAGAGGTCATAGTCGAAGTAGTCGTTGGCCATTCCCTCGCCCTGCAGCTGCCTGAGTTCGCCACGCCAATGGTCAGGCATCCCAAACCAGCTGATGAGCTGGTCGAGGCAGTGCGAGGCGTGTCCGTAGGCGGCTTGGTTGACAACGTCGAGCGGCTTGCCGGCAAGCATCCGAGGGCGCCAATAGTCGTAGCTCGTCACCACCTCGAAGACATGCCCCAGCCTGCCAGATGCAAGCACCTGCCGTGCCGTAAGGAAGTCAGAGTCGAAGCGGCGGTTCTGGTAGCACTGGACCGTGACGCCCTTGGCACTGGCAAGGTCGAAGAGCTCCTGCGCCTGCGCAGCGGTCGCCGCGAAGGGCTTGTCGACCGTCACGTGCTTGCCGGCCTCAAGGGCCTTCTTGGCCATCTCGAAGTGAAGGTCGGAGGGCGTCGTCACCTCGATGATGTCCACCTCGGGGTCGTCCAGCATGCCCTCGAGGTCCGTGGTGTATGCCACGCCAGGCACCTCGGACCATGCCGTGTGATCTATGTGGCGAGCCTCGATGGCCTTGATGCGAAACTTCTCCTGACGCGCGAGCACGTAGGGTATGTGATAGCGGTTGGCGCTCTTGCCATTGCCGATGTATGCGACGTTGAGTGTTCGTCCCTGCATGAGATGGCCCTCCTTCATCCTTGGCTCAGTCACATCTCCCCTGCGTCGAGCCCCTGGTCCTGCGGCACACGGGCGCGGCCATCATTTGGAGCCTTCTGCCACTATGAGGTAGGCCCAACAAAGGAAGCCGGCTGTCATGAACAGTGTAGTAACGGGCGTCGCCTGCCACTCGATGCTCGTACAGTGAGGATGGGAATTTTTCCATGGTCGGTATTCTCTCATTGACGCCCTGGGCTTCGTATCATTCACCTCTTGAATTATGGGCATAATTCGTGTCCACAATATGCAAATCGCCACCCACACACCTTCGCAAAGGATTTCATCGATGTGACGTACCGCATGATTGGAGACGGCCAAGGTGCCAACCGTTATGCCACCCTACGTTGTCAGACAGCAGGATACGGGATGACGCTACCAACACAATAAAATATAAAAATGGCCACTAACGGAATGCAAATCTCGATGATCGCCCATCGCATATCACCCTTGAACCAATCGGAGTATGTACGACGTGGTAGTATCTTTCCTCCTGCTTGGGAAGAATCTTCTCCTAATGCTGAGGGGTGTTTGTCAGAGAACGTATCTATGCGCCTTATCAACGGAATCCTCTGGGCCATCTCACGGTTAGTCCTGAACTGTTGCACACACCCTAGGACATCGTATATAAGGGTAAGAGGGAGCAACAAAAAAAGGTCTTTGTATAGGCTTAGGGCCTTGCTCAAGAGATCAGCTGTAACAACCTCTGGAATGACCTGGTAATTTCCTAGACTTCCCAGTAGTGCAACCAGCAGGACTGACAGTAATCCAGCCAGAAGCCCCCTAAGAGGAACAAACTTAAGTTCAAGCAGTCGCTTGAGTGTTCCGGTCGGGAGCAGGAGCCAGAAATGAAAGGCGCCCAAGAAGGTCATCGACGCAGCACCAAAGACATTTGTGCGCAAAACGCCAACGATGGCCATGAGGGCATAGCCGAGCAGGAAGCCCGAACATGCTCCGCTTACCTGTAGCCAGGTCTTGTTATAGTGCTCAAGATCCTCCCACTTACAGAATCGGCTAGGACCGGACAACTTGCAATGGCGCCTGCACAACTCTCTTCCCGTATGCATGACCGGAAGAGACAGCAGCAAGATGACAAGAGCGCCCATAAGCAGAGCGGTCAGTATAGTCGCCATCGCTTTCCCACCCGAAGCGTCAAACTCAAGCGCCGGTCGAAAGAACTCCCAGAGAAAACGCAAGGGGGGTATGTCCTTGCATAACTGTACTGCGAAGCGGAGGAAGACCCCCAGGATGCCAACTGCCGTCAGGACAAGCGCGAGATACCCGGGTTCCTGCACAACCAGACTTCCGAAGATGGGCCAAGAAAAACTCCGATCCTTGCTCCCCGTCAGGATCCAGTTCCTCTCACGATGCCACTGCTGCCAGTCAACAAGGCTGGAAGTGTCGTACATACTTCTGCGAAAGCGTCGGCACATGTTTGCAATCGTTTCTCGATTCGTCCCACAATCTATCTCGTCCATATGACCCTGCCCTCTTTGTAGACACCAGCTATTCTTCTGATGAAGGTAGTAGGTGCATGCGACAGAAATTGGACGGCCTGGAATCCCGAAGTGGGGGATGATCTGGGGGCCAACGCCCTACTGGCGCACGACCCACGCGCCAGCTCTTGCGCTTCCCTCTCGCTCCAGCTTGCCGTCTGCCTTGAGCTCCGCGACCACACGCTCGGCGGTGCGCTTCGAGCTGCCGAGGCGTTCGGCGAGGGCAGATACCGTGCCCCTGGGGTTCTCCTCGAAGAATGACAGAGCATCCGACAGCTCAAGCTCGTGCGCGCTCTGCGGCAGAGCGAACGGAATGATGGCGTCGCGTATGGCCTCAAGCATGAACTCGACGAATGCCTCGCTCGATCCTCGTGCGTCCGATTCGGCAAGAGCCGCGTAGTACCCCGCCTGTCGGCTGCGGATGGTGCTCTCGACGGGTAGCCATACGAGGATCGGCCTCCATCTTGAGAGCAGCAGCGTGTGCCAGAGCCTGCCCATCCTGCCATTGCCGTCGGCGAATGGGTGGGCGAACTCAAATTCAAAGTGGAAGATGCACGAGGCAAGCAGCGGATGCATGGTGGTGCTCCCCAGCCATGCGAACATGTCGGACATGACCTCAGGCACGTACTTGGCAGGCGTCCCGGCATGGATGAGGGTGCCACCATCAAACACACCAACATTTCCCGAGCGAAAGCGGCCGGCCTCGGGGACAAGCCCTTTCATCATCACTCCATGCGCTCTGAGAAGGTCATTGATTGAGTACGGATTGAGGCGTGGAAGCAGCTCATAGACACGCTGGGCGTTCTTCACCTCAAGAATGTCGTGAGCGTCACCCAGCACGTGCTTGCCACCGAGGATCGCCGTCACGGCCTTCTCGTCAAGCTCGTTTCCCTCGATGAGAAGCGAGGAGTGTATCGTCTTGACGCGCAGCTCGCGGTGGAGCGTGGGACTCGCGGCAAAATTCGACTGGGGAGATATCTTGCCGACGAGCTCGGCAATCTCCATGCAGAGCGAATCAATCTGGTCGTTTCGCTCGAATGGTGGGACGTAGGCCATGGGCATCCTCTCATGTATACCGCCATAATTATACCGCCATTGGCGGTATACATGGCCGTCTCCCTACAAAGCCTGCCAGACGCCCCTCCTGGGCGTGCCGACGGCAGCGACCCCACATCCGCGGCACACGTGCACCCACCTAGCGCCTCACCCTATACATCGTGGCGCGGGCAGCACCGACCTTCTCGATGGCACCCTCCACCTGCAGTTTCTGGAGGATGCGCTCGATGGTGCGCCGGCTTATCGAGGGGTTGGCGTCCATGATCTCACGCTTGGTCGCAGGACCCATGAGGCCGTCAAAGTAGGAACGCAGCACGTCCTCGCTGCTCCTGCCAGGCGACAGGCGCGCGACGCGCTCGTCCAGCTCCCCATAGCAGGCCGTAAGGACACCCAGCATGTAGGTCACGAATGGCGCATAGTCACTCGTGGCATCCTCCCAGCCCACAGAGCTTGCCGCAAGCGCCTCGTAGTAGGTCTGCCTCGTGCGCTCTATCTCGCGCTCGATGGATACGTATTTCCCCACGAGGTAGCCACTGCGGTACAGGAGAAGCAGGGTGAGCAGGCGACTCATGCGTCCATTGCCGTCGTTGAACGGGTGGATGGACACGAAGTCGAAGGCAAAGACCAGCGAGACGAGCAGTGGGTCATACCTGCCGGTACCAATCTGCCTTGCATACTCGTCGCAGATTCGCTCCATCGCATGGGGAGTCGCGACAGCGCTTGTGGGCCTGAACCGGACGACCATCTCACCGGATTCGCCTTGCTCGGCAATGACGTTGTCCGAGTCCTTCCATCGCCCGGCAAAGCCGGCCCCGGTGAATCGATATAGGTCGCGGTGGAGTTGCAGGATGACGTTGGGCGTAACGGTAATGTCATCATGCGACGTGTGTATCTCATCAAGCACGTAGCGATAGCCTGCAATCTCGCGTTCGTCACGGGTATGGGGCTTCGCGCCTGCCGTCACAAGCTCGCGTAGGCGTTTGTCCGAGGTGGATATGTTTTCGATTCTGTTCGAGGCGCCCGTACTCTGAATGCACGCCGACTCGACGAGGCTGTCCAGAACGTCGGACGCCATGGTGACATAGAGCCGCTCCCTGCCCCTATGTTCGTGCACATCCGCGAGCGCCGAGAGCACCTCCGGCACCAGGAGGCTCGCAAGCACCCTGTCATAGTCGAACTGCTCCGTCATATCCTCGCCACCTCTCCACTATCTTAGCCATTATAAATTATTTGGTTAAGATAGTAGTAGAACAGGGGGTAGGACAGCCCACACACTAGCAGCAACCGATACTGCTCGATGCTGTTGTTGGTCCTGATTCTCCTCCAGTGCTCCGGCAGGAAGAGGGCGTAGGTGGGCATCTCCTCCGGCAGGACTCCACGACCCTCACGACGACCTCAGTTTCGACGCCCTGAGCCCCGAGGGGCCTGATGTCATCAACTGAAATGAGAAGATGCATATCCGCTGAACTGCGCCCTGTCAGCCTCTAGGCATCAAGGCTGTTAGGGTCAAGCAGGAAATTCCGTATCCCCATATAGACCAGGCCCTTTTCATCACGGCGAGGCTTCATCGCACCGCGGACAACGACGATCTTGCGGAACGAGTCGTCGATTTTCGCGAGCGGCCTTGTCTCCTGCTCGCGTTTCTCCGGATCATCGATAGCCAACGCAGACTGCACGTAGTAGCGCGACGAACCAAGTGTGGCAACGAAGTCGACCTCCAGACGTTGGCGTATGGTCTTGCCGCTTTTGTCTCTGCCAAAGGCGTCGACAACGCCCACATCAACGTTAAACCCCCTGGAGAGCAGCTCGTTGAACACGATGTTTTCCATGAGGTGGTTCTCCTCTGCCTGCCTGAACCCCATGCGCGCATTACGCAGTCCCACGTCCTCGAAGTAGTACTTCTTGGGCGATCCAATATGGGCGTTGCCCTTTATGTCGAAGCGCTGGGCCTCGCTCACGAGATAGGCGTTTTCCAAGTGCGAGATGTAGCTGGTGATGGTCTTATCGCTGATGTCCTTTTTCTTGACGCTCCTGAAGACGTTCATGAGGCGCGTCGGGTTGGTAAGCAACCCGGTCGCCGACGCAAGTACGTCCACAAGCTCGTCGAGCTCCTCAGGATGTCGCACCTTGTTGCGTTCGACGACGTCAGCGATGTACACCTTCTCGAACAGCGAGCGCAGGTATGCCTCTTTGTCGGAGGCGCGCGAATACGACAGTGCCAGCGGCATGCCGCCATGGACAACGTATTCGTCCCACCCTTCGTCCGCAGGCCCGTCGAAGATGCTCATGAATTCCGAAAACGAAAGCGGTCGCACCCTGATCTCGTCGCTGCGCCCTCGGAACCTTGAGACAATGTCTGTGGAGAGGAACTGGGAGTTCGATCCCGACACGTAAACGTCTGCTCCTCTCATGTGAAGAAGGCTGTTCAAGACGTCCTCGAACTCGGGTACGAGCTGGATTTCATCGAGGACGACATAGGTGGGGACGCCGTCTCCGGGAACACGCCCGCGAAGATAGGCGAGCAGGGTGTCAGGATTGCGCAGGGGCTTGTTAGCCCGATCGTCGAGCGCAACTTCCACGATGCGGGACTCGGGAACGCCCGACTCGACAAGATGGCGATGGAACAGCTCGAGCAGGAGGAATGACTTCCCGCAGCGTCGAATTCCCGTGACGGCCTTGATGAGGCCGTTGCCTTTCCGCTCAATGAGCCTGTCAAGATACCTGTCTCGCTTGACTTCCATTCACGCCCCCCTGCACCGCCATGCCATCATCATGTCAATACTATTACGAAATATTGTGTTATAACACATATTTCCGTAATTGATTCCTAACGTGACAGGACAAAGAGCCCCCATCCTCTCGGAATCGTACGTGACCACCGCCTCGGGGTACAGACCATCGAAGGCTGCGCGGAACGCGTCAGCCAGGGCACGGGCACCATATCACGCGGTGGTCGCCCTAGTTGGCAGCTCCACGGTGCAGGTACATCCGCCTCCCTCGTTTTCAGAGAAGCACGCCCTCCCGCCGTGCGCCGCCGCAATGCGCCGCACGATCACGAGGCCCAGGCCGTGCTCGGGAAACTCGGCGCCCGGCCTCCTCTTGAGCGCCGCGAGCGTCCCCGCCCCCAGGCCGCGTCCGTCATCGCTCACGACGAGCACGAGCCGCCGCCCGAACGAGCTGCCCAGCAGCCCCGCGCGCGCAGCGAGCGACACCGTCACGTGGCAGCCCTGCGGGTTGTGGCGAATGCTGTTGCCCACGAGGTTCACCACCATGCGCCGCAGCAGTGCCTCGCTCCCGCGCATGCAGAGACCCTCGGCGGCGGGTGCCACGTCAAGCCCCAGCTCGCAGGCACCCGTTCCCTCATCTACAAAGTCTGCCACCACCGAGCGTAGCACCGCCGCCAAGTGCACGTCCGTCGCATCCACCGGCTCCATGGCAAAGCGCAGACGGTTCGCCGTGTTGAGGTCGGCGAGCAGCGCGGCCGTCTCCTGGGACTTCGTCACGATGCGCGCGGCCCGCTCCCGCTCGCCCGCGCCAAGCCGGGGACTTTCCATCAGGCTCGCGGCGTCCGTGACGACCGCCGCGAGCGGCGTCCGCACGTCGTGTGACACGGCGGCGACCCACTCGTTGCGGGCATCGTCACGCTGCTTCCACGAGCTTCGGGAAAGCATGCGCGCAAGGGCGACGAGCACGATGAGGTCAGCACAGAAGACCGCTCCCAGGAGCACGACAATGCCGCCGAGCTCGTGGGAGCCCAGCGTCACGGCATACTTCCAGACGGAGCCCTTGGGAGAGCCCACCACCACGAGCCTCCCGCCGTGTCGCCAGCAGGACACGGGATAGTCACCCAGGTACCAGCGCGAGAAGGACGCGACGTCAGCAGGGGTGTAGCGTGGGGGCACGTCATCGGGCACGTCAAAGTCCCAGACCACGTTGCCGTCCTCGTCGATGAGCAGGGCCCAGCTGCCATGGTCGCGCAGCGCCCGCTCCACGTCCGTCGAAAGCGCGTACGTCCCGTCCCGCTCGGTGAGCGACTCGGACACCTTCGAGGCCTTCGGGGCGGTGTCGCTGCCGCCCCGGAGGCCAGTCGCGAACACGACGACGCCCACAATGACGATGTTGACCACGAGGATGGCCGCGGCGCCGAGGATGCAGGATGTGACGACGCCCAAGCCACCCCGCAGGCGCACGCGCGCAAGCTCCCTCATTGCGCCTCCTCGTGCAGGAGCCGGTAGCCCAGTCCCCGCATCGTGACGACCCAGTGTGGGTGGGAGGGGTCACCTTCGACCTTCTCGCGCAGGCGGCGAACGAGAATAGCGAGCGCGTTGGCATAGCCGAACTCGTCCCCATAGACGCTGCGGCAGAGCTCATCCGTCGTCACGATGGAGCCCCGGCTCTCACTCAGGCGCTTGACGAGCGCGTACTCCTTGGCCGTGAGGGTCGCCTCCACGGCGCCGCGGCGCCTCACCTCGCCCGTGGCCAGGTCCACCTCCACGTCCCCGAGCACGACGGCAGCTGGCGCGTCTGGCAGGCTATAGCTGCGGCGCAGCACGGCTGCCAGACGCAGCAGCAGCTCGGCGGGCAGAAAGGGTTTGGCCACGTAGTCATCGGCCCCCAGTCCCAGGCCCCGCAGGCGGCTCGCGTCCTCGTCGCGCGCAGAGAGGAACAGTGCCGGCACATCGCTCGTCTCACGCACCCGGCGCAGCAGGTCGAAGCCATTGCCATCGGGCAGCATCACGTCGAGCAGGAGTAGCTGGGGCTGCCAGGTTGCGGTTGAGAGCAGGGCGTCGGCCACGGTGCCCACGCCCTGCACAGAGCGATAGCCATCGCGCTCCAGCAGCTCGAGCAGCTGCTCGCGGAGGATGTGGTCATCCTCCACCACCAGCACCCGCGCCTCGTGCAGGTCCCTCATGCCACTCCCCTCCCTCCTTCGTCCACATTCTATCCCTGCACTGGGAGGGCGGCCCCCCGGTGCGTGCGCCCCCCCAAAACGAAAGGTTCACGAAAGCTTGGGGACAGGCGCATGAAAGACGCGCCTCCTAGCCTTTGTCCTGTCATCGCAAAAAGGTCTGGATGAGAGGAGAGGGCATGGCTGCTCTGGCTATCGCCACAAGCGCGCTCACCAAGTCGTACGGTGGGGTGCGCGTGGTGGACGACGTGGGGCTCCGGGTGCCCGAGGGCGCAGTGTACGGCTTCCTCGGCCCCAACGGGGCTGGGAAGTCCACCACCATGAAGATGCTCCTGGGCCTCGTGCGACCTACCTCCGGAGAGGTGGACGTGCTGGGAGAGCGGATGGGACGGCAGAACCGGCTCCAGGTCCTTGCGCACGTGGGCTCGCTCATCGAGAGTCCGAGCTGCTACAAGCACCTCACGGCCCGTGAGAACCTCGACATCGTCCGCAGACTCAAGGGACTTCCTCCCAGCTCGATCGACGAGGCCCTCGAGACGGTGGGCCTGGCCGACACGGGCAAGAAGCTCGCAGGGCAGTTCTCGCTGGGCATGAAGCAGCGCCTGGGACTTGCCGCCGCGCTGCTCGGCAATCCCCGGCTCGTGCTGCTCGACGAGCCCACCAACGGCCTCGACCCCGAGGGTATCCACGAGATGCGCGTGCTCATCCGCTCGCTGCCCCAGGCACGCGACACCACCGTGTTGGTCTCGAGCCATCTGCTCTCGGAGGTCGAGCAGATGGCCGACCACGTAGGCATCATCAGCCAGGGCCAGATGGTGTGGCAGGGAGCGCTCAAGGACCTGCGGGCCCGCGCACGACGCCGGCTGGCGTTTCGCACGACCGAAGATGCCCGTGCGGCCACGCTGTTGGGAGCCTCCGAGCAGGACGGCTGGCTGGTCGCGCCCTTCGCTGATGACGCGACGGTGGCGCGCTCCTCCCTCGCGCTCGCACGGGCAGGCATCGGCGTCATGCGAATCGAGGAGCGCAGCGAAAGCATCGAGGACATCTTCCTCGCGCTCACCGAGGGAAGGGGGCTGTGATGCGCGCGCTCATGCTTGAGTTCGCGAAGCTCAGACGCAAGAACGTGTGGCTCGTCTGCCTCGGCAGCGCCACGCTCTGTCTCATGTGGATGGCGTCCGACGCCGCACGCGCCGCCCAGGGTGCGTCGGATGGGACAACCTCCCTGCTCTACATGGCCCCGCTCGTCAACGCCATCGTCATGACGCTCTTCGCCGCCGTCATCGCATCGCGCGTGTGCGAGGTCGACCACGAGGCGCAGGCGCTGAAGGAGCTCCTGTGCCTGCAGCGAGCGGGCACGGTGTTCGCTGCCAAGCTCCTCTGCAGCCTCGTCCTCATCGCGGTCGCGGTCGTGCTGGAGACCGTCGGACTTTCCGCACTGGCGTCGTACAAGGGCTTCGCGGACCAGCTGGGGGTCGCCGAGCTCGCGACCTTCGCCGCCTGCCAGATAGGGCCCGCCTTCGTGGTGGCCGTGCTCGTGCAGGCCGTCGCCCTGCGCTGGGAGAACCAGTTCGCCTCGTTGGCGCTGGGCCTCGGTCTCTCGCTCGCGGGTCTGTTCAGCCTCTTCTTCCCGCCCATCGTCCAGCGCCTGGTACCGAGCGGGTACTTTGGCCTGCTCTCGTACGTACGCATGGACTGGGACCGTGCCACGCAGGTGACGTCCTTCCACACCGTTCCCTTCCCCTGGGGGGACGCGGCCCTGCTAGCCGCGATGTGCGCCGTGCTCATCGCCGCCTCAGCGTGGTGGTTCTCGAGAAAGGAGCTCTAGCATGAGAGCGCAAGCCCTGCGCGCGGAGGCCATCAAGCTGCGCCGCGCGCCCATCTGGGTCGCCTATGTGGCACTGCCCCTCATCGCAGCCGTCATCGGCACCTTCAACTACCAGCAGAACCTGGGCCTGCTGACGCCAGGCTGGGAGAACCTCTGGACGCAGCACACCCTGTTCGAGCTCTACTTCTTCCTGCCGGCGCTCGTCGGCGCGGGATGCTCTTGGCTCATGGGACTCGAGCATGCGGGCACCAACTGGAACCAGGTGCTCGCGAGTCCCGTCGCCCCGCGGCGCGTCGTCGCCGCGAAGCTCGTCGTGGGCGCGCTCATGCTGGCCGTCGCGCTCGCCGCGACGGGGGCGCTGTTCGTGGCCTCGGGCAAGCTGGTGGGCCTCTCGGGCCTCCCGTCTGCCGACTATGCCGTCTACCTGCTGCTCTCTTGGGTCGGCGGCATCTCCGTCGTGGCGGTGCAGCTGCTCGTCTCGGCCCTTGTGCGCAACTTCGCCGCACCGGTGGGGGTGGCGCTCGCAGGCGGCGTCGCGGGCCTCATGCTCACGACCAAGGGGTGGGGACTGTGGTGGCCCTGGGCGCTCATGCAGCTGGCATCGAACGGCAACGGGGGAGGCACACTCGCCCCCTCGGAGCTCCCCGCCTTCTTCGCCATTGCTGCCGTCTTCACCGCTGCGGCCCTCTGTGCCTGCAGCTGGGCCGTCACACGTGCTGGGTCACCGTCGGCGTGAGCCCCTCGAGCATCAGATCGGATTCATCAAACGGAAAGAGAGGATCAAACAATGGCAAGGAGAATCGCTGCAATCGTCCTAGGCATCGTCATGATGGGGGCCGTGGCAGGCGTCTTCTACCTTACGAATACCAACAACGCCTCTACATGGTACGTCCGGGTAGACGATGCGGTCGCAAAGCAGAAGGCTGATGGCGACGAGGAGGTCTGGGAGTACACCCTCGACGCGTACAACGAGCGCGGCGAGCATCGTCAGCTCACCTTCACCGCCGGCAAGCGACTCAGGGACGGCGCATACCTCAGGCTTGGGTACCTGCCCGTGCGTGAGGTGGTCTCATGGGAGGAAGTCCAGCCCGAGCAGATGCCGGATGCCGCACGCGAGCAGCTGGCCTAGGTGATCGACCGACAAGGAAGTCCCATCCAGTGCCCGCGCAGGACTGACCAGTCGCATCCCAGGCCTTCGACAGAGCCGCCTAGACTTCCGGCAAGGATCATGCCTTGGCCCTCGTGGCCCGCGTGCGGCAGGCCCAGTCCTCCCTCGTCAGTCGTGAGAAGTACTCCGTCCTCACGTCGCCCATCTGCCTGCAGGGCACGTTCTCCTCCACGTGATGGAAGCGGAACCCGCACTTCTCCTGACAGCGCTTGGACTTGTCGTTCCCCTCGAAGTATCCGCACCAGACCGCACGGTAGCCGAGGTCCTCGAACGCGTGGGCGACCGGCCGTCCGACCGCCTCCGGGATCAGCCCCCGGCCCCAGAATGGGACGCCTATCCAGAACCCGACCTCAGTCTCGTCCTCCCGGTTCTTCGCGAGCGCCTGCATGGGCGCACGCAGGCCTATGCTTCCTATCGCCCTGTCGTCCTCCCTGAGGCATACCGCGTAGGTCTCCTCCGCGGACAGCACCTCACGGATGATCTGTAAGCTGTTCTCCACCGACGTGTGCGGGGGCCATCCCGCGATGGGTCCGACGTCCGGACTCCTCGCGTATTCATAGAGGCTCTCGGCGTCACCCTCCTCCCAGGGACGGAGTATCAGCCGCTCTGTCTCAAGCACCATGCCACACCCCCGCACGTAGACCCGAACGATGCCTTTGTATGCTAGCAGCACAATCGAGCATACATTGTCACCACTCACGGAAGTCTTTCTCTCGCCGTGGCGCAACTCAAGTTTCTGGCAAAAAGCATAGGGCAAGCTTGACGTCGTTGCGATGGACTCCTGAAAGCTTCGGCACATACAAATCTGACCGCTGCGGCACAGAGGCAACCGCCTCTCAGTCAAGACGGTGGCAAAGAGCGCCGGGGTGGTAACCGGGAAGCGCATCGCTCGGCAGGCACTCACGAAGGGCACGGCATACCCCATCGTGCAGAAGATTGCCTACTACTTAGGCCTTCAGATGAACAGGCGGGTCTTCGGTCGGGCCGTAGGACGCACTATCCCGATTCTCGGGGGTGCGATATCGGGTGTCATGACGTATGCCACATTCTCGCCCATGGCCCACAACCTCAAGAAATACCTGATCGAGACACCACCTGCCAAACCTTCGAACGCCGCAGTCATCGGCATGGGAGACTATGGCATCGATGACCTCTCTGGCCTTGAGACGGAGATCGATACCGAGATTGCGGAGCTTGAGAGATTCTGACGCACAGTCGCCAGATTCACCTACCACGCCGAATGGCACCAGTCTCATCGTCCCGAGTCTTGCGCTCGCCATCAACTCGAACCCGGCCCTGAACGAGTTGCCCGCAACGTGCCATACCGCGATGTGCCGGTGCATTGAACACTCCAAGGGAGTCTTGAGCTTTGCCGCAAGCCGCTCTGCGAAGCCATCTTCTGCGGCATTCATGTCACCTTCTATCGCTCAAGGCTATCATGATCGAGCGGAGAATCGAATAAACCCATGGTCACAATTACATGCTCGTCGCGGCTCACAGCATGTCACATGCCGTCTCTGCTGTATTCCCCACCCTTCAGACGGAGGGGGGATTGCAAGACGTCTATTCCACGCGGTTTTGGTAGGTATTGACATCCATAAAAGGAATGCCCCTTTGTTACCGCCAGCATGGCTCTCCATGAACGTATCCGCCGCCACGTCTCTGCGATGATGCTAGTCTGTGCAAAGGGAGAATTCTAGGAACTGCCCTTTCGTCGTCTGCGACGATGGCAATGGCTTCGACGTTCATCTTGCCAACAAAGCCGTCGAGGAAGCCGTCCATGAGCGGATAGAGAGTCGAGCGGAAGAGCCAGGAAGATGCCGAAGGACAAGACGCAATCACACGAGCTGGTCATGAGGGCCGCGAAGGAGGAGTTCCTGGAACTCGGCTACGAAAAGGCGTCCATGCGCTCCATAGCAGAGAAGGCGGGCCTGACGGGAGGCGCGCTGTACAAGCATTTCGCTAGCAAGGAGGAGATGTTCTCGGCTCTGATTGACCCCGTCTTCGAAGAGATGGTCCGCTTCTACCGCGAGCAGACGAATCGGTCGAGGCACGTGCTCCTAGCGGAGGGGGTCGATGCGTTCGAACAGGCATCGGCTGAAAGCTCGCAGCTTCTCCTCAAGTTTGTGTACTCTCACTTCGACGAATTCCAACTGATGTTCCACGCTCCGCAAGGCACCAAGTATGCCGACATACGGGAGCGGATGGTACAGATGGAGATGGAATCGTCCCAAGGGCAAGAGAGAGTTGTCAAAGACGACCCCACGGACGACCCTGGATTCTCCGAAGACCTCAAGCACATCTTCTTCACCATGTCGCTCGTGCCTTTGTTCGAGATAATCGAGCATCGATATCGCTACGACGAGGCGAAGAGAATCGTGGCGGTGATATCGGAGGCCCAAAACTACGCTTGGTCCCGCATGCTGGCGCTCAGCAAAGAGTCCAACGGCAGCTCCTAGCCAAAGGCGACGCCATATCGAGTCACCTGCTGTCCCAAGCCAAAAAGTTATTGACTTCTAACTCTAACATGGTATTTTTAGAAAACGAGGTTTACTAAAGGCGGATTGGTCGTCGTACCCGACTTCGTGTTTTTCTGGCGTGCGAAAACAATCACCCGGTTTGTCCTCGGACAAACCCTGAAGTTCGAAAGCGAGGCAGACAGCATGAGGAAGATAGGCACTCGAGACCTGGTGACCGTCGCCGCGATGATGGTCCTGTTCTTCGGCATTACCCTTGTCATCGGGTCGGTGGCATTGGCCATCCCCTTCGTGTACCTGTATATGTCAGCCGGCATCGACGGCTTCCTGGGGGCAACCTTCTACCTGGTTGCGGCCAACCGCTTGAACAAACATGGGCTGCTGTTCGTATGGGCGGCCGTCTACGGAGCCATCGAGGGGCTTTTGGGCTACAGCTTCCTGTTCCCGTACTTCCTCGCGGTAGGCGCCATCGCCGAGCTGTCCATGCTTGGCAGGGACAGCTATCGCAACCCCATCCGCAATCGAATCGGCTGGACGATCAACTGCATCGGGAACTTCGTGGGCAACGCCGTTCCCCTCTGGTGGTCCTGGGAATCCTTCCGCGTCATGGCGATGCAGAGCGGGTTCTCGAGCGCGACGCTGGACATGGAGTACAACATGGTCATGACGCCTCATCTCATGCTGATCGGCGTGCTCATAACGGCCGTCCTGACGGTTGCGGGAGTCGCCTTCGGGCAACGCCTCCTGCAGAGGCATTTTGAGAAGGCCGGCGTCATCAAATAGATGGGAATGGGCAAAGCAAACGAAACGGGCCTGATAAGGCTCATCGATGCGCGGACGGTGCTCGTCATCGTGCTCTGCTCGGGCATTGCGAGCATGTTCGCGCGAAGCATGGCGACGCACCTTGCCTACCTATGCGTGATGACCGCCTTCCTGGTCCTGTTCGGCAAGGGGAGGCAGGGACTCGCATGCGTGCTCGTCTACGGCCTGGCCATGGGCGGCCTGTGGCTGGAGGTGCACCACGGAATCCTAGCGTTCCCGTCCCCGCTTCTGCTGAGCATGATATACAGGATGATTCCCACCATGATGAGCCTGTACCTGCTGATCCTGATTCCCTCGGGAAAGCTGACCGCAGGATTGAGGAAGCTGCCGATGCCGGCTCAGATGAGACTGATCCTAGTGGTCATGCTGCGCTTCGCGCCCACGGCGCTCCTCGAGTTCCTGGAAGTCAGGAATGCCATGCGCGTCAGGGGATTCCTGGGTTCCCTTCGCAAGATGCTGCGAAGCCCCATGGACACCCTGGAGTACGCGCTCGTCCCCCTCATCTTCCGCTCGCTGAAGGTCTCTGACGAGCTTTCCGCTTCGGCGGTGGTGAGAGGAATCGAGTATCCAGGCCACAAGGAAAGCTACTACGTCAGCAAGCTCCGCGGCCTCGACATCACCTGTTCGGGGGTGGCCCTGGCCGCCTGCATCGTGTGCTGCCTATGAGAGGAGGCCGTCGTTTGGGCAGGGCAATTCACATGAGCGACGTCTCCTTCTCGTACGCGAGTGGGGCCGAGAGGATAGCGCACCTCAGCCTTGAGGTCCACCCCGGCGAGCTGCTCGTGATCACGGGGGTCTCGGGAAGCGGAAAGAGCACCGTCACCCGTCTGATCAACGGGCTGGCTCCTCGGTTCTTCGGGGGCGAACTGCACGGGAGCCTGGCGATCGAAGGCATCGCGGAGGGCCCCTCGTCCTTCCTCGAGAGGACCAAGTGCATAGGCAACGTGTTCCAAGACCCCCGCAGCCAGTTCTTCTCCAACGAGGTCGCAGGTGAGATTGCCTTTGGGTGCGAGAACTACGGACGGCCCCATGAGGAGATAGTCGAGCGCGTGAGACTCGCTGCGGAGGAGATCGGCATCGCGCCCCTCCTGAACGAGCGGGTACGAACGCTTTCATACGGCATGAGGCAGAAGGTCGCCATAGCGTCAGCCGAGGCCATGGAACCCGAGATCTACGTGATGGACGAGCCTTCCGCGAACCTGGACGTCGAGGCAACGTACCAGCTTTCGACCATCATAGGGAAGCTCAAGGACCAAGGGAAGACGATCGTCATCACCGAGCATCGCCTCTACTACCTGATGGACCTCGCAGACCGCTTTGTGCATCTGGAGAACGGACGCTTGACCAGGGAGTTCACACCGCGCGAGCTTCGAGGGCTTCCCGCGGCGAAGCTCAGGGAGCTGGGGCTTCGAACCGCCAACCTATACGACTGCGAGCCAGCCCTCGTGAAGGCAGCCAAACCTGGAGACGAGATGCTGCGCCTTGCCGGAATCAGGAAGGCCTTCGATTCGGTCCCCGTCCTGCAAGACGTGAGCTTTTCGGTCGGGAAGGGCGAGAGCGTGGCCATCATCGGCCCAAACGGGGTGGGCAAGAGCACGATCGGCAAGATAGCGTCCGGCCTGATCAAGGAGGATGGCGGCACGGTATCGCTCGAGTGCGTCGCCTTGAAGGGGAAGGGGCGCAGGGGAAGGGTCTGGTACATACCGCAGGACCTGGACAGCTGGCTTTTCGGAGAGGATCTGATGGACGAGCTGCTGACGGGCGGCAAGGCAACTGCCGACAAGAGGCGTGAGGCAGAGGAGATCCTAGGAAGGCTGGGGCTTCGTGACGTAAAGGACCAGCATCCCGCGACGCTGTCGGGCGGGCAGAAGCAGAGGCTCGCGCTCGGCGTGGCGCTCGCGCACCACGCGTCAACCATCATCCTAGACGAGCCGACAAGCGGGCTTGACGGGAGAAGCATGCGCATGGTCAGCGGCGTCATACGCTCGCTCTCGGAATCGGGAATCGCCACGCTGGTCATATCTCATGATGCGGAGTGCATCCTGAGCTGCTGCAGCAGGGCGATTCAGATAGAGGACGGCCGCGTCGTCGATGACTTCAAGCTTAAGTCGACAAGCAAGGTGCTGGGCGCCATGGGTTACAGCCGCCTCTACCCAAAGGAGGCCGGTTGCTGATGGTGGATGGCGACAACGATAAGGAGAGTCTATGGGCAGCGTTTTGAAGAGTCACTTCGGGCGGATACTCCTGTCCGTCCTCATGGCCGTCGTGGGAGTGGGGCTTGGCGTGCTCCCCTACTACGGCGTCGGGTCCATCATCGTCATGATGGTGGAGGGCCAGAGTGAGATCCAGGGCTATGTGCCGCAGATCGCATTGGTTGTGTGCGGCTTTGTCGGAAGCGTCGCCTTCCACGAGGCGTCCACGGTAACGTCCCACAATCTCGCGTTCCGCGTGATCGAGGACGAGCGGAAGCGACTGGCCGACAAGCTGAGCCGCCTTTCCATGGGGGCAGTCGAGGGCAAGAGCAGCGGCCAGTGGGCGCAGTTCATGGTCGAGACGCTCGACAAGCTGGAGCGGCCCATCGCACACGTGATTCCCGAGGTGCTGGCAAACGCCATCGTCCCGATCGTGCTCGTCGTCATCATCTTCACGCTGGATTGGCGCATAGGTATCGCCAATCTGATCTCCCTTCCCGTGGGGCTGCTCTTCACCCTCCTGATGATGTCGGGGTACCAAGAGAAGTCGCTCAGATACCAGAGGGCGGCCAAGGAGATGAACACCAGCATCGTCGAATACGTGCGGGGCATCAACGTCATCAAGGCCTTCAACAAGTCGGCGTCTTCCTACGGGAAGTTCAGGGATGCCGTGAACAACAACAAGAACGCCATGCTGGACTGGTATCTGAGCGTGTGCTTCGCCATGACGGCCGCCATGGAGACGCTGCCGTCCACGCTCCTGTTCGTGCTCCCCACCGTCATGTTCCTCTACATGCAGGGCAGCATATCCGTCTACATGGTGGTCATGGGCATCCTCCTTTCGTACGCGTCCTACAAGCCACTGATCAAGGTCATGAGCCATACGGACATCATGGCCAACATCGGCGTCATAGCGAGCGAGATCAGGACCGTCATGGGCATGCCCGAGCTGGAGAGGGGACCCGTCGCCTTGCCCGTCTCCTCGCACGACATAGTCTTCTCGCACGTTGGGTTTGGCTACGAGAAGGGCAAGGACGTACTCCAGGACCTCACGTTCATGGCAAGGGAAGGCCAGCTGACAGCAATCGTCGGGTATTCCGGCAGCGGAAAGTCCACCGTCGCGAAGCTGATAGCGGGCTTCTGGAACGTGGACTCGGGCCAGGTCACCATCGGTGGCGCCAAGCTGTCGGACATGCCGCTTTCGCAGAACATGGACCTCGTCACCTACGTGTCCCAAGAGAACTTCCTGTTCAGAAGGAGCATCTTGGAGAACATGAGGATGGCGAGGGAAGACGCGAGCATCGAGGAGGTTCAGGACGCCTGTCGAAGGGCCAGCTGCCATGACTTCATAGAAAGCCTTCCCAACGGGTACAGGACGGTTCTGGGCGACGCCGGCGGCACCCTGTCAGGAGGCGAGCGGCAACGCGTCACCATCGCCCGTGCGCTCTTAAAGGACAGTCCCATCGTCCTTCTGGACGAGGCCACGGCCTATTCCGACCCAGACAACGAGGCCGAGATTCAGAAGTCGATAAACGCCCTGGTCAAGTCGAAGACCGTCATCATGATAGCCCACCGGCTCTCCACCATCGTCCATGCGGACAAGATCGTCGTGATGAACCATGGCCGAATCGAAGCGTGCGGCACGCATGATGAGCTGCTTGAGCATAGCCCCACCTACCGCGAGCTTTGGGGTGCCCACACTGAAGAGCCTAGTGAAAAGGTGGTTTTGTCGCAATGAAGGACCTACTTGACAAGCTGTATCTCTTGGCTGGAAAAAACGCGCGCCACGTCTCGAACATGCTCGTCTTCGAGTGCCTGAAGGGGATATCCGACAGCTGGTCGCTCGGAGCGATTCTGTTCCTACTGGTGAAGGTATGCGACCACATCTTCAGCGGCACCGCGATCGTCATGGGCGACATCCACATCATGACCGCCATAATCCTCCTGAGCGTGGTGGGGAAGATCGTCTTCGGCTACCTGGCCGATCGGCATAAGAACATCGCGGCATACAGCCTGGGCGCGGAGAATCGCATCCTCATAGGGGACCGGCTGAAGAACGCAAGCATGGGGTACTTCAGCGGAAACAGGCTGGGAGAGATATCCGGCGGGATGTCGACCGCGGTTTCGGACTTGGAGACGGCGGGATTCTCCATCATAGAGACGCTCATCGTCGGCATGATCCAGACCGCGATCATGGCCCTGTTCGTGCTGCCGTACGACGTCGTGACCGGCCTCATCATCATCGTGACGTTGGTCTGCGGCCTTGCGGTCAACGGAGTCGCACAGAAGAGGGCCGACAGCCTCAGCTCGGCACTCCTGGGACTCAAGATGAGACTGAACGCCAACACGTTGGAATACGTGAAGGGCATAAGCGTCCTGAAGGCCTTCGGCAAGAACCGCCAAGGTGCGTCCGATTTGGAGGACAGCATATCGGCCACCCGGAAAGGCTACCTTGACGTGGAGACGAAGCTGGTGCCCGTGCAGTTTCTGTACCAGGTCTCATTCAAGATCGGAAGCAGCGTCATCGTTCTGGTCACGCTGGCAAGGTTTCTGGGCGGCGACATCGACATCTCCAAGGCGATGATGCTGATCATTGCGAGCTTCATCGTGTTCTCCGGCTTTGAGCTTGCGGGCAGCATGCAGAACATCAAGGGGGTTGCCGTTCAGAACCTGAATACCGTGCTGGAGATGAGGTCGCTCCCCACCATCGAGCAGGGTGAGAGGACGGACGTGGACACTGCCCGGATAGAGTTCAGGGACGTGTCGTTCTCATACGACGGGAACAACGTGTTCGAGGGGCTGAGCCTGAGCATCCCGGAGGGCAAGACGACGGCCATCGTTGGACCCTCTGGTAGCGGGAAGACGACGCTTTGCAACCTAGCCGCCCGCTTTTGGGACGTGCAGAGCGGGGAGGTGCTGGTAGACGACCAGAATGTCAAGGGCTACGACTATGATGCGCTCCTCGCCAACTTCTCGTTCGTCTTCCAAGACGTGTACCTGTTCGACGACACGATCCGCAACAACATCAAGTTCGGAAACCCGGAGGCATCGGACGAGGAGATGATGGCCGTCTCGAAGAGGGCACGGTGTCATGACTTCATCATGGGGCTGCCGGACGGATACGACACGGTCCTGCAGGAAGGCGGGAGTAACCTCTCGGGCGGAGAGCGGCAGCGCATATCAATCGCACGCGCCATGCTGAAGCCGAGCAAGATCGTCATCCTTGACGAGGCCACCTCCAGCATCGACCCGGAAAACGAGTCTCAGCTCCTTGCGGCCCTGGACAACCTCCTCCAGGGCAAGACGACCATAGTGATCGCTCACAAGCTGAACACCATACGGAACGCCGATCAGATCGTGGTCCTCGGAAAGGACGGCGTCGACAGCATCGGCAGCCACGAAGAGCTCCTCCGGAAGTCCGCGATTTACAGGGGTTTCGTCCTCGGCAAGAAGGAGGCAGCGAATTGGCTGGTCACGAATCGAGACGTATGATGGCGGGCCTCGTTCCGCTACCTGACGTGCTGCGGGGCACCAGTCGATAGACAAGGACACTTGCCGCGATGCAGGAGCACTCACCTACAGGTCAAGTGAGACAAACGTGTTGCCCGCCAGCACGACGGGTGCATGGCCGTCGTGCTCAGCCAGCCGAAGATGAGCCATTGCCTTAGGGACATGGGCTGCGGGGCGTCCCACGTGGGCCGGGACATCACCGCAGAACATGTCCACATTGTCCAAACGAACGCAGCCTGCCTCGGGAGCAAGCCCGTTCATCATGCGGTGGGCCCCTGGGAGGACCCTCGACTGGGCGCGGGCCGAGCCCCGCACGACCAGGCCATGGGGTGCCTGGCCCCGCCGCCGGCGACGTTCCGTCAGCGGCGGTGGAGGTCGTGCACCATGAGCCACTCGATCCCATCCTCACCGTCACCGACGATGCGGAAGCCCAGGCGCTCGTAGAGGTGCAGCAGGGGATTCGCCTTCTGCACAGAGAGGGACGCGCGGGCATAGCCGGTGTCGCGAAGCTCGTCGAGCAGGCGGCCCATCATCGCCGTACCAATCCCCTTCCCGCGAAACGGCTTGCACAGGGCGATGGAGAACGACGGGGTCTCGGAGTCGATGTGCCCTTACACGTCTGTGGTGCGCACCCAGCAGGCCCCGACGATCCTCCCGCCGGCCTCGACCACCAGGGCGCGGTCATCAGGAAGCGTGCCGAACCCCTCGTACGCGGTACGGCATTTTGGGTCGGCGCGCATGGTGCTTCGCGGAACCCCCTCCACGAGGCCCTCGGGGACAAAGACGGCCTCGTGGAGGAAGTCCTCAAGCAGAGGCCATTCGTCCTGCTCGATATGCCTGATCGCGTATTCGGTGCTTGCCATCCGAGAACCTCGCAAGGCGAATTGAACAGCCGGTCAGCGCTTCTTTGCCCTTAGCAGCTGCGGGACCACGGTGGAGACCACCTCGGCGATGCGGGCCGGGTCCTCGCTGTCCACGAGCATCATGGGTCTCGCCCCTCGTAGGGGAGCTGCACCTCCGGAAACGCATCGCGCGCGGCCGGCACGTTCTTCAGCAGGAGCCTGTCATCGTAGACGCCCCGAAGAGAACGTCCTCGCCGTACAGCAGGCACTCGCCCATCATCCTTTTGTAGGCGACACCCCGGACGTCCCCGAGCAGGTCGAGGACATATTCCAGGTAACCTTCGCTCCTTGCCATGCGACTCTCCCCTCTTGTGCGAATCCGACAGCGCTTGCGTGGAGCACCATTATTGTAGATGGCTCACAAAAGCGACATGATCAGCCCTTAACACATGACTTAACACATGAGGTGACATGGCCTGTCCCCAGCTGTAGACGTCTCACGCAGGAAACCCCAATGCGAGCCTGTAACCCACGGGATCCTCCCCTATCGTCCACTCGACATGCGTCGCGGCCCGGATGAGCGCGGCGTCGTGGGAGACGAGCAGCAGCGCCCCGGGGAAGGTCGCGAGCAGGCGCTCCAGGGCCTCGATGGACCCGAGGTCGAGGTGGTTCGTAGGCTCGTCCATCACGACGAGCTCCGGTGCACCCAGGATCCCAAGGGCGAGCATGAGCTTGCGCATCTCGCCGGGGCTGACGTCGCCGCCCTCCAGGATGCGCTCCGGCTCTGAGTTGAGCCGCGCCACAACGGAGAGCACGCGACCACGGTCGGTGCTGCCCAGGTCGGCCAGGGCGTCCATCGCCGACTGCCGCTGGGGCCGCGTGGGCTCCTGGGGGACGTAGAGGACCCTCGTCGCATCGGGCAGGCTCTCCACGATGCGCCTGACGAGCGTCGTCTTTCCGCTGCCGTTGTCGCCGACCAGCCCGATGTGGTCGGTGCTGCCGATGTGGAGGGCGGGCACCGCCAGCGCTGCCCCGTCGCCGAGGGTGATGGTAGCCTCCTCCATGCGCAGCAGGACCTTCCGCCTGCTCGGGGCGGCGTCGAGCCAGACGTCGGACTCGTAGCGCCTCTCGACCCGCACGGCATCGAGCCTGTCCGCCGCGTCGGAGAGCCGGGCCTCCATGCGCGACGAGAGCCTTCCGGCCCTCCCGTCCTGTCCGGAGACGACGAAACGCCGCCGCTTATCGCGCGCGTCGCTGTCGTTCTTGGCAGCATGCTTCCCGCTCCTGCGCGACGCGACCCGCGACGCCTCCTCGCGCCGGCGCTGGGCCTCGCGCCCGAGACGCTCCCTCTCCCTGCGCGCGGAGTCGCGGATACGCAGCGCGCTTTCGCGTTCGAGCTCGGCCTGGCCCGACCCCTGCGTGTAGCCACCCGGCCGCATGGTGGCCGACCCCCTCGAGACGAACAGGCACTGCGTGCAGAGCGCGTCCAGCAGCTCGCGATCGTGCGAGACGAGAAGGCCGATCCCCCCGAAGCGCGAGAGGGCCTCGGATATGGCATGGCGGGTCGCCGCGTCGACGTGGTTGGTCGGCTCGTCCACGGCCAGGACGTCGGGTCGCGCCCACAGGGCGCAGGCCACCTGCAGGCGCTTCTGCTGGCCGCCGGAGAGCGTGGCGTAGCGCCACGCCCATCCGTCGTCTATGCGCAGCTCGTCCCGGAGCCGCACGGCGGCCCCGTCGTAGGCCAGCGCAAATTCCTCAAGGTCGTCCGGCGGCCGGGTGGCGTCCTGGGCGCAGTAGCGGGCCACGAGCGCAGGGGCAACGCTTCCGGCATCCGGGCGCATGACGTTGCAGGCCACGAGCGCGAGCGTGGTCTTGCCGCACCCGTTGTCGCCGACGATGCCGGTCCATCCCCGCGGGAACGCGGCCGTCACCCCGCGCAGGACCGGCTCGGGCGACGCGGGGTATGTGTATGTGACGTTCGACAGGTTGAGCTGCATGGGACCTCCGGTCTCGGCGGGAGGCCATGGGGATGCAACAGAGCGTCTTGATGGGGTCCAGAATGTCTGGCTCGGAGCAGGTATGCGAGCGCACGATGCTGCACCCGTGGACATGGCCGCCAGCGCATGGGTCTGGTTACGGGTGTTGTGTGGGCATCGCTAGTTCCTCATACACCTGGACCCTTCTCGTGCCGGCGCTTGCCAAAGGCCCCGGCTGGTTCTCGTTGCGCCCAGTATAGCCCGCCGTGCACGCTTCTGATGTCCCCATCAAGCAACCCACACCATGAGCACTGAGCCACCACCCGCACATCCTGGGTACACGTACGCATATGATGGACCATCACGACATGGAAAAGGAGTCCCACCATGCAGCGACCGTCAACACAGTTCGCGATCGACATCCTGGTGCGCGGAGTAGGGCGCTTCCGCAGGACCCTGGAGAAGAGCAACACCATGCCGACCCCCTACATAAAGTCGGTGACCTGGCTGATGTGGCACACCGCCAGGATGATCGACTATCAGACCGCCTCGCTCGCTGGAAGAGAGCAGTTCTGGTTCTCTCAGGGGTGGAAGGAGCGCTTCGCCCTCGACCTGCCCGATGACACGCAGGACTGGCGTCACACGCCCGAGGAGGCCGCGAAGGTGCACGTGAAGGACAAGGAGCTGCTGGTAGGCTACCTCACCGCTGCCGCCGACACGGCCAAGGGGTATCTGGCCACCCTGGACCCAGGCACCCTGGACGACGTCGTCGACCGCTCGTGGACGCCCGCCGTGACTCGGGCCGTGCGCCTGGTGTCGACCGTCGACGACACGGTGATGCATTCGGGCCAGGCCGTCTACACGGCACGCCTGATGACGGGCAGGAGCATCTGACACATCTGACATGCGGCCTCTCGCGACCACTGCCGTCCCCAAAGAGGTGGGTGTGCTCAGGCGGCCGAGAGCGCCGTCCGATTGCGCGGGCATCACAAGGGGTGCCGGCCCTTCAGCCAATGCCGTAGAATGCACCTGCAGGATGTCACGGCACCGGGGGAGGTTCTCCAATGAAGCAGGTTGTAACAGTCAATGCGCGCCCACGAAACGGCTGGAACATGGCCCAGCTCGTGAGGGAGGCCACGCGCGGGCAAATGATGCCGGCGCGGCGTCGGAGGTCGTGAACCTCTACGCGCTCGACCCCTTCATGGGCTGCCGGTCGTGCTTCGCATGCAAGGCCGAAAGGTCCCTGGGCAGATGCGTCTACAAGGACGGGCTTGCCGGCACGCTCGAGCACACGCGCGCGGCCGAGCAGTACCCAGCGCTTGGCTATGACAGGATGACGACCGAGCACTCAGACACCATCGAGCGCTTCGTGGGGCCAGTGTCCCTGCTGGCCATCGGTAACACCCAGCAGGTGAGCGAGAAGGCGTACGGCAGGTTCGACTGGACCATGTTCGACAGCGAGGCAAAGATCGTCCGCCACGACACGGTGTGACCGGACGAGCTGGCACGGGCACGCGAGGCGGGCAGGAGGCTGGTCGGGGACTAGCGGCCACCTGCACCGTGTCATGCCCCTTGGGCAGCACGCGCCCCACTCCTATGGCCTTGGTCTCGCCGGCACCGATGTGCACCGTGCCACTCACCGCGTTCCCGGGCAGCACCATCATCCATGCGACGACCAACGAGACGGAGACGGCCCAGGCCTTCGTGGACAGGCTCCCCTGTACCGTCAGCGTGAGCGGGACCGGCCTGGACTTCTGCGGTCGCATGCCCCTCTCGCTGCCCTACGGGCAGGAGCAGGTGCACCATGGCTGGACCAACGGCGATATGAACTACAACCCAGGAGGCGGCTGGTTTGCGGTCCCCTTCAATGGCGAGGAGGACTCCATGCGCTACGGCGACCAGGTGAACATGGGTCGCGTGGATGCGGGAGACCTGCCTCGCCTGCATGAGCTCGATGGGTCCTTCCAGGTGCGCATCGAACTGGATGACCAGGAAAGGAGCTTCGAACGAACGTGGTCGTGCTCATGGGGTCGGCCCGCAAGCAGTGTCACACCGCCCACATGGTGGAGACCTTTGCCGAGGGAGCAGACCAGGTGGCCCTGCTCACCGGTACGATCACCATTGCCGCTCGCCACTAGGCATCCATGACAAAGGCGCCCGGCACCTTCGCCACGCAGACAGGAGGAAAGATGGAACTCACGCAGGAATGGGACAAGACGTTCGCGCTCTCCGACAAGGTGGACCACGAGAAGGTCACCTTCACCAACCTCTACGGCATCACGCTGGCAGCAGACCTCTACAGGCCCAAGGCGGCCGCGGGCAACGCCAATCTGGTGGCGCTCGCCGTGGCAGGTCCCTTTGGCGCCGTGAAGGAGCAGGCGAGCGGCCTCTACACCCAGCACATGGCCGAGCAGGGCTACCTGGCCATCGCCTTTGACCCAAGCTTCATCGGCGAGTCCGGCGGAGAGGCCAGAAACGTCGCCAGCCCCGACATCAACACCGAGGACTTCATGGCAGCGGTGGACTACCTCTCCAACCGCGCCGACGTGAACCCCGAGCGGGTGGGCATCATCGGCATCTGCGGCTGGGGTGGAATCGCCCTCAACGCCGCGGCGGCCGACCCCCGCGTCAAGGCCACGCTCGTCTCCACCATGTACGACATGACCCGTGTCAACGGCAACGGCTACTTCGACGCGAACGACTCCGCCGAGAAGCGCAATGCCACACGTCACCAGATCAGTGCCGCCCGCACCGTCGAGTACGCCGCAGGCACCCACGACCGAGCCGGCGGCTGTCTGCCCTACCCCGCACCGGACGACGCCCCGCAGTTCGTCAAGGACTACAGCGCCTACTACAGGACCCCACGCGGTTACCACACACGCTCGCTCAACAGCAACGAGGGTTGGAACGTCACGGGCACCATCGGCTATGCCAACGCGCGCTTCCTCGTGTACACCAACGAGATCGAGAGTGCGGTCCTCATGATCCATGGCGAGAAGGCACACAGCCTGTACTTTGGCAAGGACGCCTATGCACACATGATGGATGGCAATCCCCGACCGGAGAACAAGGAATTCTACCTGGTGCCAGGTGCCACGCACTGCGACCTCTACGACGGCGGCGAGGGAGCCGTAAACGGCGTCGGCGGCCTCATACCCTGGGACAAGGTCGAGCAGTTCTTTGCCCGGTATCTGTAGGACGGAAGCATCAGGTGTGACAGCTCGCTTCCATCCCCAAGGTCGCCGCCTGGTTCATGAGCATCCTCTACCTCTAACGAAAGGCGACACGTCCGGAATCAGGCCAAACCCTTGCACGGGACGGGTGCGCCCATCGGCCATGCCACTCACTCACCTCACCTGGCCACAAGACAGGTCAATCCCTCCTGTGGCCAGAGGACTGTTATGGTGAGTAATGTCTTTCTCGCCAAATCTATTTGATGAGATTAGCTTTTCTATTCATTATGAATGTAAGAGAAAGGCTCACCTAGTCAGGAGCCATTATGAAGGAAGATCACAGTCTCGAGTTCAAGGAAGCGCCCAGCGCCAGCTTCCTCAAGACCGTCAGCGCCTTCGCCAATTACGATGGGGGAACGATCGTCTTTGGCGTGCGCGACGATGGGACCATCGTTGGCCTGACCGATCCCCACAAGACCTGCCTGAATATTGAGAACAAAGTCAACGGCAGCATCTCTCCCCAGCCTGATTATTCGATAGCCGTAAATGATGCGAACGATACCGTCGAACTCACGGTACGCAGCAGCCCCTACAAGCCCTACCTCTATCACGGCCGGGCCTACCGCCGCAGCGACATAGCCTCCCTCCCCGTCGATCAGCTTGAGCTTCGTCGCCTGGTGCTTGCAGGGCAAAACCTCACCTTCGAAAGCCTGCCCTCTGCCAATCAAGACTTGACCTTCACGTATCTCGGGAAGTTCATCAAGGGGCGCCTGGGTATCAAGGAGTTCGACAGCGACACCCTGAGGACCCTCGGACTGCTCGACCGTAACCGTGGCTACAACAATGCCGCTGCCCTTCTTGCCGACGAGAACGACTTTCCTGGCCTCGACATCGCACGGTTTGGTGAGAGCATCAGCATTATCAAGAAACGCTCCATCCTCGCTGGCAGCAGCATCCTCAACCAGTTCGACCAGGCCATATCCCTCTGTCGGGATTACTACGTACAGGAAGAGGTCCACGGAAGCACGCGCACTGAGGTCCAGTTGCTACCCGAGGCCGCATTCCGCGAGGCGCTCGCCAACGCTCTCGTCCACCGTACGTGGGACATCGAAGCCCAAACACGCGTGTCCTTCTTCGGTGACCGCGTCGAGGTCAGCTCGCCAGGCGGCCTGCCCACAGACATGACCGAGGAGGAGTATCTCTCTGACCGCGTCTCGGTGCTCCGCAACCCCGTACTTGCAGGAGTCTTCTACCGATTGGGCCTAATCGAGGCCTACGGCACAGGCGTGCAGCGAATCCGCGCCTGTTATGCGCAGAGCATCAACCAGCCAGACTTTACCATCACCGACAACACCGCCACCGTCTGCCTGCCCCTCATTGCGGACGCGCGACAACTCACCCACGACCAAGATCTGCTTCTCTCTCATCTGAGTCAGATCATACCTAAGGGTATGACCGAGATAGCAAGAGAAACTGACCTAAGCAGGTCTAAGGCCACCCGACTTATTCACGAGCTTGTGAGGTTGCAACTCGTACGTGTCGAGGGGGCGGGTCGGAACACCCGCTACCTACGGACGAGCAGGTGATGGCACGGCCAAACTGAACAGCAGGCCTAGGCATGCGCAACCCGTATCTATCTCCATACTACATAGGTATGTGACATGCACGTCGGGTCGTTCGATACTGTCAATATTGAGAAGGGAAATGCTATGGGTGAGAAGATCGTACAGACCGCAGGCCGCGAGCAGCTGGGCGAGTTCGTTCCAGAGTTTGCCCACTTCAATGATGACGTACTCTTTGGCGAGAACTGGAACAACCAGGACATCGACGTCAAGACCCGCTGCATTGTCACCTTCGTGGCGTTGATGGCACAGGGCATCACCGACAGCTCGCTCGTCTACCACCTGCAGAACGCCAAGGCCCACGGCGTGACCAAGGCCGAGTTTGCCGCCATCGTGACCCATGTGGCCTTCTACGCCGGCTGGCCCAAGGCCTGGGCAACTTTCAACCTGGGCAAGCAGGTCTGGACCACGGACGAGGCCGCCACCAGCGAGAAGGACGCATACGCCCAGACCATCCCCTTCCCCGTGGGTGACCCGAACGGCGCCTACGCCCAATACTTCGACGGCCAGTCCTACCTGGCGCCCGTATGCGGCCAACCCTTCCCCATCTCCAATGTGACCTTTGAGCCGGGCTGCCGCAACCACTGGCATGTGCACCATGCCACCAAGGGCGGCGGCCAGCTCCTCATCTGTGTGGGTGGTCATGGCTGGTACCAGGAATGGGGCAAGGAGGCCCTAGCACTCGTCCCCGGCACCGTGATCGAGATCCCCGAGGGCGTGAAGCACTGGCACGGCGCCGCCAAGGACAGCTGGATGAGCCACCTAGCCTTTGAGATCCCCGGCGAGGATGCCAGCAACGAGTGGCTGGAGCCTGTCTCCGACCAGGACTACGCCGCGCTGGGCCAGTAGCACGTAGCGTATGCAGGCCAATCATGGGCCGCGATAAGGACGAAGGCAGATTCCTCCTTGTTGCGGCCATTTTCGTCATGATGGGGCTGCATGCACGGGAAGGAGTCGTCCCCCTTGAAACTGGCATGCTCGAGCCCACACCTACCAGAGCATCAGCTCAACACTCCCAAGTGATTGACGCAACCTTCGAGGTCCTCTGAAAAATGGTATAGCATAGTACTATATTAAAAATACTGAGTGAAACAGATTTAAAGTTGTGAATGAGGTAAGTGAAGTAATGAAAACATATCAGGATATAAACAAAGAGACCATCGACAGATGGGTTGAGGAAGGCTGGGAGTGGGGGAAACCAACTTCACATGATGAGTATATCGATGCAAAAGATGGAGAATGGAGAGTTTTTCTTACTCCAACGGTTCCAGTTCCACATGAGTGGCTTGGAGATTTGAAAGGGAAGAAAATCTTAGGCTTAGCATCAGGCGGAGGACAGCAAATGCCTATATTTAATGCGTTAGGGGCAGATTGTACTGTACTTGATTACTCTTCAAAGCAAATAGAAAGCGAGTTCTTAATTGCTGAAAGAGAGGGATACAATATTAAAGCAATCGAAGGTGATATGACAAAAACTTTACCTTTTAAAAATGAAATATTTGATATAGTCTTTCATCCGGTTTCCAACTGTTATGTTGAAGATGTGCAACATGTTTTTAAGGAAGCATATAGAGTTCTGAAAAATGGTGGGGTTTTTCTTGCGGGTCTAAATAATGAGATAAACTACATTGTCGATGATGAAGAAAAAGAAATTGTTTGGAGAATGCCTTTTAATCCATTAAAAAATAAAGCAGCCAGAGAATATATGATTAAAGAAAAGTCCGGAATGCAGTTTTCTCACAATATGACGGAGCAGATAGGCGGACAATTAAAGGCAGGGTTCACCCTGCTTGATATATATGAAGATACAAATGGTTTTGGCAGGTTGCATGAACTGAACATTAAAACATATATTGCAACTAAATCAGCTAAGTTATAGAATCAGCTAGTTTCCCAGTTTGTCTAAATGTATA
>NZ_AWEZ01000055.1 GCF_000468755.1 Olsenella profusa F0195
TGTGTTTAGTCAAGCCCCAGTTTCGGGAATGTGCACGCATTTCTTTCGGGTCCGTGCACGAAACTTTTGCGGGTTTGCGCACGGACCCGCCGACCCTTGCAACCTCCTAGAACGGGACCTCGCGGACGCCGGGGTCCGGCGGCGCAGGGGGCCCGGTCGGCCCCAGCTCCTCCGGGTCCGCGACGCACTCGGGGCAGTCGAAGCCCCTGCAGAGCGTCACGACGTCGTGGTGCTCCAGCACCCAGTCGTCGAGGTCCCAGATGGGGCACGAGGCGCGGCGCGCCCCGGGCTTCCCCCTCACGTCACTCGCCTCCCTTCCCGAGCATCAGCGAGTTCTCCAGCCTGTGGCTGGGCCCGCCGAACTCCACGAGCCTGCCGTGGCGCGCGACCCTGTCGACGATTGCCGCGGCCAGCCTGTCGTCCGCGAGGACCGTGCCCCACCTGGAGAACTCCACGTTGGTGGTGAGCACGATGCTCCGGCACTCGTGGCTGTCGGATATGACCTGGCAGGGCGGCCGCGCGCCGTCCACGTCGAAGGGCACGTGGCCGAACTCGTCCAGGATCACCAGCCGGGCCTTCGCGACGTCCGCGAGAACCCTGTCGAGCGTGCCGTCGCGCTTCGCCTTCCCGAGGGCGAGCACCAGCTGCGCGGTCTGGTGGAGCCGCACGGGGGTGCCGGCGGCCACGGCGGCCATGCCAAGGCCTATCGAGGCATGCGACTTGCCCCTGCCCGTCTTCCCGAAGAACACGAGGTCCTCCGCTGCGTCCACGAACGAGAGGCTGCGCATCTCATCGGCGCCCCAGCCGTCTGGGAACCTGACGTTGGACCAGTCGAAGCCCTCGAGCGTCTTGGGGACGGGGAACCTCGCCTGCCTGAGGAGCCGCTCGCGCTTGGCGCGCTCCCTGTGCGACAGCTCGTCCTCGAGCAGCGACGTGCAGGCGGCGAGCTGGCCCGGGGTGGCCCTGCCGAGGAACGCGCCTATGGAGTCGCAAGATATGAAGAGCGCACGCGCGCACGCGCGGAGGAGGCCCTCGGCCTCCGACCTCTGCCTGCTGCCAGGCTGCATCGCCGGCGCCCCCCTCCACCAGCCCGAACGCGCGGTCGTAGGCCCCGAGGTCGACGTCCTCGCCGTACTCGCGGCGCGCCTCCCCCGAGGCGATGCGCGCCGCGGAGAGGCCGACGGTCGCGGCGTCTATGCCGCCCGTCGCGGACAGGGACTCGGCCATGGCCTCGACGGCGCTGGCGAACCCGTGGGCGCCGGCCTCGTCCCTGAGGATGCGCAGGTCGCGCCCCAGGCCCGGGGCGTCCTCGCCGTCCAGGTGTGCGACGAGCTCGCCGGGCAGGGACATCCTCACGATGCTGTCGCGCCAGCCGGCGGGCCTCATGCACAGCAGCTTGAGCTGCAGCATGGGGTCCGACGAGTCGGCTGGCGCGTCGCCCCACTCCCGCTCGTAGGTGGCGACCACCTCGCCGGTCTCCTGGTCGACCACCGTGACGTCGAAGGCGCCGAGCGCGACGTCGACCCCCCTGCGGGCG
>NZ_AWEZ01000056.1 GCF_000468755.1 Olsenella profusa F0195
CTGCGGGTGGAGACGCCCGCGAGGCACATCTCCATCATCGCTTCCCCGGCCGACGTCTCCCGCCCGCGGTGGCGCTCAACCACCTGGGACGCAAAGGTCGCGCCTCTCGGCTTGGGCACGCTGAGCTCGACCTTCCCGGAGATCGTGGTCAGGCCGTGCCTACAGTGCCCGGGCCCGTGCGCCTGCCGCTTGTCCGTGCGCTCGTGGCACCCGGCGTTCGCGATCTGGTCGGCCTCCTCATCCAGGAGCCCGTTGAGCGTATCCTCGACGGTCTTCCTGACGAGCTCGCCGAGGTGCTCCCTGAGCTTGGGTCCATCGAACGATACCATCACGTGTGGCATGGTCCCGCTCCTCCGGTCAATTGGTTCGCTTGGTCGCCTCCAATCGTGCTGGGGTGGGGTCATGTCCCCTATGTGGCTACCCGGTTGTCAAAAGTGCGAAGGAAACTGTACGTCATCCACCCTCATAGGCCTTGCAAACAGGAAGGCGCTCAGGACGCTGCCTCTGCCCACGACCAAGGAGCTCTATGTCTTTGAGGCGTGCGACGGCTAGCTACGCTACTCCTGCAGGTACCAGCCTGAGACCAGCCAGCGATACGTTGCCTTGTGGCCATACCGTGCCAGGTAGAAGGCACGAGCCGCCCGCTTGCGCGCAGCGAGCGAACAACGGCGACCCCCCACCAGACTCAGCGCCAGCGCGCGGTCTGCCGGTATCAGGTTCATAACCTTCACCTGATCAGGCGTCCAATACCTGCCCAGGACGTCTGCCAGCCCATCGGCGACGGCTGCAAAGTCGCCCTGCGGAGCCCGCAGCATCTCCGTCAGCACGAAGTCGAGCGCCCAGCAGACCATCTCGGCACCATACCTGCCCAGCAGTGCCAGGCGCCGCCAGTCCGCAAGGATGTGGTCGACGATGTCCGCGTGCGCAAGCATCTTCCTGCGCGGATCGTTGTTCATGCGATCCATGAGCGACCCGGGACGCGCGGCCTTGTACTCGTAGAGCTTCTTCGAACAGAAGGCGATACGCTCGGCGCGAGGGTACACGGCAAAGCAAAAGACCTGGTCCTCACCAAAGGGCACGTCCTCGTCGAACCAGATCTCATGCTCCGTGAGGAAGCGTGTCCTGCAGGCCATGCGCCAAGCAAAGGGACGGGACTTCTCCTTGAAGAGGACGTCCATCGAAAAGCCGTCATAGACGACGTCGCGCGGGGTCAGGACGTCGTCCAGCCAGGGAACGTTCGGCTCGGCGGGCACGTAGGTGGCACCAAAGGTCAGGACATCCGCCCTGGTGTCGGCAAGCTGCTGCACGATCGTCTCGCACGCCTCGGGCAGAAAGACGTCATCGCTGTCCAGAAAGCACACGAACTCGGAGGTGGCGACTCGGATGCCGGCGTTGCGTGCGGACGAGAGGCCACCGTTCTCCTTGTTGATCACCCTCACGCGCGAGTCGCGCGCGGCCCATGAGTGCAGGCGCTCCAGGGAGTCGTCCGTGGAACCATCATTCACGCAGATGACGTCGATGTCCCTGAACGTCTGAGCCTCGAGGGACTCCAGACAGGCATCGAGGTAGGAGCCCACGTTGTAGACGGGAACGACAACGGAAAGCCTGCCCATACGCTATGCCTTGCCCTGCGCCTTGCGGGCGACCAGCTTGGCGATGCCACCGAGCCCGCCCGCATGCCAGTAGTTCTTGAAGGTGGCGACTTTGCCACCACCGGCGCGCGAGGCGCGCTGCGCGGCATAGAACTCCTTGTTATAGGCAACGTCCCGCAGCTCTTCCACCTGTTCCTTCCAGAAGTACTGGAAGGGGGCGACATCAACGTCCTTGAAGACGGAACCGTCAAGCACGCAGGGCGGGATGGTGCCCCGCTCTATCTCCTGCCGCATCTCGGTGGAGAAGCGCTCCAGGAACTCGGGCTTGAACTGATCCGCCAGCCGGTCGTAGTTCCAGGCGTAGTTGAGGAACTTCACATAGGCACGTACGGGATCGAGCGCGGGCTTGAGATCGGGGCGATCCTCGTCGAGAAAGTGACTCATTTCGGCATGCTCGTCACAGGTGCAGTAGACCTTGCCCTTGGAGTTGACGGAGGAGTGCTCGTTGTCCTGGCGGTAGTGCAGGAAGGCGCGCTCGGAGTAGGCGATGCGGACGCAGCAGGAGAGCACCTTGAACGTGAAGCTGGAGTCCTGGTAGGAGGCGCCGGGCGTTGGCAGGAAGCGGATGTTGTTCTCATCCAGTAAGCTCTTGCGGTAGAGCGCGGACCAGATGGAGGCCTTGCCCCAGAACACCTGGGGATAGTCACGCGGCGCGTGCGGACCCATGCCCACCATCTCGGGCGACGAAAAGGGAAAGTAGACGTTGTTGCGATAGGAATACTCGGGTAGCCCGCAGGTCCAATGCAGCCAAAAGTTGCACTTGAAGACCTCGAGGTCCTGGGTCTCGGCGGCATCCACCATATAGGCAATGCCCTCCGGATCGAGGAAGTCGTCGGACTCAAGGATGGAGACGTAGGTGCCGCAGGCGGCCTCGAGGCCCTTGTTCATGGAGTCGCCGTAGCCACTGTTGGGCTTGTCGATGCAGGTAAAGCGGGAATCCTTGCTCACAAAGCCGTCGATGATCGCCTTGGAGCCATCCGTGGAGCCATCATTGATGCAGATGACCTCGAGATTGTCATAGGTTTGGGTCACAAGCGACCCAAGGCACTGGTCAAGGTAGCGCTCGACGTTGCAGATGGGTACGAGCACGCTCACCAGCGGCTGCTGTGATGAATTCAAGTGAGACCTCCGAAGCACGACGCAGACCGGATGACATGATGCCACCGAGACCGGTTCAGTGTACCAAAAGGTCACAGGCCCCACTCCCCATATCTCCAGAGTGAGGAGAATGTCACGATGCGACAGCAGCTCAGTGCATGTATCTCGCCTCTCATGCCGTTCGTCGCTCCCATCGCATCACTCGTGCTTGCCAGAAACACGCGCAAGCTTCTTGATGAATAGCTTGACGTATAGGAGTGCCAGCAGAAGCCCCGCCCCACTCACACAGGCCCCCACAGCAAGATAGGGCGTTTGGTACCTAAACACCACTCGATGCGATCCTTGACTCAGATGAATGGCCATGAACGCCACATCCGCACGATCAATGTCGACTGGCGTGTCATCAACCGTCGCCGACCATCCCCTCCCATAGGGAACGCGCACAAGGAGCGTACGTCCCTCAGCTGCGGTAACCTCCATTGACCCCTGCATGAGGTTACCGTCTTGAGAATCGAAGGCGAGATCGGTTGGGCCCTCATTGGCAAAGTCTCTCACAAGCTGGGCTGACATAGCCTCATTTTCAAAGACGGTCTCGATTGCCTGCAGGCCATACTGCCCGGCGTTACTGAAGGTAAGCACGATTGATGAGCGCTGCTGGGAGTCCGTTCCAAGGTCAATAACCCAATCATGCTTGTTGCCATACCACGTCTCGAGTGCATTGGCCTGCATGACAGACTCACTTGCCTGCCCGGATGTCACACGCACGAACGCATGCGCATCAAGGGCAGACCTTCCTTGGAAGGAGAGGCCGCGCAACATGAGATAGGCCTTCTCTCCGGCAGGGATGTCCACCGGAAGCGTTACCGTTGCCCCACCGTCGGCAACGTCCACCTCGCCTTCCCCCACCACAGCGGTCTCAGATGGCTGGGAGGCCTCGAGAGCGATGGGTGTCGCATCGGAAATGCCCAGTGCAGGAACGCCGGGAGAGGCCGGAGCGACGGCACCTACCCCATGCTCAAGCACCACACCAGAAATCAGGAGGTTCTGGCGCTGCACCATATTGAGGGCATCATAGAGCGAGCGGGGGTACGTGACGGCATGCAGGGTGCCCAGGCGCACGGGGGCCTCGGCCTCGTAGCAGCCAAAGGTCTGTGAGCCACTATGGTAGGTATCCGCCTGACTCAGCATATAGCCTATGGCTGGATAGGGATAGCTGGAGTCCCCCACAGGCGCCACGAGGCAATCGACACCACTCAACGCCTCGAGTCCAAGGCGCGCATCGAACCCAGTCCATGAGAAGTTGTTGGTGTGACTTATAAGGCCCAAAGAGCTCAACAGCTCGTCTGTCTCGTTGCTGTACAAGCTATTATAAAAGGTGTCACCTGGTGCCCCAACGATGACGCTCGTGTTTCTCTCTGGTCCCATCCCACGCAAGGTGTACCTATCACTGGATGACAGGTTCCTGTCACCTAGGAGGGAAAGTGGCGTATGGGCGTAGAGGCTCGGATAGGCACTGTTGAAGGGTATCGTCTGGCCATATCCCTCCGCCCAGAAGTACGGTCCGAAGAGGGCAAGACAGGAGGCAACCAACGCCCCGCACGTCATGACTCTCCTCACGAGCAGGCCCCGCGGCGGTTGGCACATAACCACAAGAAGCGCAACCACCAGAATCAACGCGGCTATGAGAGGCCATGATGGCGCCCTATGCGTAGCCCACAGTGCCATGGCACCGTAGACAAGCCACAGGACCACGAACCGAGCACGCTCCACCTGAGAGAGCCGTGGCAGCAGAGGCAGCACCAGCACCGTCACATAAGCCAGCAGGAGTGACACGGCCCATGTCCACCGCAAACTTGGGTAGGACATGCCATTGAGGACACTGCTCGGTACGGGAAAGAAGAGAACGATCATGAAGGCGATCGAAAGCACGCGAGCAACCCGTAGTTCGGCGTTGGCAGACGGATGCTCCCGTCGTCTGAGGGCAAACAGGGTAATGGCACACAAGGACGAAAGTGCCAGACCACCAATGGGGGTACCATCCACTCCCGGCCAAGAGACCGAAAGAAATGAGGTCACGAGCAGCTTGTAGTAGCCACGGGAGAACCAGAGAGACAGGGCCCTTTCCACGCCAAGCCTGGTTTGCCCCACGATGCTCATGACGACGGGAAGGAAAAGTGCCATCCCTATCATGGCCCCCAAGACCAACGGAATGGCCACACGCATGAAAAGGAGGATAAACTCCCTAGGCGTACGACGTGCGAAGGTAAGGGCAAACCTCACGCTGCAGTAGAGCACCAGCAGCAGGCACACCTGATATGAGAGGCTAATCGAATTGAGGAAGCAGAGGGCAGTAGCCACGATGAGCGTCACGGGACTCCTGCCATCTATCACCTCATCCACTCCAAGCAGGACAAGTGGTGCGGCCACTACCCATAGCAGAAAGGGTGTCTGTGTGTAGGCGTTTACCGAATAGCCCATGAAGGCATAGCTGAGCCCCCCGACCATGGCCATGAAACGGTCTTTGCCGTGATAGCGGCAAAGCCTGGTGAAGATACCGCTCGCACAGGCAAGCTGCAGGGGAATCGTTAGCGATAGGAGGAGCTCGCCATTCTCGGGAGTGGAGAACACGGAAATGAGGTAAAAGGGGTTGCCCGTATACGAGGAAAGTGCCGTGATGTAATCGGTTCCGTAGCCCAAGAGCATCGTCCACTGGGGCACTTGGAAGGTATGGAGAACGAAGACGTTGTACAGCAGGTTGCGCAACCACTCGCCCTCAAGCAGAAAGAAGGGGTACTGCTGGCTCGTCCCATCAATAGCGTAGATGAAGCCTCTGTGAACGACGAGGGCAGGGCCTGCAAAACAGAGGAACATGAGGGCAAACATGGCACAGTACACCATGATGTAACGATGCTTAGAAGTCGGATGTCTGACATAATGCAAAAGCCTCTTACCGCAAGTCAACTGATTCATGTGGTCTCCGCACACCACGTGTCCCCTCTGGAAGGCTATAGAGTCGCCAATCACTTTACAAGTAGCTTACCTCAGCTTGAGCTGGCAAAGGCAGGCGGATGAGATAGCATGATCCCTATACTGAGGTTTGCCTCTGCCTAACGAGGCGGCAGATAGGGAATCAGGTATCCAAGCGAAGGTGCACTCATGATGAAGAAGCCGCACCGCGACGAGCTGTCGGTAATCCCGTGATCGAACGCCTCGATACCAGACTCACGTACCAAAAGGCCTGAATCGTTCGCGCGAAGGCGCACGAGAGCGTCAAGATCGTCCTGCCCAACGACAAAGCGTATGGCCGCGAAACGCCCTGGGCGCGTAGGTGTCAAATCAGGCTCCCTGCCCATGGCCACATCAACGACGGCACCAACGAAGTCGATGCCACAAGAAAGCTGCACGAGATCAGAGCCGATGCAGTCCCCGCCCATGCGCGAACCAATCTCCACGATGCGGGGATTACCTTGGACATCCACCATGATTTCGGAGTGCGACGCACCGTAGCGCACACCAAGGCCATCAAGCGCATGGGACACGACCACCTTGATGCGCTCAAGCACATCAGGAGCAACCTGACCAGGTTCGATGTGTCCCGTCTCAACGAAGTGCGGGGCACCCGTCGTGAACTTCTTGGTCAACTGCAGGAAGTGATGTTCTCCCCTCCAGGAGATGAACTCAACGGAGAACTCCTCGCCCTCCAGAAACTCCTCCACCACGGCCTTATGCTCCCATGAACATTCCCATGCTGCCCCAAGGGCTGCGTGCAGCTGACCTTCATCGGTGATCTTCCGAATGCCGCGTGAGCCCGAGCGATCGGTCGGTTTCACGATGAGCGGGAAGCTCATGTCGGAGATATCAGGCGCCTCCTCTCCTGCTACAGCAAGAATGCTCTTGGGAGAGGGGTCACCATTGATAGCAAACGTCTCGCGCATGAGGTGCTTGTTGGTTGAGCGCAGCACTGCCTCATCGGAGTTGGCCGTCAGTCCTAGCCTGTTTGCCACATACGTAGCCGTGATGTTATTGAAGTCCGAGCCGATGGTCACCACACCATCGACGCCGATCTCGCGGCACTTCTCGCAGATCAAATCCTTCTCTGCCGTGGAGATGGGATAGAAGACATCGGCCGTGCGCTCACCAACGTCACCGCACTGCCAGGCAAACACATGTGTCTCGATGCCCTTTTCCTGCGCCTTGAGAATGAGGGGGTTCTGAAAGTCGTTTGCGCCAATGATGGCCAGCTTCTGCATATGCCACTCCTAGACGTACCTTACTCGATTCGGGAACCGGCAGAATCTTCGAGGTCGGACCAGCGGCCGCTCTCAAGTTCCTGTCTGTAGTCCCTCATCATGTCAAGGTAGTTCGTATACTCAGGCACGAAACCAAAATCGCGCTTGGCCTTCTCCATGCTGAAGAGGAACGAGGGCGTATTGTTGGGCTTCTCCGGCCTATAGACAATCTTGGATCCCTTGTCCTTGCCAAAGACCTCGATGACCGCCTTGGCTTGCTCCTCGAGATCAAGCTGTGTCCCGCTTGTCATATTGTATAGGCCGTATGTCTTGTCGCTCTCAAGCGCCATGCGAAACGCCCGCGCCACATCCTTGACATAGATGATGTCCCTTTTTATGTGAGGGTCACCCCACAGCTCGATATCCCTTCCAGCCTCGGCGTTCTCAATAAACGTCTGAATGCCCGATTTGTATGGCTTGCCATTGACAAGGATGGTTCCGTGGGGACCCACCCCATAAACCGGTGGGAAGCGAAAGCTCGCACCCTGCATGCCATGTTGCTGGTTGTAGTACTCAATCGTATCGTTGGCAGCGTTCTTCGTAATGACGTACATGGCATGGTCGCCCGCAAAGGAGAAATTACGCGGCTCGTCCTCGGTGATGGCATAACCCTTGCCCCACGCACCAGAAACGTCCCCATAGCTGCAGCTTGAGATAATCTTCCTGATGCCGTTCCTGCGGCAGTATTCAAGTACATGTACCGTACCTATGCAATTGATACGGAAGTAGTCCGCAGCGTTTTCGTGACTCTTGAGATCGGCCTTCGCATTTGCTGGCAGAAGCGCCGCAAGCAGGATGACTCCTTCCACATCCTCGGTAGGTAGCCTATCGAAATCCTCCGACTTGGTGATGTCAAGGTGCACGAACTGGGCACCCATGTCCTCGAGCTTCACTGCAAGTGCATCGTTGCGGCCCGTCGCCACGACTTGCTTACCATTGCGTACCAGCTCGTCAACCGTGTACATGCCAATGAAGCCCGTCGCACCAATGACGATGATCATTGCGCCTCCCTATCCATCACGCTTGCCATCGAAGCCACCCGCATCATTAAGCACTCGAGCTACCACATAGAGCGGGCGATTCTTGGCCTCGTCAAAGATGTTTCCCACATAGAGACCAACGACGCCAACGATACCAATGTTGAGACCACTCAACAGGAACATGGCACCGATAAGGCTCGTCCACCCCACAGCCACGCCTGGCATCACTAGTTTGTAGATCAGAAGCACAATGAGAAACACGAGTGATATGCCAAAAATCACGAAGCCTGTCCTCGTGGCAAGCTTGAGGGGCTTTGTTGATTGGGAGGTAATGAGCTCAAATGCCATGCGCAACTTCTTACGCATGGTATAGGAAGACTCACCTTCAAAACGCTCATCACCTTCAACCTCAATTGCCGTCTGACAAAAGCCCAGCCATTTAATGAAGGTGGTGTAACCGCGATTGTGTTCCCTCAGTCTGCAGTAGGCATCGATGACCTGTCGCGAGGCGATAGAAAAGTTTGAAATCGTATTGTCGTAGGCCCCGTCAGTAAAGTACTCATACACTTTGTAGAACAATCGAGACAGCAACCTGGTGGAACCCTTGTCCTTACGATTGACGCGCCGTACGAACACGGCATCGTAACCTTCCTGTGCTTGGGCGTACAGCTGGGGAATCGCCTCGGGACGGTCTTGGAGATCGCAGTCCATAACCACGACCCAATCCCCCTTGCAAGCATCAAGACCACAGGTAATAGCGCGAATCTGTCCGAAGTTACGTGACAGGTGGATGCCAATCACACGTCGATCCTCACCACAGATCCGGACGATTTCCTCCCAGGAGTTCTGCGGGCAGCAGTCATCCACAAGGACTATCTCAAAGCTCCTGCCCATACCCTCAAGAGCATCGACGAGTCTGCGATGCAGCTCGGGAAGAGCTGCGCGGCAACCGTAGACAGGAATGACGACTGATATGTCCATTATTCTCCTAGCTCCGCCCATATTCGACCGGTGCCTGCAAGAATCCCAAGCATCGCACGGCGTCCACTGATGGGCAGCTGAAGCATACCACATACCCTCCAGCACACCCTCTCTGCATCATCGCCTATCATCCAGCTCAGTCAGTCCCAGACCGTGTCCACGACGTCAACGCAAAGAACAGACAGCATCGGGCAAGAAGAAACACGATGAAGATTCTATACCCCAAGCGCATACACGCAGATGCCACCAATGATGAGCGCCAAAGCGAGCACCTTGCGCCTTGAGACATGCTCCTTGAAGAACATGACGCCAAAGATGGTCACGTACACGTAGCTCGTTGCCTCGAGCACGGGCCCCAACGACAGTGGCACCACTTTGTAGGCAAAAAGTGTGCAGAATGTCGCCGCAAAAAAGATGACATAGCCCGTGACAACGAGCGGGTTGAGGTATTCCTTGATGGTGCTCTCATACGTCTTGAGTGCAGACTTCTTAAGAAGTACCTGCGCAACGGCACTGATAAAGGTGCCAAAAAGATACAGGAGAGCATAGGGGATGAGCTCACTCATGAATCTCATCCCCCTCTGTTCCATCAAGCGCATAGAGCACGATGCCCACGATGATGATGATGGCACCAGTCAACATGAGCGCTGTCACGCGCTCACCAAAGAACAGTGCCCCCCAAACGATGCCCCACACCACGGTGATGGCACGGTTGGCATATGCGAAGGTCAAGGGGAGGCGCTTGATTACCTGCTGCCAGGCAAGCGCATAGAATGCCAGAATGAGAAGCACTACACCGTAGAACATACAAAACGGCAGAGAGAGGAACTCCTGCCGCGAGGCAAGCTTGCTAGCCACACCCGAAAGCGAGAGCACCAGCAGCACACCATGCAGCAGGAGAAGCACCTTCGGTACGGCCTTGCGCCCGCCCGGGGCACCCTTTCCCATACCGTGCTCCCTACTAGGCAAAATAACTCCTGATGGCATCGACAACCGTAGCGCGATCCTCCTTGGAAAGGCCATAGTACATGGGGAGACGTGTCAAACGGTTGCTCTCCCTGGTGGTGAACTCATCCATACCCGCAAAGCGCCCATAGTGCTTGCCTGCTGGAGAGCTATGGAGCGGGATGTAGTGAAACGTGGATTGCACGCCATGGTCCCGAAGGTAGGAGATGAACTCCGTACGCTGTTGGAGGTCTTCGAGCTTGACATAGAACATATGGGCGTTGTGCTCACATCCCTCAGGGATGAGGGGTAACTCCAGCTTGCCCCCTTCAGCCAATGGCTTGAGACCGTCCCAATAGCTCCGCCACGTGGCCAGCCGATCCCGATTGATTGCCTCTGCCACCTCAAGCTGGCCCCACAGATACGCGGCATTGATGTCGCTTGGAAGATAGGAGGAGCCGTAATCCACCCATGTGTACTTGTCTACCTGACCGCGCAGAAAGCGCGAACGGTTGGTACCCTTCTCACGGATGATCTCAGCTCGCTCAACACATGACGTGTCATTCACCAGGATGGCACCACCCTCGCCCATGGAGTAATTCTTGGTCTCATGGAACGAGTAGCAACCAAAATCGCCAATGGTCCCTAGGGCCTTGCCCTTGTAGGTGCTCATGACCCCCTGAGCGGCATCCTCGACCACCTTGAGGTCGTAATGATGAGCGATGTCCATGATCGTATCCATCTCGCAAGCCACACCCGCATAGTGCACGACAACGATGGCGCGCGTGCGAGCGGTGATGGCTGCCTCGATCTTGGACTCGTCGATGTTCATGGTATCTGGACGGATGTCCACAAACACGAGCTTGGCCCCTACAAGCACAAAGGCAGTCGCTGTAGAGGAGAAGGTAAAGCTCGGGAGAATGACCTCATCGCCCGGGTTGATGCCACACAGGATGGCCGCCATCTCGAGTGCCGTGGTACCACTCGTCGTGAGAAGAGACTTCCTAGCGTTGAAATGCTCTTCGATCCATGCATCGCAGCGCTGGGTGAAGGGACCATCCCCACAGATCTTATGGTTGTCCTCAACGGCTTCGCGGACATATGTCATCTCGGTGCCGACCAGTGGTGGGACATTGAAGTTGATCATGTGCAGTTCCCCTCTCAGCTCAGACACCGCCCTTGGCAGCATAGATGGTACAGCTTCGTACGAGCTTACTGTACTTTTGATAATGATTGCGCCTTTGCGTCAGAGGGACACATGAGGTGACACCCCCGTCATCGATACAAGCCAGCCACATCGGTTGGGACAAGACTGCATGAGCCCCGCTTGCACGTTTAGATGGCTCATGCACAAATCGGTGGTGCTCATTCTCGCCCAGAATGACCATACGAGGAGGTCTTGTATGATGGGCATGCTCTGTACAGGAATGCACGATGTCCTCCTGCAGCATGGCCGTTAGAAAGGCATGTCCTACCTATGTGGTCACTCTTCATGCTTGCACTGCTTGTCACTCTTGCGCTCCTTGTTGTTCCGGGGTTCCTTGCGGCTCGCATACTCCCTGTGGACAGCAAGACCGCCCTTCTTGCCGCACCACCTATTTCACTTGCCATCTATGTGGTCATGGGCCTTGTCTGTACGCATCTACACGTAGACGCCACCCCCTGGAACATGGCCGTCTTGCCCAGCGGCATACTCGCGCTTGGGCTCCTTATCAAATCGAGAAGCCACAAAGCCACGTCAGCAAGGAACGGCGATGCCGGGAAAGGCTGGCTGGGCTTCCTGGGCGTTCTTGCCCTGTACCTCATCGTGGGCATCGCAATGGGAGCATTCTTCTTCCTGAGGCTGCTGCCCTCCCCCGATGTCGCGGCCCAGGCGTACGACGTCACGGCACATTATGGCTCCGTACGCTCGATGGTCGAATCGCATGTGCTCGACCCCTTCCACAGCACCCTCTATGTACTGCAAGACCAAGCATTCGACGTCATGCCATCGCCAGGCGGCTTTTATCCCAGCGTATGGCATCTCGCGTGCGCTCTTGTGGTCATGACGACCGATGCCACCGTTGGGTGTGCCATCAATGCCGTCAACTTTACCTTTGCCTTCATGGTCTTTCCCATGGGCATGCTCCTGCTCCTCAAAACCATCGCTCCCGATAACACCAGGGCCATCGTCTTTGGGTCCATCGGTTGCCTGAGCATCTTCTCGTTCCCATGGATTCTGTTCGTCTGGGGCCCCCTATTCCCCAATATGGCAGGCTTCTGTCTGCTGCCTACTGGTGTTGCCCTCCTTGTCACGGCCACAAGAGCCAATCAACAGTTGCGGCAACGCCTGGGCCATAGTACGCTCTTCCTGATGTCCTGTGTGGGCATTGCCACCTTGCATCCCAACATAGTATTCTCTCTCGGTCTCATGGCAGTCCCCTGGCTAGCGCATCGCATGTTGGAGCAGAGGAGCTATCGTAGCTTCGCAGGTACCATTCCAAGCCCCATCTGTACCCTGGCCTTCTTGTTGTTGTGCTGTGCGGCATGGTTCTTGGCATGGAGGCTTCCCCCCTTGCAAAGTACCGTCACCTACGTCTGGCCACCCTATGCCACGCCTAGACAAGAGCTCATCAACATTCTCGAACTCTCCTACACCAAGGGCCATTACTATGTCCTGCCTGCTCATATCGTTCCAGCAGCGCTCGTAGCCATTGGAGCGGTCCATTGCGCCCACACCAGAGAGCATCGCTGGCTCCTAGTGGCATACCTGCTTGCCGCGCTACTCGTAACGGTCACCGCTACGGCCACGGGTACCTTACGTAGCCTGCTGACGGGCTTTTGGTATACGGACGCCTTCCGCGTCTCCGCCATGGCCGCAATCGCCGCCATTCCTCTCCTGTGCCTTGGCGCAGCCAGCACGCTGGCATTCGCTGAAAGGCGCCTCTCGCGGAGGCGCCTCGATGAGAGGTCGTATCTGGTACCTGCCGTGTGCGGCGTGGCGTATCTTGCCCTCAGCTTGTATCCTGGCATATCGCTGCCGGGCAATCGTCTCGTACAATCCCCCCTGGCAGCATTCGCCCCACCTGTGCAGGAGTCGTATCTCCCCAATCCCTATGAGGGCTTCTTGGCCAAGGTCTCGGCAGCCACGGGAAACGACCTCATCATCAACGATCCCTATGATGGCAGCATTGACACTTATGGCCTGTATGGCATGAGGGTGTACTACCGCTATTTCGCTGGCTACGGCACTGAGAAGGAGACGCCTGAGAGCATCCTTATCCGCACTCGTCTTGACCAGATTGCCTATGACCCTGATGTGCGCGCAGCGGTAGATGCCGTTGGTGCAAGATATGTCATGGCACTCGACGAGAGCGGCGCATATGGCTCATTCACGCGTTCCGCACGCATTCCAGGTGGATGGGACGGCATCAGGCGCATCACCGACAAGACGCCAGGATTCACCCTTATGCTCATGGATGGACCCTGTCGTCTCTATCGGATAGATGACTGATATGCCTAGGCTCATCCATGGAGCCGTCTCTGGGCGGCGCGCGGTCGGTTGTTAGGTGGCCTGCCCGCCAGGATCCGGCACCTCACGCCAGTTGCCCATGACGCGCATGTCAGTATGCACTGCAAACCATACGCCTGGCAGGAAGGTCGTCCCGTTGTTGGCGCTGATGTCCCAGTCCCATGAAGCCAGGATGTACTGGTCGTGTGCATATTTCTCTGCATTAGAGATGGGCTTACCGGTAAAGGGGTTGGTGGGGTTGGAAATCACACCCCGCGTAGCCATCGTCGGAACGTCTGACTGCGTCATGAAGCCTTCGTCTGTCGTGAACTCCGTGGCATCGAAGTCCTTCTCCATAAGCAGGGGAGCATAGAATTCCGTATCGTAGAGGCCATTGTTTCCCGGCAGAATGCGACTGGCGAGCTGATGCAGCGGACGACCATGATCGGAGCAGATGATAATGCGCGTATTGTCATACACGCCCTGTTCGCGCAGGTAGTCCAGCCAACGGCCAACTTGCATGAGCGCAGCCATGTTTGCCTGATAGTGCATGTACTGATCGCTGTTCTCACAGATGAGCTGCTCCCCATTCACGGTAAAGCGACCATGGTGTTGTGCCTCATATGCAGTGTTGTCCACATGCTGTGTCGGCGTGTAGGAGGGTTCCTGCAGAATCATGGGGTCGTGCGTGGCATCGTTCGCCATCATCAGGAACGAGCCGGTAATGGAATCGTCTATGCGTGTCATCGATGTCAGGTGGTTGAGCGCATAGTACGACTGTAGGAACGCATCCGTCCCGCCGTCTGCGGTCAATGCGTCATCGGACACCGTCTGGCCAGATGCTGTCGACACGTTAAGAGGTATGCCCGTCCCCGAAGCGTCACCGTCACCATACGTGTACGTAACGCCAGACGCGTACAAGGGCTGACGACACGGCAGCGGACAGACGCGCGCGACGGCCAGATAGAACAGGTCACAGCTGATGCCCGTTATCTGTTGGCTGTCTGACGCCATGCCCGTAAAGTACCCCATGGTGTTATAGGTGTGGACATTGGGGTAGGGGTCATAGATGGAGAGGTCAGGTTCCCACTGGTAGCCCGCATACGGAGGGTCGCATACCGTCACGTCATAGCCACCCTGGTCAAAGATGGCCGGCATCACCGTAAGTGCCTCGTCGTGCTTGTCCTGAAGCCTCTCGGTGCTACGCTTGTTCATCTCCACAGGCGTGTACTCATAGCCACCAAAGAGCGCTGGTACACCAAAATTGGTGAAGCCGCCGAATGACATCGTGTTGGGATAGTACGTAAAGCCAGCAAACTGTTCTTTGAGCTCGGGCTTCTCGTTCATGATATAGGGAATGTACTCGCTCATTCCGCGATCGAGCATGAGGACCACTACGTTTTGACCCGTCTTGCTCAACGTGAACTGAGGCTGCTCGGTTTTCTGCGCAGCGACTTCGTCTTCCGCGGCTGCCAACTTGTCGGGAAGGGCAGTTGCATGCAGGATTGTTGATCCTGCCATAGCAGTGGTAGCCACAGTAAGGATACCGAGCGTAATCCGCGGGAACCGGCGACTCAGGAACCCTGACACTACACAAGTGGCCAACACCGCAGCAATGTTGGCGACAATGAGCGTGAGATCCATGGCTGGCGTGAAGTCTGAGGCATATAGCATCGAAACGGCTTCACCATTGGTACCAAAGAATCGATAGTCGATGATGGCAACGCAGGCAAGCGCCACCAGCATGACTTCCAAGAGACATCTATGCCGCCTGCCAGGAAGTGCATAAAGGATGATGGGCCACAGCAGGAACGTGCCAAGCGCAAGACACAGGGGGCGTTCGACAAGCGCGAGTATCTGTGATGAGTCTGTGGCACTGCCAACGAACTTGACTGCTTGAGGCATGACCTCGATAAGGCCCACGGGTATGACCACGCCAGTCAACACCACGAGCACAAGGCAGCTCGCCAAGAAGATGACCCGGGATAGAGGACGACTTCCGCGATCGTGAGCTGGAGGCGTAGCATCTCTCTTCTTTGCTTGCACCTTCCTGATGGAGTCACCCGAATGCAGTACCCCCATCCTATGGAAGGTTCCCATGACCACCATTACCGCGATGGCCATACCAAGTACGAAGCAAAGAGCGATGGGGCTATGGATCAGTCGATTGAGGAGCGTTACACAGAGCACAAACGCCATTCGCAGTGGCTCAACGATTATGGCAAATGACACGTCAAGCAGACTCATGGAGTGGCAGCCCTTCTACCATCGGGAACACAGTCTCGGTAGCACAATCACGCTTCAGGATAGCACCGTGTGCCATAGGGACATGCCCCACATCGCTGCCCTGAGACGCCACGTCCCAGATGAGCCTCATCGTGAACGACATCTTCGAGCAGCGCATGGCCAAGCACAACCTGTAGGACAGGACCGCATGCGAAGGGCCCCGGCCAGAGCGGGCAGGGGGCCCTTCGCGTCACGTGCCCTACTGCCTCAGGAAGCCCTGGTCCTTGGCGGGGACGCCCACCTCGTCCGAGACGTGGCGCTTGGCACGCATGTGCAGATCGTGCTTGTCACGCAGCCTGGCAATCGCCTCCATCGCCGGCGAGGCGTGGTGGCGGTCAATGGCCTCCTAGCCGTGCCATCTGCGCCCCTGTAGTACAGGCTCATCGTGATGGCCATGCGTCATCCCCCGTCTCATCGCCCGAAGCGTCTGACATTACGCAAACTGGTAGGTCGCGCCACCCAAGTCGTCCTCGAAGGAACGCGTCAGGAAGTTGCGCAGGCGGAAGCGGATGCAGGACTCCCACACCGTCATCTCCCAGCCCAGGGAACCGTACGTGCTGATGTCGGCCGCCCCCGTGGTGTCGTCGTCGACGTTGTCGATGCAGTAGGCGGTCGAGCCGGTGCCCACATAGAGCGGTCCCTCTCCCTCAAGCTGCAGTGTGTCGGGCAACGCATGCGTATGGCCCGAGAGGAAGACCACGTTGTCGTAGGCAGCGATGTGCTTGTGCAGGTTATCGTTGTCCTCGTCGGAAAGCGAGTCCGTGTGACCGAAGTCACCGGGCTCCGTGTTGCGTACCGTATCGTGCAGGGGCTCATGCAGAAGCACGAGCGAGACCTTCCCCGCGTCCCTGTCGGCATGCACCAGGCTCTCCAGCCAGCGAATCTGACCGCCCGACACGGAGAAGTTGTTCCAACTTCCCTTTGGGTAGCGGTCGGGACCCATCATGATGAGGTGGACGCCGCTGACCGTGCGGTCGTAGTAGGGATCGGGCTGATCCGCGATGCCCACCTGATCCCTGAAACGATCCGTGAGGTTGGAGACCGCCTCCTCGCTCTCGTTGGAGTCGTATTGGTCATGGTTGCCAATCACCAGCACGAAGTGGTCGGGATACGAGAAGCCCGCGGCCTCGGCCAACTCGGCGAACTTCTGATACTCCGTGAGCTCGCCGTTGTTGGTGATGTCTCCATTGACGATGATGGAGGCGTTCTCGGGACAGAACTGGGAGATGTCCTCGAACGTGTTTTGCAGACGGTCGACATAGCCCTGTCTGTCGAGGTCGACGTGCGTGTCGCTGATGACCACGAACTTTGCCAGCGCCTCGGAGTCGTCTGGTGGGTTGTCGATCTTCTTGGCCTGGTTGAGGGGGCCGTTGTAGCGGGGGTATCCCCTCCTCTGCCACGGGAGGCCAGGGGACACGTCGCATCCCGCAAGCGCAGCCGCAGCAAGCGAGCCAACCGTGACCCCCGAGATCTTGATGAACTTCCTACGATTCATGTCGTGTCCCATCTCACCCTCCCATTCATGCCTTGGCGCCAGCAAATGTGCAGTTGAGCCCAGGTTTTGGAGATTATAGCGAACGAATGGCCCCCGGGACGCTGGGTTGGACCACTCATAGCCGTTACGTATACTTGTCTCAAAACTCATGAGGAGGGTGGTATACGGTCATGGACATCATGCATCCCAAGATCGTCATTGGCACCAACTCCTGGGGATCGCCCCTGTACGAGCAGGTCGTGCGCGGCTCTGCCGTGGACGAGGGCACCCTCGCCGCAGCCGTCCAGGAGGCGCTCGACCAAGATGTCGCGCTCTTCGACACGGCACGTGCCTACGGCCTAGGCGCATGTGCCAAGATCATGGGCAGGGTGCTGCCCGACGAGGCGCATGTCTCGGCCAAGTTCACGCCCATCGGTCGCCATCGCGCGGGCAGGCTCATCGACTCCTTCGAGCGCGACGCGCGTGACCTCGGCCGCGACTACCTCGACGTCTATTGGCTGCACCTACCCAGCGACATCGAGGGCAACCTGCTCGAGGCCGTGGCGCTCAGGCAGGTGGGCCTGATCGGCCACATCGGCGTCTCGAACTTCAGCCTCGCGGAGTGCCAGCTGGCACAGGAGTTCCTTGCCCGCTTCGACGTTCCCCTCTATGGCGTGCAGAACCACTTCTCGCTCGTCTCGCATGGGCCCGAGGAGCTTCGGACGCTCGCCTGGTGCCAGGAGCAGGACGTCCGGTACTGGGGCTGGGCGACGCTCGAGGAGGGCCTGCTCGCCAAGGCCAGCCTTCGCCTGGCCTCCCTGAGGGACCGCGAGCAGCGGCTCGCACGGCTCTACAGCGTCATGGAGACGGTGGGCAACGACCACGGCATCAACCTGGCGCAGGTGGCCATCGCCTACTGCCGCACGCGGGGAGTCGTGCCGATGGTGGGGTGTCGCAGGCCCGCACACGTGCGCGAGGCTGCGGACGCTGCGCGTGTGGGGCTCACACACACGGAGGTCGAACTGCTGGAACAGGCGGCCGAACTCTGCGGCGTGGAGGGCATCTCTGGATCGTGCGAGGTTTTCCGGCGGCTCATGTCTCGCGTGCGGACTGGGGCCGGTACGCGAGACGACCTCGGCAGGAGCGCCTAACCCGACTGGCAGGAGTCCTCGCACGATCAGAGGGGTTCTGGCATGCCGCCCGTAGCGATGTGCTGGGCGGCATAGAGGGGGAGCCGCCTCACCTGCCTTCCATCGGAACTCGTGTCGCTGCCAAAATCGTTCTCAGAGAGCACGTAGGCATGGGGCGCGTGAGCCTTGTCCATGAATCGTGCTAGCGTCCGTGCCCTGATGTTGCGCGATGACTTGACCTCGATGGGAATGACTTCCGCACGGTTGGTCTGCAGAAGGAAGTCCAGCTCGCCATGCGTGTGCCATGAGGTGGGAGGCACCCAGTAGTAGGTGCGCGCATCGTGTGACGCAAGCGCCTGCATCACGGAATTCTCGGCCAAGGCACCCCGGAAGTCGGATGAGGCCATGATGGAGCGACGCTCCTCGGCATCGAGCCACAACCTGGGATCGACGGAAAGCTTGTAGAACATGATTCCCGTATCCGCCAGATACACCTTGAAGAAGCTGCCCTCCCCTTCGTCATAGGGCACGAGCGGGGGGTGCGTGCACGTGGTGAGGCCATGGATGGAGATGACACCCGCACCCTCCAGCCATTCGAGAGGCTCTATGAGCTTGGCCCTGCGACCGCCTCGCTCCACCTCCGCATACTTGAACTTCTTTGTGGAAGACCTCAGCAGCTGAGTGGAGATGCTCCCCCATATCCTGCGGGCCGCGATACCGCTGATGCCACTCTCGGGATCGCTCATGTCGGCCGTGTACGTCTCATCGATCTCTCGTTGCTGCACGCGCACCTCATCGAGCGAGCGGGTGTCAACGTATGCGGCAACGGCAGCGGGCATCCCACCAATCACCTGGTACAGCCTAAAGTATCTCAGCGCCTCCCGATGGGCAGCGTAGATCTCGAGGCTCTGTGCGTGGGACCGTATGGCATCGGCCATCTGCCGCTCGTCCAGTGCCCAAAGAAACTCCTCGAAGGTCATAGGGTGTAGGGTAAGCTGCTCGACCCCACTGGGAAAGGGCAGCTTCCTGTGACGCGTCGCGACGCCCAACTGGCTGCCCGTCGCCAGGATGCGCCACCCAGACCCCGAGAAGAACCTCAGGGAATTGAGCGCGCGTTCGCATAGCTGCACCTCGTCAAAGAGGACGATGGCGGACTCCTTGTGAATGGGAACCCGCTTATAATCGGCAACACGCTGCATGATGCCGTCCACGTCATCGGTTGGACCATTGAAAAGCGGTGCGATGATGTCGAGGTCGGTCTGGAAGTCAAGCTTAATGAACTCGTTGCCGGCGATACGGCGGCCCACCGACTCGGCAGCATACGTCTTGCCCACACGACGGGCGCCTCTGATGAGCAGGGGGCGTGCGTTGTGCTCCTGTATCCATTTCTCTATTGTAGACTCGATCTGCCTCTGCATGTGTCGCTCCTTTTCATATTTCATGTACTCAGAGTACATGAAATTAATTATTTCGTGTACTCTGAGTACATGAAATATGTTCATGGAGTGACGTTATGTTGGGGAGCGCGCACGTTTTGCCATAAGCTGCACTGAATGACGCGCGTTTGTGTACAGGAGGACCAGGAGGACGGACCGATGGATGATGGAGGCCAACACATGAATGCGCCTTCTCGTCCCACCACCGCGTCACCGACGCCCGACGGTGCCCGTGAGGTGCTTGCCGAATGCTTTGGCTACCAGAGCTTCCGTCCCGGCCAGGAGGAGGTCATCTCCGCCGTGCTCGCCGGGCGCGACGCCCTCGCCGTCATGCCCACGGGTGCCGGGAAGTCCGCATGCTACCAGATACCGGCGGCGCTGCTGGGAAGGCAAGGCCTCACGATCGTAGTGAGTCCGCTCATCTCGCTCATGGGGGACCAGGTGCGCGGCCTCAAGGAGGCGGGCATACGTGGCTCGTACCTCAACAGCACGCTCACGCAGCGTCAGCAGGGGGTTGTGATGGCGCGCGCCCTCGCCGGCTGGTACGATCTCATGTACGTGGCACCCGAGCGGCTTGCCGAGCCGCACTTCGCGGAGTTTGCCGCCCAGGCGCACGTGCCGCTCGTCGCCGTGGACGAGGCGCACTGCATCTCCCAATGGGGGCAGGACTTCCGTCCGGCGTACCGTCGCATCGCATCCTTTGTCGATCACCTGCCCAAGCGCCCACCCGTGGTGGCACTGACGGCGACGGCGACCCAGCGCGTGCGCGACGACGTGGTGAGGCTCCTGGGACTGCGTGACCCACAGACGGTGGTCACGGGCTTCGACCGGCCTAGCCTCACGCTGGCCTCCTTCGAGCTCACGCCCAGGCGACGCGAGGCCTTCGTCGTGGACTTCTGCCTCTCGCACCCCGACCAGTCGGGCATCGTCTATGCGCTCACGCGCAAGGCGGTGGACCGCCTCGCGGAGGCACTGCGCAGCGAGGGCGTCTCGGTTGTCTCGTACCACGCGGGATATGACGCCACCGACCGCACGGCCGCCCAGCGCGCCTTCGTGAGCGACGACGCGCGCGTGATGGTGGCCACGAATGCCTTTGGCATGGGCATCGACAAGTCTGACGTGCGCTTCGTGCTCAACTGTGGCATGCCGCAGACGCTTGAGGAGTACTACCAGGAGGCCGGCCGTGCCGGACGCGATGGCGAGCCCGCCACCTGCATGCTGCTGTGGTGCAGAAACGACATCCGCACCTGCCATTACTTCATCGACAACGCCGAGTTTGCGCCGGAACTTTCGGAGGAGGAATGCCACACGCTCACGAGGCATCGCGAGAGCCTCCTGGGAGCCATGATCGGCTATGCGACGAGCGACGGCTGCCTGCACCAGCGCGTGCTCACGTACTTTGGGCAAGCGGGACAGGGCGATGTGGGCGCATGCGATGCCTGCAGCGTCTGCCTGGGACAGCGGGCGGCGGACTACGTGGGAGGGCACGCCCTGCGCGGCGCCATCGAGCGGCCGACCAAGCGCGCCAACCCCGGCACGCTTGCCTCCGACGAGGACGAGGCCCTGTTCCAAAGGCTGCGCCGCCTGCGCAAGGAGCTTGCGGACGAGGCCGGCGTGCCTCCCTACGTGGTCTTCTCGGACGCCACGCTGCGCGGCATGGCCACCGCGCGCCCTCGCACCCGCGACGAGCTCCTGCAGGTATCGGGCGTGGGAAAGACCAAGCTCAGGCGCTATGGCGACGAGTTCCTCTCGGAGATTCGAAGCGCGTAGGGTCCGGCACGGTGCTTTCAGGGGTCGACATGCCACGTTCGGACGGCGTCCTGTTCGCCGTTGCCCTCACCCCCATCGTGTGGGGTGCCTTGTTGATCGTGCGAGGTCTCCTGTAGACCGTGCGACCTTTTTCGGCTGATGTTGTCTCGCATGCGGACTTTAGTCAGCACGCGAGACATTTGGGGCGATAAAACCTAGCACGATATAGGTGAGACCTCGCATAATCGCATGGGCCCTCGCACGACCAGGTGCACAACCGGCACACGGTCGCGCGAGCAATCCTCCTACGTGCCTACTTGCGGTAGTCATAGAAGCCCTTGCCCGCATTGACGCCCGTCTCGCCGGCGTCGATCTTCTCCTTGAGCAGGGCAGCGATCCTATGCTCGACGCTGTCGGGATCCTTGGAGGCCGGGCTCATGGCGGCAATGTTATAGGCGGTCGTGAGCCCCACGATGTCCAGGATGCGGAAGGGGCCGGCGGGTGCGCCGGTGCCCAAGGTCCACGCGAGGTCGATGTCCTCGGGCGTGCCCACGCCGTTGGCCCACAGGCCCTCCGCGGCGTTGAGGAAGGGGACGAGCATGGAGTTGAGGAGGTAGCCCGGCTGCTCCTTCAGGACGCGCAGGGGGATCATGCGGATGGCCGCGGCGAACTCGACGACCTGTTCGAAGTGGCGCTTGTCGGTGCCGGCATGACCCATGACCTCGCCGGTGGGGTTCTTCCAGATCTCGTTGGCAAAGTGCAGGGCCAGAAACTTCTCGGGACGACCGGTGGAGGCGGCGAAGCTGCTGGGCAGCAGCGTGGAGGAGTTGGTGACGATGACGGTCCTCTCGGGAATGTGCTTGGCCAGCTCCGTGTAGAAGGCGGTCTTGGCGTCGGGGGCCTCGGCGACAGCCTCGATCACGAGGTCGGCATCGCCAAATGCCTCGTCCCAGTCGGTGGTGAGCCTGAGGCTCCGGTAGGCAGCCTCGACGCGCTCCTTGCAGGCGTCGAGCGCCTCGGGCGTGACGTCCTCCCTGGCGATGAGACCGTAGGCATAGGCCGCAGGATCGGTCTTCATGGCCTCAAGCGTATCGAGATAGATCTGGTGCAGGCGGTCGACCTTGGGCTGGGCGCGGCCGATGGAGGCCTCGGTGCGCAGCCAGATGGTGACGTTGAGGCCACAGTAGGCGGCCTGGAAGGCAATCTGGCTTCCCAGCACGCCGCCCCCGGCGACGGTGATGTTCTTGAAGTCCATGGGATGCTCCTTCGTGTTGCACGCTGAATGGATGTGTGGTCTGCCCCCTGATGCTATGCGATAAACGCCAGGAAGTCACTCACCTGTCGCCGAACGCGGGCGCGCTGCCCGTCGTCCAGCTCCACGACGCCGGAGCCCCATGCCGCCGGGGCAAGCGAGAACCCCTCGCCCGTTGCCTCGGCGCCGCCCATGACGTCCGCACCCACAAACGACAGCAGCGAGCCCAGCTGGGCGCGCATCTCGGCCGTCGCGGTGCGACCACCGATGCCGCTCAGAGTGACCTTCTTGTCCTTGATGACCGTGGCGGCACTCCCCTGCCTCACGGGACGGCTCATCCAGTCGACGAAGTCCTTCACATAGCCGGGATAGCTGCAGTTGTACTGGGGCGAGACGATCCAGAGGCCATCGGCGCCCTCGATCACCTTGCGTGCGTCGGCAACCGCCTCGGGGGTCGGCCACTCGAGGTCCTGGCTCATGCGCGGCAGCTTCTGGGCATCGAGGTCAACGATGTCTGCCCTCCCCGCAAGCTCGTCCTTGATTACCGTCATGAGCTGGGCGTTGAACGAGCCCTGCCTGTTGGAGCCCAAGACGAATGCTATCTGCTTCATATGTCACTCCTACTATAGCAATTTTCGGTCACGTCATTCCTACCCGTCGCGTCGTCGGCCATGCGGGGAGGGAAGCTTTTGAGACCGCACCACCACAGATGCACCACGGGACATGGGCGTACGGATCACCGACCGAAGGCCGATTGCCGGGGATGTCACCACATCCAGGCAGACAGCTTCCCCGCCGCACTGGCGACGGCGATATCCTTCATCGCGGCTACGACGGCATCGTCGGCAGTGGCACCGATGTGCCAGCGGGCAACCTGCACCACGACCTTATCGACAGTGGACACGGCCACGGAGTTGGGCACGGCCCCAAGCATGCCGAGCGTTCTCCTACCACAAGCGACACATGAACGTCATCTCCGTGGCGAGCGGCGCGCTGCGGACTCGAAGGAGGCCCCACCCGGCACGAGGCCCTCCCAAAGGGTCATTCTGCCGAGGACGGTCTCGGCCATTCCTCGCGCCGCGCAGGGCCAAGCCGCACTGGAGCCGCATGGAGTAGCTCCACGTCACCGGACACATGCGAGGCCACGAGCAGCGTGCGCCCGCCGAGGTGGCGCGTGACGAAGGCAGCCGCGGCCTCATGCGAGACAGCATCGAGTGAGGAGAAGGGCTCGTCCAGCACGACGGCCGCGCCGGGATGCGCGAGCGCCCGTACCAGCTCTACCCGCCTGCGCTGCCCACCGGAAAGCTCCGCAACAGGCCTGCCCAGCGCATCCTCGGGGAGAAGCTCCGCCAGAAGCGCATGCGCCTCGCCCCCAGAGAGCGCCCCCGCCGAGCAGAGCAGGACGTTTTGCTCGGCAGTCATAGCCTCTACCAGCCGGGAATCCTGGAACTGCACGGAGAGCCCGCCCCAGTCCGGTGCCAAGACCCGTCCAGCAAGCGGGGCAAGAAGCCCGCACGCGGTTCGTATCAGCGTGGTCTTCCCTGCCCCGGACGGGTCGGCGAGCACCGCGCGCGACCCCGGCGCCAGCACCAAATCGCAGGTAGCAACAGCGACATCGCCGTAGCCCAAGGTCACGCCCTCAAGAGCAATCCCCGCTGGCACAGGTGCCGCGACCCTGCGCCGCTCGCCCGCAGCTCGTGGCACGCTGGCGCCAAGCGCCCAACAACCCGTGGAGCGAAGCCACGCGAGGAAGGCCCTCTCGCACGCCCACGAGAGCGCCACCACCACGATGGTCCACGCAAAGAGGTCGCCTGTCTCAAGCAGGAGCTTTGCCTGGTAGATGCGCTCACCCATGGAGCCGCGCGGGCTGCCGATAAGCTCGGCGGCAACGCCGGCCTTCCAGGCCATGCCACAGGCGTTCCTGCACGTTGCCACAAGGTATGGGAGGAGCTGCTGCCACGTGTCTGCCAGGAAGCGCCGCCAGCCAGGCACGCCCATCACGCGCAGAAGCTCGCCCAGGCCGGGGTCGGCCGCGCTGCGCCCCTCAAGCACGCTGAAATAGATTGCCGGGAACACGGCGAGAAAGACGGCAATGGCCGATACCCTCACCGAACCCACCCACATGAGCAGCAGCACGATCACGCAGACGATGGGCACGCTCTTGAGAAAGCTCACCGCCGGGGCGAGAAGTTCGGCTAGGGTGCGCCAACGGTGTGCGAGAAGGCCGAGCACCAGGCCCAGCACAAACGCCACGGCAAAGCCTGCGGCTATCCTCGCCAGCGAGAAGCCCACGGTGGACCAGAAGCCCGCCGTGGACATGAGCTCCACCAGCCGCACGAGAACTGCCATGGGGCCGGCAAGCAGCAGCTCGGAACCCACGGCCATGCTCGCCAGCTGCCACACCACGAGCCAGAACGCCACGGCACCCGCGCGGCGCAGCACGCCGTGCGGGGTCATGGGTGCATTGCTGCTCTCGCCTGCCACGCCTACGTTGGGCTAGCTCACGTAGTAGAAGTCGTCGCCGGGGAGGGCACCACCCACCGAGGAGGCGTCGGCATCGTAGAGAACCTGCAGGTAGCCGGAGAGTGCGGAGCGCATCTCCTCCCCCGTGGCGCACACGATGTTGCACTTGGGGATGGCCTTCTCGGCGATGGCCTCGCTGGCCACGATGCCGGCCTTCACCACGAGCGGCGCCGCGGCGGCAGGGTCGCCGTTCACGGCAGCGACGGACTCTGCGTGACGCGAGAGGAAATCGGCAACGGCCGCGGGGTGCGCGTCCACAAACTCGGAGCGGGCGATGGTCACGCCCATCACGAACTGGCTGCCCGAGCCGCCGGCGTAGCGGTCCCAGACGTCGGTGAGGCTCACGGGCGCGGAGAGCGAGGGGTCCTTGGCCAGCGTGGCCGTGGTGAAGGGCTCGGGCAGGATGGCGACGGCGGTGGGGTCTGCCTGGATGGCCGCGGCGCACTCGCTGTGCTCGCTCTTGAACTCGACGGTCACCTGGTCCTTGATGCCGGCCTGGCCGAGCAGGTAGTTGAGCGTGTACTCGGGGCTTGCGCCCTGGCCGGAGAGGTAGACGGTGTGGCCGGCGACGTCCTCGAACTGCCCGACCGTGGCATCGCCGGTGACAACGGAAAGCACGCCCAGCGTGTTGACGTCGATCACGCGCACGCCGCCCTGGGTCTTGTTGTAGAGGACGGAGGCCACGTTGGAGGGCACGAGGGCGATGTCCGTCTCGCCTTGGATTACCAGCGGCAGGACCTGGTCGGCGGCGCCGGAGATGGTGTAGGAGTACGTGATGCCGGTCGAGCCCTCGGCGGGCTCGGTGGGGGTGTCCTCGGTGGGGACGCCGGAGGTGGCGTCCATCATCGAGACCAGGCCGATGGTGGTGGGACCCTTGAGCGACGCCACGCGGACGGTCACGTCCTCGCTGGCGGCGGAGCTCGTGGCGGTGGCGTCGGTGGACTGCGTCTGGCTGGTTCCACAGGCGGCGAGCGCGAGGCCAGCGGTGATGGAGCCAAACGTGGCAAGCGCCTGACGACGGGTGATGTTGCTGTTCCTGAGCATGGCTTTCTCCTCACATGTTGTCGACGCTGCAAGATGCCGGCGCCTCTCGTCTGTGGTGTGGCCGCTGTCGCACGGCCGACTGAGGGCGCCCTCCGTCCGGCCGGCTTTGCGACCTTGCGTTGGGCCACCCATTCTAGCTGACACGGCCGGCCTGCACGCGGACACGCCGACGCGCTCCTTCCCCTTCGGGGCCACAGGCGTCCCCGCAGGCCGCCGCATTTCCCGCAGGCGCCTCCAAGCGATCCTCCGCCGGCATGGCGCAGGGGCGCAACTCATCACAGCACGCCTCTGCGGAGCGCTTCAACTACCCCATAGGCGGCTAGGGTGGCACGGATGGTTGCCCCGGGCGGGGCGGACGGCGGCGCGCTCATCTGCGGCACCGACGTGGGTATCAGCCTCGCGGCCAACAAGGTGAGGGCATCCGTGCCGTGGTGCGCTCGGGGCCCTACCCCGCCCGCCTCAGCCGCCAGCACAGCGACACTGACGTCGTAGCCCTCGGCGCGCGCGACCGGCATGGAGATCGCAAGGGACATCGTCGACGCCTGGCTGGGCGCCACATACGAGGGCGGGTGCCACCAGGCGCGCATCGAGACGATCTCCGAGATCGAGGAGACTCAGCGTCTCAGGGTGGTCAATGGGGCCTAGAGGCGAATCCACATGTCTGATGCCTACTCCAACATCAGGCGCGTACCCGACCCTTTCAACGCTGCCGCAACCACGCCCTCGGGATCCACGTCCATGACGACGGCATCGAAGTCCACAAGCCCCGCGAAGCGGATGAGGCCGCTCGCCCCGACCTTGCTGGCGTCCATGAGGCAGTACCGCCTGTCGGCCGCCCCGAGCATCGCGCGCTTCAGCTCCGCCATCGCCTGGTAGTCGGTCATGAGGCCACGCCCCGGCACGAAGCTGCTCGGGCACACGAAGACCTTGTCCGCGTGTAACTCGGCCAGCGCCGCCATGGCGAGGGGGCCGGTGGTGTAGCGGTGCGCCTTGCGCAGCATCCCGCCCAGCATCACCACGTCGCAGCTGGGCATGGCGCGATCGATGTGCTCGGCGATGGTGAGGTCCGCCGTCACCACCGTGAGCCCCTCGCGCAGCGAGAGGGCGCGTACCAGCTCGAGGGTCGAGGTACCCGAGTCCACCAGGAGCGTGTCCCCGTCCCCCACGAGCTGGGCGGCGCGCGCCGCTATGACCTGCTTCGCCTTGGCGTTCACGTTCACGCGACGGTCCTGCACCGAGACCGTGAGCCTGCGCGAGAGCGACGCGGCGCCGCCATGCGTGCGCCGCAGCTTGCCGTCGCGCGCCAGGGCATCGAGATCCGCCCGCGCCGTCACGCGCGACACGCCAAACGCCTGGGCAAGCTGGTCGACGCGCACGGCAGACTCACGTTCCAGAAGCTCCAGGATCGCCCTCTGCCGCTCCAGCGCCCCAAGGTGCGTGACTGCCATATCCGTCCTTCCGACGTCCTCCGACCTGTGCCCGATGCCCCGTGCCATTGGAATTGTGTTGCTTTTATCTTTCTTTCTCGCAAGTATACGGCAATGCAGTTCCTTTCCTTTTGCGTTTCGAGATGATCCTGTCCTCCCCAATTGGAGGTGAGAAAAGCACGTGTAAGGGGAATTCTGTCTCTTCATACCTTATACCTGCCTGTTTTATGCCTTTTCTAAAAGACAAGTCTCTCGCCCCCTGCTTACGCTGGGGCCACGTTACGACCCCAGCAGAAGGGAGCACCACATGTTTGTCACCACCAAGGACATGCTCGAGCGGGCACAGGAGGGCCACTACGCCGTCGGCGCGTTCAACGTGGAGAATCTCGAGTTCGTGATGGCCGTCATCAGGGCCGCCGAGGAGAGGAGGTCGCCGGTCATCATGCAGACCACGCCGGGCACGGTGAGGTACGCGAGCCTCGACTACTTTGTGGCCATGGCCCGCGTTGCGGCCGAGGACGCCTCCGTGCCCGTGGCGCTGCACCTCGACCATGGCGACGGCTTCGACCGCTGCGTCCAGGCCATGCGCGCCGGCTACACCTCCGTCATGATCGACGGCAGCCACGTCCCCTTCGAGGACAACATCGACCTCACCGCCTCCGTCACCAAGGTCGCAGCCCCCATCGGCCTGCCCGTCGAGGCGGAGCTGGGCAAGGTGGGCGGCAAGGAGGATGACGGCCCGGCCGTGGAGGGCGAGAGCCCCTACACCGATCCGGACGAGGCCGTCGAGTTCGTGGCGCGCACGCGGTGCACGTCGCTGGCCGTGGGCGTGGGCACCGCCCACGGCGTCTACACGGGCACCCCTCACATCGAGCAGGGCGTCCTCAAGGAGATCCGCAGGAGGGTTGACGTGCCGCTCGTGCTGCACGGCACCTCGGGCGTCCCGGACGACCAGGTGGCCGAGGCCATCCAGAACGGCATCTGCAAGGTGAACTATGCCACCGAGCTGCGCCAGGCCTTCATGCGCGGCTTCATGGGACACATGGCGGAGAACCCGTCGTGCTTCGACCCCAAGAAGCCGTCGATCCCCGGCATGGACGAGATCCAGGCCGTCGTCGAGAGCCACATGGACAACCTGGGGTCCACGGGCAAGGCGTAGGCCACGAACGACACGCACGGACCAGCGGCGGGCACCACGGTGCCCGCTGTGCCGTGTGGGTGCCTTTCTGTGGGTGCGATTCTCATCCATGTGGGTGCCTTTTGCTGCGTGTGGGTGCTTTTCTCCCGGAGAGGGTCGACAAAACCGCAGGTCACGAGAGGCCAAGCCGGGAGATTGACACCCACATGAATCGATTCGCACCCACACGGGTGGAGGATCGCACCCACAGCACCCACACGTGGCGATCGACGGATCCTTATGCGTGGCGATCGGCGGCCCCGTCCGCTCAGCCGCCCCCCCATCACGGCTGGCGGACCTGACCCAGCGAAGCCTACCGAACGTCCGCCAGCGCCTCGCTCACGTCGATGTTCTCGCCCATGAGCCCCACATGGGCGCCCTGCCGCGCCTTCCTTGTGCTCTCGTGTGTGATCACCCACTTGTTGGCGCCCCAGAGCAGCGCAGCGTCGCCATAGCGTGGCGCATCAGCGGGACGTGGCCCATTGGTTCCCTCGGGCAGCGCCACCAGCATCCTGAAGCCCCGGTCGGCATGAGCGTGACAGGGCGTGTAGTGCAGGGTGTCCGCATACACCTCGATGAGCGTTCCGGCAGGGACCAGGAAGGCCCGTACGAGGGACGTGTCCAGGCAGAAGTCGCCATCCAGCTCCTCCCGCTTGGCAAGGAGCAGCACCACATCGTCCGTCGGCAGGTTGAACTCGCTCGAGCGGTGGTATTCCAGGCTGTTCAGCTTGGTGTTGTGCCCACAGACGCACCCCAGCTCCGTGGGCAGCCCCGCAAAGAAGAGGAGCTCCAGGTCGTGCGCCGCAGGAACCCCGTGCAGAGCGGGAACGTCCGCCACGTACGCGGTGCCCTCCTTGGGAAGCGGCACGCTCTCCCTGAGCGCCGCGACCATCTGGTCGCGCACCTCATAGGGTATGTCATCCCACACCCCGCCATAGCGCGCGAAGCTGGGATCGGTGACTGGGGCGACATTCATGGCAATCTCCCCTCGACGGAGGAGACGCGCCCGGACAGGGGCGCGTCTCCTCGCATACCGTGCCTCTCCACACCTCGCCGGCTACTCGGGCGAAGCCTCGGTACCGGTGTCGGAGTCACCCGCAGCCGCGGCAAACGAGCCCGTCACCAGGCGGTCGGGCATGCAGATGCCCGCCTTCACGTAGTCCTCGGCGTTGCGCCTCTGCATCTCGCGGCGGTACCACATGAAGAGCAGGAAGTACGCCGCGAGGGCGAGCACGAAGAACAGCAAGTACTGCAGGTTGGTGCAGCCATTGCCCAGCAGGAACGCCAAGAACTTCTCCACCGGCCCCTCCATGGTGGTATCGGAGATGAGCTGCCCCGCGGTAAGGCCACTGGGGAACGCCCCTACCTGCAGGGCCATCTGCGTGACAAAGGGCGCGACGAGCGTGCCCGCCCAGAGGAACACGGGAAGCACGATGGTGCCGATGATGATCATGCGCAGCATCTTTCCGCGTGTGACCACGAGCAGGGCGGGCGTGAGGCCCATGGCGATGATGCCGCCTAGGGGCAGCAGACCATTGCCCGGCAACACCAGTGACTCAAGGAGCATGATGGGCGCGAGCACGTTGGCTGCGGCCCAGATCTCCGCTCGGCCCGCGAGGAACGGCCAGTCGAGGCCCACGTTGAACGCGCGGCCCTGGAGCCGTTCGTTGGCAAAGTTCGAGATGCCCTGGGAGAGTGGCTCAATGGCCTCGATGAACCATGTGCCGATGAGCGAGAACAGCTCCAGGCAGACGGCAGCGGTAAACGCCAGCGTACAGATGCTCTTGATGTCCTCGTGCGCGAGCAGGCCCACAAAGATGCCCAGGTAGATGCCAATGGAGAACTTGGATCCCCAGAAGCCCACCCTCTCGTTGAGCTTGGCGGCGTCAAAGTCATACTTGTCAAGGCCCGGCAGGAAGCGATCGAAGAACTTGTTGAAGACCATGATGATGGGATTCATCATGTAGTTCATGTGCGTGGTGGTCATGGGGTTGCCCGGCGCGTCGATGAGGTCGTTGAACGTGGGGCGCATGACGTCGGAGTTCATGATCTTGAGGATGCCGATGAACACCACGAGCAACGTGGCCACCCACAGCGGCGCACCGAAGTACATGCACGCCAGGCCCACGAAGGCCAGATGCCAGATGTCGAACACGTCCACGTCGATCGTGTTGGTCCTGTCCAGCACGATCATGACGATGTCGACGAGTACCATGATGAGCAGGAAGAACAGGGTGTAGGGAGAGCCCCAGGTGATGGTGGCCAGAGGCGCCCAGCCAAGGTCGGTGATGGTGAGCTGGATGCCCGTGGAGGCCACGAACTTGGTCATGGCATCCGAGAAGGCCGTCGTCAGAAGGCCGATGACGGCGCTGATACCCGTGATGGCGATGCCCAGTTTGAGGCCGCCCATGAGAGCCTCGGAGAACTTGACCTTGAAGCAGCAGGCGATGACGGTGAGGATGATGACCATCATCGGCGCGGCGCCCATGTTGATGATGGGCGTGAAGACCGCGTTGGCAAAGCCGATGATCTGATCCACGAAACACTCCTTTCTGACGCGAGGGGACGCGAACCTACTTGAGGCCCCGCTCCTTGATGGTCTGCTCGATCCTGTCGTACACGGGCTTTGCCATGGCGGGCACGCGATACAGGATGGGACCGCAGTCGATGACGGGAATCTGGGGGGTGAAGGCAAACTTGGTCTTGGCGATCTGTGCGAAGATGTCGTAGTGCGCGAGCATCTCCTCCGTGATGTCCTTGATCATCACCGCGTCGCAGCTCACCTCGTAGCCGCGTGCCTTGAGCTCCTTCTCCAGGGCGTTCTTGATCTGGTGGCTCGAGTTGACACCAGCTCCGCACGCCGCAAGGATCTTGATCATTTCCATGCTCCTATCTGGGGACGTGCCCCTCCAAGACCCGCCCATGCGGGTCGTTTGCCGACAGAGCGCAGCGCCCGCGCGTGGGCCCAGCCCAGGCGGGCACCTCGATCCAACTAGACGGAATGCGACACGAGGAAGTCGTAGATGCGACCGGGGTCGTCCAGGGCAAAGAAGTCGACCAGCTCGTCTGGGTCGTTGCTGTTGATGAAGTCCATGACCACGGCGAGCAGACCCGCCTCGCTGCTCTTGTCCACGTTGAGAATGGCAAAGAGGAAGCCCACCTCGAAGGTCCTGTCCACATCGATCATGTCGTGCCAGGTGACGGGGTTGACCAGCTTCACGGGTACAAGGCAGGTGCACGTCGAGTACTCCGTCTCGGTGTGCGGCACGGCGATGTTGGGAAAGCGCGGGTCGACAGGGGCCATGCTCAGCCCGGTGGGATAGGTCGCCTCGCGCCTCTTGACATGGGAGAGGTACCCCTCCCTCACGAGTCCGGCGGCCATCAGCCGTTCACCCAGCTGGTCGAACACCTCTTCCTGGCTCTGCGCGTCGATCACGTAGACCGCGTCACGCAGGAAGAGCTCGCCAAATGCACTTCCCATGCCCATCACTCCTGCCCCCTGCGCCGTGAGCGCTGCCGGATGGCGTCCTCACACCTCGAACGGACGTGCGAACCCCTCCACAAACGGTCCGTCCATGTCCACACGACCCATGCTCGTACGACATGGCACACCCACAGACCTGCACCGATGCTGTTCGTGGGCCAAACGCGTGAGGCCAGCGTGCCATGGCTCGGGAACGACGCACGCGCTGGTACCAGCCAGTGACGGCACGCGCGGTTCGTGCGGCAAACAGGGCGTGCATACAAAGCGCACGGACGGGCGGACCCCGTCGCTGCATACCCGACGGTCACAGGGGACGTCGGTACCCGAAGGCGTCTTGCCCACAGAGCGGCGCCACCGGCCCCAAGGCCCGGCGGCGCCGCCCCCCTGCGATGCGTCTACGTGCCTACGTATCCAGGAAGCGCTCCTGGGCCACCTTGGCGTACCAGCGCGCGGAGTCCTTGGGAATGCGCTCCTGCGTGTCAAAGTCCACGTAGAAGAGGCCATAGCGCTTGTTGTAGCCATTGTTCCAGCTGAAGACGTCCATGAGCGACCACACGAAGTAGCCCCGCAGGTGTGCGCCCTCGGCGATGGCCTTGAGCGCCCAGCGCAGGTGCTCGCGGATGTAGTGGATGCGCTCCTCGTCGTGCACCGCCCCCTCCTCCAGCCGGTCCTTGGAGGCCATGCCGTTCTCGGTGACGTAGAGCTCCTTGTAGTGGGGCCACTGACGACAGATGCGCATCACCAGATCGTAGAGTCCCTGGGGATAGATCATCCAGTCCCAGTCGGTGCGCGGGATCTCGGGGCGTGCCACGTACTCGCCGATGCCCTGGAGCGCATGGCGCTCCGTGCCCTTCTCGCCGGTGGAGTTGTGGTGGCAGTCGTTGGGACCGTCGTATGCCTTGAGGAAGTTGCTCTGGTAGTAGTTGATGCCCAGGCAGTCGTTGTGCGGCGCCGCGGCAGCGAGCTGCTCGAGGTCCTCGGGCAGAAACTCCAGCCGCCCGCCCGCAAGGGCGGCGAGCCTGTTGGCACAGTCCAGCGTCTCCTCGGAGTACCTTCCGTCAAACGTGGCCTCCAGCAGGAACTGGTTGTTGAGCACGTCGTCGATACGGGCCGCCTCGACATCGCCCGCTGCTGCGGGGTCATCCGGGTACTTGGTCGAGAGGGCATGGACGACGCCGATGGACCCGGGATGGCCCAGCTCCTCGAAGGCGAGCACGGCACGAGCATGGGCGACCATCATGTTGTGCATGGCCTGGAAGGCCAGGTCGAGCCGATAGCGCTGGCCACGCGGCCAGGTGCCCTCGATGTACATGTTGGACACGACGGCCCAGATCTCGTTGAACGTGAACCAGTGCGTCACCTCGGGATACTCCGCGAAGCAGAAGCGCGCGTAGCGCTCGAAGGCATCGATGGCATGTTGGTTGAGGAAGTCCCCCTCACGGTAGAGCGCATCCGGCGAGTCAAAGTGGTGGAGCGTCACGTACGGCTCCACGCCCCGGGAGCGACATTCCGCGAAGAGCCGATGGTAGAATGCCACGCCCTCGGAGTTGGGCACGGGATCGTCCCCGTTGGGGAAGATGCGCGACCATGCGATGGAGACGCGGATGCCGTTGATGCCATACTCCTGGCAGAGCCGCAGGTCCTCCGGATAGCGGTGGTAGAAGTCACTCGCCGGGTCGGCGGAGAACAGGCCCTTCTCGTCCAGGTAGTCGTCCCAGGCAACCTTGCCCTTGCCGTGCGTGCGCGTCTCGCCCTCGCACTGGTAGGCCGCCGTCGCCGCGCCAAACACGAAGTCCTTGGGAAAGCGTGCGTCCTCCTGCGTCATGTCACTCGCCTCCCTTGAGGGCGTCGGCGACGAAGCGCAGTGACTTCTCGCCATCGCGCGTGAGGTCGATGTACTCCTTGCCCCCACAGGCCGCCGTGGCGACGCCCATGCGCGCGGCGTCCTTCTCGAGGTCGGGCAGGTAGGAGGCAACCTGCGGCGCCAGGATCACGAGGTCGTAGTCACCCATGATGTCCAGGTGCGCGCCATAGGCACCGGCGGCCGCCTCAAGGTCCACGCCATGCTCCTCGGCCGCCTTGGCAAGCGCGTTGGCCAGCAGGCCCGACGTGCCGCCACCGGCGCAGAGCACCAGCACGCGCTTGCCGTCGAGGGATGCGCCCGCAGCCGCGGGAGCGGCGGGTGCGGGAGAAGCGGTGGGCGCGGGGGAAGGCGCGGGGGCGGGAGCCGCCTCCTCGCGTGCGGGAGCGGGCGTTGCGCCCTCGGCTGCCGGCGCCTCCCCACGTGCCGCCTCGAGCGCCGCCTCGTCGGCGTCCTCCTGGTCGAGCAGCTGGCGGTCATACACGCGGAAGAACGGGTAGTACACCACGAAGTCGACGCCAAGGGCCACCGCGACGTAGAGCAGCGAGAGTGGCTGCATGGCGCATCCCAGGAAGATGCCCAGAGGCGCAGGGGTCACCCAGGGAAGCACGTAGGTGAAGCTGTTCATGCCCAGGACGTCCACGAAGACCTTGAAGACCCACACGTTGAAGACGGGCGCCAGCACGAACGGAAGGAAGAACACGGGGTTGAGCACGAACGGCGCGCCAAAGAGTATGGGCTCGTTGACACCAAAGAGCACGGGCACCGCGGAGGCGCGGCCGATGGCCTTGAGCTGCTGGGAACGTGCCATGAAGGCGATCATGAGCGTGATCATGAGCGTGGCGCCCGTGCCGCCCATGGTGACCACGAAGTACTGCGTGCCAGGCGTGATGACGCTGGAGGCATGCTGCCCCGCCTGGACGAGCGTGAGATTGTTGGCCACGTTGTAGAACGCGATGGCGCCGATGGCCGGCTCCACGATGGAGGGGCCGTGCACGCCCACGAACCAGAAGAGGCCGATGGCGCCGTAGATGACCGCCAGGCCGGCATAGGTGTCGGCGGCCGAGAAGAGCGGCTGGAAGGCACGAATGACGCCCTCGGCGAAGCAGAAGCCGAACACCCCATGGAAGAGGTGGTCGAACAGCCAGAACACGATCGTGGTGGCAGCGAACGGGATGATGTCCTTGAACGTCTGGGCGATGTTGGGCGGCACCTGCTCGGGCATCTTGAGCGTCACGTTGTTCTTGATGAGCACCTTGTAGATGCCACCCACCACAAACGCGGTCAAAAAGGCCGTGAGCAGTCCCTTCGAACCCAGATAGGAGGTGTCGAGACCCGTGAGGGACGTGCCGTCCGCCAGCTGCTGCACGATGTCGCCCGACGCCAGGATGGCAAAGCCCACGACGGACGCGAGCATCGTGGAGACCGAGTTGATCTGGTTGGTCTTGGGCATCTCGCGGTTGAGGCCGTCGGTGAAGTGCTTGGCCGTGGTTGCCGCGACGAGCAGGCCCACGATGCCCATGGAGTAGTTGTACGGCTTCATGAGGAAGTCGTTGACCTCCTGGGGCCACTGGTAGCCAAAGATGATGGGGATGTTGGCTATCAGCAGGAAGAGCGACGAGAAGATGATGATTGGCATGACCGAGATGAAGCCGTCGCGAATGGCCTTGAGGTACTTGTTACGTGCGACGGCGTCAAAGAAGGGCTTGCCCCTCTCAATGAGCGCGATCAGGCGTTCCATGACAATCCTTTCCTGTGACGGTGAGTGGGGGGCGGACACGCGGCGCATGTCCGCCCCAGAGCTGTGCTAGCGGGTGCGATAGATGTCCAGAAGCGTGTTGATGATGTCTGCCAGGAGCATCGTGGTCATGAGGTGGTCCTGGGCGTGGACCATGATGAAGCCCAGCTCCGCGCTCTCCCCCTTGGCCTCGCGGCTCAGCAGGTCAAACTGCGACTTGTGCGCGTCGTTGAGCAGGCCCTTCGCCTCCTCGACGAGAGCGTCCACCTCGTCAAACTTTCCCGCCTTGGCATCCTTGAGCGCCAAGAGCAGCTTGGTCCGTGCATCACCTGAGTAGGCAACGATCTCGAACCCGATGTTGGCAACTTGCTCCTTGTCCATACGAACTCCTCTCTCGTGCGTTCAACTCCTGCTATGTGAGACGGTCGTCCCCTCCCGGTAGGGGCCTTCCGCTGATCCCCGACTAGGCCACGGATGTGGTGGTAAGCCACAGGTAGCGTGCGGTGATATGCGGTTTTCTGTTTGCTGCGAACATCCTCGCGCGCGAGAGCACATGGTGGGGCCATGTGCTGCGCTGATCGAACGAAAGGCCCAAACGCACAGCGCCGCCCACGGGAACGGGCACGAAGGGAGCCGCCCCGTTCGGAGGGGCAACAGGGCCGTCACCATCATTCCACGAGGGCGGGAAACCCCGCGCATGCGCACGCAGGCTGGGGCGACAGGGTCGCGGGTGCGCGGGGTGAGGCGCCAGGGCCCCACCCCATTTTCCAGGTGTCACGGACACGGGAGATGGTCCCCGGACGGCAGCGCGCCCTGTTCGTTTGCATGGTCGGTTCGAACAGGATCCGCGTTGTCAGAAGCAGCCAACTGTTCACTCGACTGACAGTCGCCCCACGTCTGGGCCACACGCTCCCTCCCAGACCTTGCGCGCACGCGTAACCATCGGTATCGTTCGCGCAAACAGAGGAGGACGCCATGCTCAAGACCGAGAGACGCGAAACCATCTGCAAGCTGGTGGACAAGCGCAACACCATCACCACGGTGGAGCTCGCCAGCGCGCTTGCGGTCTCGGAGATGACGGTCCGACGCGACCTCGCCGACCTTGCCCACATGGGACGGATCGTGCGCGTCCATGGAGGGGCACGCAGCGTCCTGGGCGCACGGGGGACGGCGATCCCGCGCGAGTTCGCCCACCATGAGAAGATGAGCGCACACGAGCATGAGAAGGCGCAGGTGGCGAGTGCGGCGCTCGCCTACATAGATGAGGGCGGCACCATCTTCCTTGGTACGGGCACGACCGTGGAGCTGCTCGCCCGGCTGCTGCCCCTCATCCGCCTCAGGGTGATCACCAACAGCCTGCCCGTCGTCGATGCGCTCTGCAACCGTGAGGGCATCGACCTCTGCTGCATCGGCGGCACCTACCGGCCCAGCACCGGCGCCTTCGTTGGCGCCATCGCCGAGGACGTGCTCTCTCATCTGGGAATCGACGCCGCCTTCATCGGGCTCAACGGCATCTTCGACCACACCGCCTCCACCTCCAACACCCAGGAGGGCAGGCTGCAGCGCATCGCACTCGACCGCGCCAACCTCCGCTATCTCCTGGCCGACTCCAGCAAGCTGGACCGACGGGACTTCTATGGGTTCTACGACCTTGTCAACGTGGACGCCCTCATGACCGACCGACTCATCACCCCCGAGCAGGAGGCCGACCTCTCCCAGTACACCAAGGTCGTGACGGGATAGCCGCCCTCGCACAACTCCCCACCGCGCATCCCGGACGTGCGCGAACGAGCATCTGACAGCAAAGACAGAGAAGGGAAGGCACGATGAGAGTCGTACTGGCCTCAGACCCCGAGGGCTCCGCCCTCAAGGACGACATTGCGGCATACCTCGAGGAGCAGGGCCACGAGGTGGCCGACGAAGGCGAGCAGGCGGATTGCGTGGACGCCGCACTGAAGGTTGCCCACGCCGTCCTCGACGACCCCGCGAGCAGGGGCATCGTGGTCGATGGCTATGGTGCGGGAAGCTACATGGCCGCCAGCAAGGTCAAGGGCATGATATGCGCCGAGATCTCCGACGAGCGCTCCGCCTACATGACCCGCCAGCACAACAATGCCAAGGTCATCTGCCTTGGCGCCCAGATCGTGGGACCGGGGCTTGCCAAGAGCATCGCCCGCGAGTTCCTCGCGGCCGACTATGACGGCGGCCGTCACCAGATCCGCGTGGACATGCTCGACAAGATGGCATAGCGCCACGCTCGAAACCATCCCATCACCAGCAGCTGGGGGCATCCCCCAGAGAAGGGAGCACCATGGCTACAAAGATCGTCGCCATCGGTTGTGACCACATCGTCACGGACACCAAGATGCACCTGTCCGACTCACTCAAGGCGCACGGCTATCAGGTCATCGACTGTGGCACGTACGACACCACGCGCACGCACTACCCCATCTATGGCAAGAGGGTGGGCGAGCTCGTCGCCTCCGGGAAGGCGGACGCGGGCATCGTGCTGTGCGGAACGGGCATCGGCATCAGCGAGGCCGTCAACAAGGTGCCCGGCGCGCGCTGCGCCCTCGTGCGCGACATGACCTCCGCACTCTTCGCCCGCAGGCACCTGGGCGCCAACGTCTGCGGCTTTGGTGGGCGCATCACCGGGGAGTTTCTCATCAACGACATCGCCAACGCCTTCCTCGAGGCAGAGTACGAGCCCACGCCACAGTCCGATGCGCTCGTCGCCAAGATCGATGCCGTCGAGCACGCCGACCCCAACCAGTCCGACCCCCGCTTCTTTGACGAGTTCCTCGAGAAGTGGGACCGCGGCGAGTACCACGACTAGGGCACGACCATGATACTCACCGTTACCCTCAACACCTCCATCGACAAGGCCTACCAGCTCGACGGTGCCCTGGAGGCGGGCACCGTGATGCGCGTCGCCCGCTGCTCGAACAGCGCTGGTGGCAAGGGGCTCAACGCCTCGCGCGCCGTCGCCTCGTGCGGGGCGACCGTACTGGCGACGGGATTCGTCGGCGGCCACAACGGGAGCCTGCTCCTGGACCTCCTGGGGCGGGATGGCATTCCCCAGCGCTTCGTGCGCGTGGGGAGCGAGACCCGCTCGTGCATAAACGTGCTCGAGGGCCAGGGGCGCTCGACGGAGTTCCTCGAGCCTGGCGCCTCCGTGACCGGCGAGGAGTTTAGGCAGCTCGTCATGCTCGTCCGTGAGGAGGCGGGGCGTGCCGGCGTGGTCACCATGAGCGGCAGCGTCCCCGCGGGCCTTCCCAAGACCGCCTGGGCAGAGCTCGTGTCCACCGTGCGCGCCGAGGGCGTGCCCGTGATCCTGGACAGCTCGGGCGCATCCCTGGAGCGCGCCGTGCGTGCAGCCACCAAGCCCACCGTCATCAAGCCCAACGTCGACGAGATCTCCCAGTTGGTCGGCCATCGCATCGCGTCGATCCCCGAGGTCGTCGATGCGGCACGGCGCCTGCACGGCGAGGGCATCCGCGACGTCATCGTCTCCCTTGGCGCAGACGGGGCCGTCCTCGTCACCGACGAGGGGGCGTTCCGTGGGTCGTCGCCCTCCATCACGGTGCTGAATCCCGTTGGCTCGGGCGACACGCTCGTCGGCGCCTATGCCGTGGCCATGGAGCGTGGGCTCCCTGCCCCGGAGCGCCTGCGCTATGCCATGAGCAGGGCAACGGCCAACTGCCTCTCCCCCGAGACGGGACGCTTCGATGCCGACACCGCAGACGACCTGCTCGCCCGGACGGTGGTGGAACCCGTCCGCTAGGATCATCCTCGTGCCCTCTCGCAGGTCCCGTCCCGTTTTGGGCGGGGCCTGCGGCCATCCTGGGGCAACCCAAGCCCCAGAGTTGGTCGTGCAGGCACAGGGGGCCGAAGGCGTGACGGCGGACGCCACCCGATCCGGTCGTGCGAGGCTCCCCTCCCGTCGTGCGAGGTTTTCTCGCCAAAACTGCCTCGCGTGCTGACTTGAGTCCGCATGCGAGACAATATCGGCCAAAAAACCTAGCACGATGGGTGGGAAACCGAGCACGACCGGAGGGCGCCCGTCACCTTGGTACAACCTGACTTTGGCAGTAGGGGGAGGCCGTTTGCCCTGTATGAACTGGGCAAACGGCATCTTTTCCAGTGACACTCCCTGTAGTGCAACAGCCTAGTTACGCGGCTTCTTCACAACCGACATCACCTTGTTCATCTGGGACTTCGTCATGGCCTCGCGGGACAGGTCGATCCCGACCGCGCCGCAGAGAGCGTCGGTGAGGTCGGTGCGGTAGTCGAAGTGGTAGACGTTGGCGTCCAGGCGGTGGCCGGTCATGTTGGAGAGCGCCTCGGCGACCGCTTCGGCCGAGGGCCGGGTTCCCGTCATGCGCTCCACGTCGGCCTGCATGAGGCGCATGATCGTGAGCGCGACGTAGCAGACGAGGAAGTGCGCCCGGATGTGCGGCTCGGTCCACACGTAGACGGGACGCGCATCCATCGTGCCCTTGAGCACGCGGAACGAGTCCTCTATCCTCGCCAGCCCCCGGTAGGCCTCGATGATCTCCTTCTCTGCCCACTCCTGCTCGGAGGTCACGATGCAGTAGTAGCCGTCCATGGCCGCGTCGGCCGCTGTCCTCCTCTCGTCGAGAACCCAGTTGTGGTCGGCCTTCTCCCCGGTCGCCCTCACCACGGGCACGTCCTTGGCGTATTTGACCGAGCTGCGGGAGGCGGCGCCGGAGCAGTCGCCGCGCTCGATGGCGGCCCTCGACCTCTCGACCACCTTGGCGCGCTCGCGGCGGCTCCTCTCAAAGAAGTCGCGGCTCCAGAAGGCGACCTCCTTGACGGGCACCATGACCCGCCTCCTCTTTCCGTCCTCGCCCGTCACGTAGACGGCCTTGTCGGCGATCCTGCTCTTGACCTTGAAGCGCCCGGATCCGCTCTCCTTGTAGCCCTCGTCGTCGAGCACCCAGGCCCTGAGCCCCCTGGTCGCCCTGCGCACGGACTGGCTGAACACGAACCCGTTCCCGTCGAGCGTGCAGGCGGCGATGTTGCTGGAGGTGTCGGGCCCCTTGTCGGCCACCACGACCACGCGCCCCCCGTCCGGGTCGGACGCGTCGCGAAGGCCCGCCTTCCCCATCATGGGGAGCATGGTCGACATGTCGTCGGCGTTGCCGGGGAACAGCTCGTAGCCGAGCGGGACGCCGCCCGCGTCGAGCAAGAGCCCCATCTGCACGATCGCCTCGGGGCGGTGCTCCTTAGACACGCCCCTCTTGCGCAGCCCCTCTTCGTCCTCGCCGTCGATCTCGAACCAGTAGTTCGTGACGTCGTAGTACAGCCGCGTGCGGTCCCTGGGGCCGCGGGCGGCCTCGATCGAGGCGTTCATGTGCCTGACCAGCGCGTCGGCCCTCTCGGCGAGGTAGTCGAGGCTGCGGTAGACGTCGTCGAGCGTGAAGGCGCACCTCCTCGGGAACGCGTCCCCTGCCTCCCACGCCGCCGACTTCGAGGAGGGGTGGGCCACCCTGTCCCACACGAGCAGCTCGAGTATCCTGCACGGGTCGAAGGCGAAGCCGCGCGCCGTCCTCCTCCTCTCGAAGAAGTCCCATATCCCCAGGTCGCGGTGGAAGTAGGCGCTCGGCACCGCCGCCCCCATCTCGACGCGGCTCTCCCGGCGCTTGTCGATCTTCCTGAGCGGGCGCAGCGTCACCGTCATGGGCGCCACTTCCGCCCGCGCGGCCCCGTTCTCGGCCTCCACCTCGGCCTTGAAGTGGACGATCGGGTCGTCGTAGAGCTTCTCCAGCTCGTCGAGGTAGCCCAGCGACCGCACGTGCCTGGACTTGGACCTGCCGTTCTCGTCCCGGTATC
>NZ_AWEZ01000057.1 GCF_000468755.1 Olsenella profusa F0195
GGACGCCACGTGCCCGACGGGCCTGCGCCGGACCCTCGGGGTCAGCCTCGCGTTAGGATACTGGTACATGGGGGCTCCTCTCGCCGCAAGTCCAGTCAACTCACAGTTTGGTGGAGCCCTCCTCCTTTGTCACACGCGGGGTGTCAACAACCTGTTGGCGTGCAATAGCTAGGTGCTGCGCGCATCCGCGTATGCTCACTGATCGCCGCCCTGCGCGACCGCGCTGTGGCGGGCCATGTGGCGCACCCTCGCTCCACGGTGTATGAGTTTGCCCCCTTCACGAGTGAGATGCGACGTGAGGGTTACACGATTCTCTGTGGGCAGATGGCCCCTATTCACTTCGAGCTATTCGAGCGGGCCATACAAGATGGCGGCTACGATCTCGAGGTGTTGCCTGCGGTGAGCGAACGCACCGTTGAACTGGGGCTCAGATACGCCAACAACGACATGTGCTATCCCGCAATTCACATTGTGGGGCAGGTCATGGAGGCGGTGCTCTCGGGCAGGTATGACCCGCACCACCTGGCCATCATGATGACCAATCCCGGAGACGGTTGTCGTGCGAGCAACTACCTCTCAGCCATCAGTCGGGCCCTGCGTGACGCGGGTTTTGCGAAGGCGCCCATCATCTCGTCATCGCTGCTTTCGTTTGATGGTCGTCACCCTGGCTTCCGATCGTCTATGAAGACGTTCGTCGACATGGCTCGCGCCTGCATCATTGGTGACGCCCTCATGCTATGTCTGCACCGCACGCGTCCCTACGAGCAGGTTCCGGGATCCGCCGATGCGCTCTTCCGGCTGTGGATGGATCGGTGCAAGGAGGCGTTGGCAGGCTACACTTTCGCAAGCTTCGCCCATGATGTCGCGGCCATTGTGGCAGACTTCGACACACTTACCCTAGTAGACGACGGGAGTCGCCCGCGTGTGGGCGTGGTGGGCGAGATACATACGAAGTACGATCCCGACGGCAACAATGACATCGTAGCCATCATTGAGACACAGGGCTGTGAGGCGGTGGTGGGAAGCCTGATGAACTATCTGCTCTTTGAGATGAGTGGCGACCGTGCAGGTACGCAAGGGTCAGACGCAACCGAAGCCGACGGCACCTCAGCACGCGTGGCAGCTGCGATCAAGACCCTCGAGAGCATGCGTGCCGTACTCACCCGTGCGCTTGAGCGTTCGTCTCGTTTTGATGCGCCGTTCGACCTCTGCGCCTTGCGCGAGCGGGGGACACGAGTGATTTCGGGACACAATACCTGCGGCATGGGCTGGTTGCTTGCAGGCGAGGTTACCGAACTGGTCGAACATGGCTGCATCAACGTCCTGTGCTTGCAACCGTTCTCGTGTCTGCCCAACCACATCGCGGGCAAGGCGATCATCAAGGAGATGCGTCGTAGATACCCCGGGCTCAACATGATGACGATTGACTATGACCCAGGTGCCAGCGAGATCAACCAGCTCAACCGAATTATGCTGCTTACCTCGGTGGCGCACGCCGAGTACGACGCTGGCAGTGACATGCCCCGCCAGACACGACAGACCACTCGCGAAAAAGGATGCATACAAACAGGTAGCAACAGCTAGTATTATCTTTGATAGGAGTTAGATCATCCAAACTTCAGGCAGTGACCCGGCACCCATTGGCGTCCGTACGGGAAGAAGGGAAGGCAGCATGGCAGAAGATGAGGCATACCTCGTCGTCAAGGGTGTCGAGAAGCACTATGGCGAGGGAGAGGCGCGCGTCGAGGTGCTGAGAGGCATCGACTGCACCATCACCAAGGGCGAGATTTGTGTCCTCCTCGGCCCTTCAGGCTCGGGCAAGTCGACGTTCTTGGACGTCGTGGGCGGCCTTGAGCCCGCAGATGCCGGTAGCATCATCGTGGGTGATACCGACATCACCAAGATTGCCGGCAAGGAGCTTGTGGAGTACCGCAGACGCGAGCTTGGCTTCATATTCCAGTTCTACAACCTCGTGCCCGACCTCACGGTACGCGAGAACATCGAGGTTTGCGAGTATCTCTCCAAAGAATCACTGTCTGTGGACGACCTGCTGCACTCACTTGGCCTCTGGGAGCATCGTAACAAGTTTCCCAACCAGGTTTCGGGTGGCCAGCAGCAGCGCTGTGCCATCGGTCGCGCCCTCGTGAAGGCGCCCGGCCTGTTGCTGTGCGACGAGCCTACGGGTGCGCTCGACTACAAGACGTCCAAGGAGATCCTGGAGCTCATGGAGCGCGTTAACCAGGAGTTTGGCACCACGATGGTCATCGTTACGCACAACGATGCCATCTGCAGGATGAGCCATCACATCCTGCGCCTGCGCGATGGCCTCCTCGTCGAGGACGAGGCCAACCCCACCCCCATGCCCGCGTCCGAGCTGACTTGGTAAGGGGGCATGCAGATGTCTCCTCTTGGGAAGCGTTACCCGCGCTCGATCAGACATAACCTCGGGCGCTATATTGGGCTGCTGATTCTGCTGATGATGGCCGTAGGGCTCGGCAACGGCTACATGCAGGCGGCGCAAAACAACATCGACATGATGAGCGGCATGCGTGAGAAGTACAGCGTCGAGGACGGTCGCTTCATGACCGACTTCGAGGCTAAGGCAGATGCCATCAAGGACGTCGAGGCGCTGGGCTGCACGGTGCACGAGAACTTCAGCTATGATGCCAGCCTTACCATCCCCGGGCGCACCATCGACGACACGACGGTTCGCCTCTATGGTGACCGCGAGGGCTTCGATGAGGTGAGCTATACCGATGGCCGTGCGCCCGAGGCAGACGGCGAAGTGGCGCTCGACCGTGTGTTCATGCAGAACAACAAGCTGTCCTTGGGCGACACCGTGGAGTTCGACGGTAAGACGTTCACAATCTGCGGCATCGTGTCTCTCCCCGACTACGTCACGCTTTTCGAGAACAATAGCGATACTGTGTATGACGCCCTCACGTTTGGTGTGGGCCAAGTCACGTCGGGGGCGCGTGACGCGCTGGCCAAGGGTGACCAGACCTTCACGTACTCGTTCTCCTTTGGTGACCGCGACCTGTCCCTAGCCGATCGCGTCAGCCTTGAGAAGCGCATGGTCGACGTGCTCATCGACCATGGCGTCTCGGTGAGCGACATGATCGACCATGAGTACAACCAGGGCATCAGCTATGCCACGGGCGACAACGAGGGTGACCTCAACACGGCCCTGACCCTCACGATCATCCTCACGATCGTCCTCTCCTTCATCTTTGTGCTGCTCACCAATGCCACCATCGAGCAGGAGAGCAGTGCTATCGGCACGCTGCTCTCGATGGGCTACACAAAGGGCGAGCTGGTCAGGCACTACCTCACGCTGCCGATGATCGTGGGCGCGGTGGGCTGCCTGCTGGGCCTCGGGTACGCCATCCCGGTGGAGGACACTATCCGACAGTCGTATTACAACACGTACAGCCTGCCTCCCTACGTGCGCGGCTTCCATCCTGACATCTACCTCAAGACGGTTCTTGTGCCGCTTGTGCTACTGTTCGTAATCCTTCTCGCTGGCCTTTTACTCAAGCTGCGCCTTACGCCGCTGCAATTTTTGCGCGGCGAGGTACGGGGCAGCAGGGGGGCGAAGAAGGAGTCGTCGCTGCCCGAGGGTATGAGCTACGTGCAGCGCTTTCGCCTGCGCGTCTTCCTGCGTAACACCTCGAGCTTCGTCATACTGTTCATTGGCATCCTCGTTGCCAACACGCTGCTGCTCTTCTCGCTCTCCGTCATGCCGTCGGTTCGCAGCTATGCGGTCGAGCTGAAGCGCGGCATCCCGGCGGAGCACGTCTATACGCTCAAGGACGAGCTGCGGATTGATGGCACTGCCGACGAGCGAGCCGCATGGGCCGCCATTGAGGAGATCACCACCAATGAGAAGTACGCCGGCATCGACCTTGACCTCATCGAGGACTTGGCCGGTGACCTGCGGGCTGCAGGCTCGAGCTTCCGCGACTTTGATAAGGACGCCATTGGCGCACTTGCCCTCATGAGCAACCTCACGAAGGCCGACGTGGACGATTCCGACGAGCTTAGGATGCTCATGCGAGCCTATGGCGTGGATGACTTCACCGACCTTGCCGACACCAACTTCCACAAGCTGTTTGTCGCGGTCATGGCCAGACAAGGCGTGCACCTCTCCGATGCCACTGACGGTCAGCTCACAACCTTGCTCGAGCACGCGCGTGAGTTGAGCAAACAGATCGCCCCCCTCACCGACGACGAACGCAACGACTTTGGCAACCTCATCGTTGACGTCTCGAAGGTGGACAACTTCGACATCGCCGTGAACCCCGCCCAGATGAGCCAGGCCACGATCGACCAGGCAGAGCCCTTCGCCGTTACTCGGCTCGAGTGCGGCCGTGCGCTCGATGACAGCAACGAGACGGTCACCATATACGGCATCCAGGAGGGCTCCGCATATTACCCAGACATCGACGTGAGCGGTGGACGCATCGTGGCAGATCCCGGGCTGCTTGAGAAGTGCGGCATCACGCTCGGCGAGCCCGCCACGTTTACCGACCGCACGACGGGTGACGCCTACGACATCACGATTGACGGGGCGACTGCGCTTGCGGCCTCGACCAATGTGTACATGAGCATCGATACGTTCAACCAGATGTTCGGCAATGACGAGGGCTACTTCAACGGATACTTCTCCAACGAGGCGCTCGACCTCAACCGGCGCTACCTTGTGTCCGACTACACCCCGGCAGACGCCGACAAGATTGCCGACCAGCTTGAAGACAGCTATGGCGACATCATGAACGTCATCACATGGCTCTCGATTCCCATCTTCATCATCGTCATCTACCTGCTCACCAAGACGCTCATCGACAGAAGCGCACGCTCCATCGCCTACATGAAGGTCTTTGGCTACAAGAATAGTGAGATAGACATGCTCTACCTGCGCTCCATCACGGCGGGCGTAGTCATTTCGCTGTTCGTGAGCGTGCCCATCCTCAGGGAGCTCATCGGCGTGGTGTATAGGTTCATGCTGGCTGCGCAAAACGGCAACTACGTCTATACGTTGACCCTGCAAATTGTTGTCATCGACCTTGTCATAGCGCTCATCACCTACCTCGTGGTGGCGCTACTGCACATGCGTCACATCAAGAAGGTGCCGCTGTCGCTGGCGCTCAAGGTCGTCGAGTAGCGAGACGGTTGGGGCGGCATGGCTCGCACCCACGCATCAAAATAACGTCTCGATATCGTTGGGGCAGGCCTCGTCAAGGGCCTGCCCCTTTGTGGGACGGCCACGAGGCCTTCGCGCGCCCCTCATCACGCTGAGTAGTGCGACGGCGGGTGTCCCGAGGATGCTCGGAGTCGTTCGCACTTTCGCGGCGGCCCCCTTCGAGTCGTATGCAGTCGCGCGGAGGCCCCCCGCGGGTCGTATGCGATTTCTGGGGCCAAAACGGTCCTCGGGGGCGTCCCTCCCGACGGGGGCAGGCCTTCTGCCTGCGGCTCGCGGAACGCCGGGTCGTCCGCGATTGCGAACGACCCGGGAGGCCGGTCCGAGGG
>NZ_AWEZ01000058.1 GCF_000468755.1 Olsenella profusa F0195
ACACGCGCCCGGACAGCACGATCGAGTCCTGCCTCGTCCCCGCCGCGGCGAAGACCCGGTGGCGCCACTCGAAGGCGGTCCTGTGGGAGATGCCGCAGAGCTCGGCAGCCGCGTCGGGCTGGCAGTTCCAGCACATCGCCGACACGAACGCGACCCAGGTGGGGAAGTCGGCCTTCGTGCGCTCGAATATCGTGCTCGTGAGCGAGCCGTACCTCCTGCCGCACGCGCGGCAGAGCCATCTCTGCGACCCGTTTGGGCCCGCCCGTCCCTCACGGGGCGCCCGCCGTCGCCGCAGAGGGGGCATGGGGGCCGCGGCCTGAGGGAGTCCGCCGCCTCGGCGAAGGCGCCCCACCCGTGCGCGTCGCGGCACGCCCTCGTCCCGACGGCCTCCCTGAGCAGCGCGAACTCGTCGTCCGCCAGCGCGTCGACGCGGGCGGCGAAGGGGTTGACGTCCATATGCGATTCCCGTCCGCCCGCGTGGACGTCCCCCCGGGATGTCGCCAAACATAGAGGGGGACGGCCACGCGGGCAAATCTATGTTGGCGACGGGAATCGTATCACGGTTGATTGCCACGGGCCGCTATGCCCGAATGGGATCTATCACCCGTTTGGTCTACTGGTAAATTGATAGATTAATTTCTAAGGAAATCACGGGATAAAAGTTTCGGGTCTCATGCCAGAAGTTTCGCATGAGGCAAGGGCGCCGACCATCTCCCAGGCCAGGCCATCCTGGTCATTGCTTCGGTGACTCGACCAAGGAGGCCGGAAAGGAAGATGATCGGCATGCCGACCATTCCATCAATCAGGCAGCGACTCGACGCTGGCGACAGCGTCGCCCAGGTCGCAAGGGACGAGGGGGTGTCGGAGCCTACCGTGCGCAAATACCGCGACATGGGCGACTTTTCGCTCACCGTGAAGACGAAGAAGAGGCGCGCATCCAAGCTCGACCCATACAAGCCCGTAATCGATTCGTGGCTTTTGCAGGACCGCAAGCGCCGCGCCAGGCAGCGCCACACCGCCAGACGCATCTTCGACAGGCTCACCGCGGAATGCGGCTACGATGGCTCCCATGCCACCGTCCAGCGATACGTGAAGGCGAGGAAGGCCGAGGCCAGACGTGCGAGGGACGGGTCTTTGCACCTTGAGTGGGCGCCTGCGGGGGCCCAGGTCGACTTCGGCGTGCGCGACTTCCGCGTCCTCGGGGTTGTGCGCGAGGCCCGCTGCCTCGTCGCGGCGTTCCCATTCCCGGACGCATCGCTGGCACAGTGCCTCTGGGGCGAGAGCCCGGAATGCGCCTGCGAGGGGCTTGCGGCCGTCTTCGAGTCCTGCGGTGGCGCGCCAATCAGGCTCGTGTTCGACAGCGCGACCGGTGCCGGCCGCCGTGTCGGAGAGGCCATAGGCACTACCGAGACCTTCGAGCGCCTCGCCGCCCACCACGGGCTCGGGCTCGCATCCTGCGATCCCTACTCCGGCAACGAGAGGGGAGCGGCCGGGAATGCCGTGGGCGCCATCCGCCGCAATGCCTTCGTGCCGATGCCGAGGATCGACAGCCTGCCCGCCTATGATGAGCGCCTGCTCACCACCTGCATGAGACGAGCCGGCAAGCCTCACTGCTTCGAGGGCGGACCGGAGGGCCGGCCGTTCGGGGAGGACCGCGCCTCGATGCCTGATCCTCCCGCAAGGCCATTCGGGGCAGCCAGAGTCGAAGGCGCCAAGACGGACGAGTCCGGTGACGTGTGCCTGGAGGGTAAGCACCGCCACCCGCTGGGTTCGGCGCATGCCTGCGAGCGTGTCGGTATGGAAACGGGCGCATCCCGCGTCGCGCTCCTCGCCGCTCGGGGCGAAGGGATCGCCCGATTCGGCCGCGCCCACGGCGGGTCGCCCACCCGGGCGAGCGATCCGCTCTCCCAGCTCGCCCTGCTTTGCCGCAAGCCCGGTGCCTGGCGCGACAGCGAGGTCAGGGCAACGATGCCAAGTGGCCTTGCGGCAACGCCTGGCGCAACGGGCAAGCCCGCCAGGCGTGCCTCTCTTCGAGTGCTGCGCGACGTGAGCGCTGGTTGCGGACATGAAGCGACACCCAAGGCCATGGAGGCGCCTGCTGATGGGACCGGGGCCCTGAGCGAGGCCGACATGGCCCTAGCCGCGTCGTGCATCGCCAACGGCCAAGGCGCCATGGCCTACGACGATGAGCCGAGCCTCGCCTCCCATGACGTCGTGCTCGGAGGGGGCGCGTGATGGGTGCCGGACGGCTCACCCGCGGCCAGCTGGAGGGCGGGCTCCCCGCTCTGGCGCGCACGATGTGCTCCAGCAAGCCGGCCATCGCATCCTCCGTAAAGGAAGCGGCACGCGGCCAGCTCGCTGCCGCCTGCGGTCTGATCAAGGACGGGAATGCGACTCGGGAAGAGGACGAGGGGGTACGTCTTTTGCGCCAGGCGAGATTCCCGTCGCCAGAGTCGTTATCCGACTCCGACTCCGGCGAGGTGTCGCTGCCCGATGGCTACGCCATCGAGGAAACGAGGTCGCTTGGCCTTGTGGGGGCTGCCCAGGGCTTCGTGCTCCATGGGGGATGCGGTCGGGGAAAGGCCCATTCGTCGGTCGCGCCGGGGGTTCTCGCCACCGAGCGCGGCTACAAGGTCCGCTGCCTCGAGACGTCGTCGCTGGTGTCAATGCTCAAGGCAGCGGCAACCGACAACGGATCGGAGACCGCCCCCAAGGACATCGCCAGGGCGGACCTGCTGATGATGGGCGAGTACGGCTACATCCCCATGGGCATCGAGGGCGCAAGGCCTCTCTATCGAGTGATGTCAGCGACCTACGGGGCCAGGAGCATGATGGTCACCACTGACATTGGGTTCGGAAGGTGGGGCACGGTGCTGGGCGACGCCCATCTGGCCACAGCAACGGTTGACAGGATCATGCACCATGGTCGTCTCGTCGAGTTCGGCGGGCAGAGTAGGAGGTTCGAAAAGGCCCTCATGATGGGCAGGTCGGAGGACTGAGAAATAGAGAAACGGCGCTTTTGTCTAAGCCGTGAAACCCGAAAAAAATAAGGCTCTTCAAAACTTCTGGTGGGTAGCACACGGGCTCCCACCGCGCCTCCCTCCCGGCAGGCGGTATGATTCCTGCGACTGGTGGACGCGACGATCGGAGCCGTGCATGGACGCGCAGGCCGGCATGCTGGCGCAGCTCTTCGAGAGATCGATGGGGCTGGGGCCGGAGTGGAGGGTCTCGGAGGTCTGGTTCGAGGAGCGCGGCGGGGCCCCGGACGAGCTGCACGTCCGCGTCGAGCACGTCCGCGGCCAGGCCGTGGGGTGCCCCGAGTGCGGGCGGAGGTGCGGCACCTACGACACCCGGGAGCGCACCTGGCGCCACCTCGACATCTGGCAGTACGAGACGGTCGTGCACTGCGCCGTGCCCAGGGCGGACTGCCCGGAGCACGGCGTCCGCA
>NZ_AWEZ01000059.1 GCF_000468755.1 Olsenella profusa F0195
CTCTCCGCCAGCTGGCGCATCAGCTCCTGCATGTCGGTCGTGCCGTCCTCGAAGCGCGGCATGCGCAGGGCCGCCAGGGCCTGCTCTGATATGATTTCCATCGCGGTCGTCGTCCCTTCCTCGAATCCGACTTGTGGTCATCTCGGATTCCAGGACGGCGACCGCCCTCTCTACCTATGCGGCGTTTCCCCGCTTACACCAACTTTCTCGACACGATCCATGATTATGTAGAGGTGCTCTTTATGTGGGTGCTTTCCGCTGCGTGTGGGTGTCTTTCCCCACCTCTGTGGGTGCCATATGCTGCGTGTGGGTGCTTTTCTCCCGGATGTGTCTTTGACGACCTGCTGTTTCATGGTTCGTGTTCGGGAGAATGACACCCACACGAATCGATTGACACCCACAGGAGATGTGGTCAGTCAGATAAAAGTCGACACTCGGGACTGCGGTGGGAAATGCCTCCGTCGCCTGCTGAAGACGCATCTCATCCTCATCCATGAGATACGCACCATGGAGCGCACACTGCATACGACGCCCACTAAGTGTTCCTGGTCGTGAGATCCAGACAACCGGACTTCAACCAGGACTCCAACTAGCTCTCGAGATGGCTCGAGACGCCTGGCAACAAGACGGACACCACATATCCGAGCCGAATCTGCCCCATGTGGTCGCACCGACCATGACAGCAATTTCAGCCATAGCTCGAACGATCGCGTCTATAGACAGTTAGCTCACATCAAGCCAATCAAGTAACCGACACATACAAGCAAGGTACGAACCGCCTGTAGCTCACGCCTCGCTCAGAATCTCCAGCCCAGGTGCCTCAGGGTGTCCTGCCTGCCATGCAGAAATGCGATGACGTCGACGATCCGCTCCGTATCATCGATGGTGAACCACATCGCGTAACCCTTCACGTGACATCGACGCACCTCCACACCAACCGCATCGCTCATATCAAGGACCGGCGCATAGAGACAGGGGTTGCTTGAGAGAACATCCAGCTTTTCCTCGAATTCATCTGCCAGGACAGTCGCTGCCGACGGCTCCCGGAGCATGACGGCAATGTACGCCACGGCGCGTTCGAGTTCCTCCGCCGCAGGGGCGGCGACTCGAACCCTATATGCCATATTTACCTCTAATGGAGCTGAGAGCCTCGTATGCGTCTTGGCACTCGCCGCGCTGGATGGCCTCGATGCCCTCCTGGATTGCGGTAGCAGTGCGGTTGGCGTTGGCCCTGCGCGCCAGCTCGTCGTAGGCGCTTGAGCTCATGATGACCATATCCGCATAGCCGTTCTTCGTCACATGTATGGGCTCGTCGGACGCATGGCACATCTCGGAGATGCGCGCTCCGTCCTTCAGCTCCTTGATGGGAACAATCTGCACCTTGTCCTCCTGCCTTAGAATGGGATTATTTGCTCCTAATAATACCATTACTTGTTCAAAGTAAGGTGGGGATGACATATGATGGAGAGATGAGGGGCCTCATTCGAAGGGCACTGGAGTCATGTGGGCGGCATGGCACATGCCATTTTCACGCACGACGCGACTCTGGGCGTCCCTCTCCCAGAGCGATCATGCGCGAGAGGGGCACCCACAAGGCTCATGCGGGCGGCGCCCCATACAATACGCGCCACCGGCACAGGAAAGGGGGAATGCCGGTGGCGCCTGGGACCTGTCTGCAGTGCGAGGAGAGGGTTCGCCTGCATCAGGTAGGGTAAAACACGCACACAAGTAAGTAACCCTTGTCTTACTTGCAGGGCCTATAATAACCTATGGCTTACTTTTTGCAAGCCCCTTGGGCCGAGAGGCCCGATTTGTGTGCATCCTGTGAACGCGCTGTCACCCGAGCACGCGGGCACGGGCGCCCGCGACGTCCAGCACGCCCTCGGCAAAGCCCTTGCGCACCAGTTCGGGGGGCAGGAACTCGTCGTACTTGTCAAAGATGGGCAGCTCCTTGGGATAGAGCAGGCTCAGGGGGTCGATCTCTGCGGCAAGGGCCTCGCTCAGGGCATCCAGGAACTCCTCGGCCGAGACGGCCATGCGGAACTGGATGTAGTAGGGTCGGCTCACGTCCACGCCCTTGATGCCCAGGCTCGTCGGCATGCGCAGCTTGATGACGCGCTCGAGCGCCAGGAAGGCGTACGTGCCCAGCCAGGGGAAGAGCGCCCAGGTGTCCCCTCCCAGGTTGACCAGGGACATCTGCGACTGCCCGCCGCCGGACCTCCTGGCCCCCTCGGTGATGCCCGCAGCAGCCGCCTCGTGGCGCGCGGCGGCCAGTCGTGCCCGTGCGTTGTCACGCAGGTAGGGATAGTCTCGCTGCTCGGCCAGCACCTGGCGCATGCGCTCCAGGATGCGCGTGTTGATGTCGCCGGGGCACTCGCCAAAGTAGGCGGGCACCCTCCCCTTGACCTCCGTCACGTAGACGAGGCGCTTGCGGTGGTCCACCTCCTCCACGATCCACACGCTCCCCGCGATGGCGAGCTTCTCCCCCGGTGGAGGCGGCTGCACCACGGTGCCCAGCTCCTGACTGTCCGCCCGCACGGTGTACTCCTCGCTCTCCACGAACACGCCGTAGAAGCGGAAGTCGTTGGTCACACGCTCCCCGACCAGCCCCACGATGAGTCCACCCGTCTCCGTCCGCTCGATCTGCTCGGTATCGATGAGGTGGCGCAGGAGCGTGCGGTAGTCGTCCTGCGAGACGTTCGCGAACGGCGAGAGCGAGAGCACGCGCGCCGCCAGGGCGGCCGGCGTGAGCTCCCCCGACGAGGCGAGGGTGGCCATGGTCTGGTGGTAGAGCAGACTGTAGTGCCTCCTGTCTTCGCGCGGCGGTTCCACCCAGCGTTCCTCGAGATAGAGCTGGACCAGCGCGATGCCCTGCAGGAGCTTCCAGAGGATGGTCTCGGGCAGGAGCGCACGGGGCTCGGGCGGGTCCTCGCGCATGACGAACCATATCTCGGGCGGCTGGCCGCGCCTGCCCGTGCGGCCCATGCGCTGCAGGAACGCCGAGACCGTGAAGGGGGCGTCCATCTGGAAGGCGCGCTCGAGCCGACCTATGTCGATGCCCAGCTCCAACGTGGCCGTGGTGCAGGTGGTGAGCTCGCTCTCGGGGTCGCGCATGAGCTCCTCCGCCGTCTCGCGCAGACTTGAGGAGAGGTTGCCGTGATGGATGAGGAAGCGGTTGGGCTCGCCCCTCCTCTCGCAGTATGCGCGCAGCGTGGACGTGACCTCCTCGCACTCCTCGCGCGAGTTGGAGAACACCAGGCACGTGTGGCCCCGCGTGTGCTCGAACACGTAGGCGAGGCCCGGGTCGGCCTCCTCGGGCGCCGTGTCCGAGGCGTCTGCCTCCAGGGCGGCATCGTCCGGTGTGGCGGTGGCGAGTGCAGCCGTGCCCTCCCCCGCCCGTTCGGGAAGTCCGGAGGGTTCCTCCTCCACATGTTCCACGAGGGCGTCCACATGCAGCGAACCCCCCGTGGTTCCTCCCGCACGCGCAAGCTCCTCGCCTGTGGCCCGCTTGGCAGCCTGCGGGCCATGGCTGTAGAAGTGCTCCATGGAGATGCGCCAGGTCTGACCCTGCTCCCGCACGCGCGGGACGACGGTGTCGCGCCCCGAGCCGGCCCCCAGGATGCGTGCCGTCGCCTCGGGGTCGCCGATGGTGGCCGAGAGGCCGATGCGCCGCGGGCGCACCTGCGCCAGACGTGAGAGCCGCTCGATGAGGCAGAGCGTCTGCGCGCCGCGATCGCCTCGCAGGAGCGAGTGGACCTCGTCTATGACCACGAAGCGGAGGTCTCCGAACAGCTTGGGGATGGCGGCGTGACGATGCAGCAGCATGGCCTCGAGTGACTCGGGCGTGATCTGCAGGATGCCCGAGGGGTGCTTCATCAGGCGCGCCTTGTGCGAGGCGGAGACGTCCCCATGCCAGTGCCACACGGGGATGCCGCCCTCCTCGCAGAGATCCGTGAGGCGGTAGAACTGGTCGTTGATGAGCGCCTTGAGGGGACCCACATAGACGCAGCCCACCGTTGCGGGCGGATCCTCCCACAGCTGCGTGAGGATGGGAAAGAAGGCCGCCTCCGTCTTGCCCGAGGCCGTGGACGAGGTGAGCAGCACGTTGTCCTCGGTATTGAGGATGGCATCGGCCGCCGCGACCTGGATGGCGCGCAGGGACTCCCAGTCGTGCTCGTAGATGAAGTCCTGCACGAAGGGGGCCAGCCGCTCGAACACGCCCGTATCTGCCATGCTCGCCTCCCCTGTCACACCCAAGATAGGAACACCTGTTCCTAGTATAGCGATGCCGCTGCCCCATGTGGGTGCCATCCGCTGCCGTGTGGGTGCCCTTTGCTGCGTGTGGGTGTCTTTCTCCCTCAACAGCCTCCGCTGACCTGCACCTCTGCCGGCGGCGCCATGGCGATTGACACCCACACGGACAGAAGCGCACCCACACGGACAGAAAGGCACCAACAGCGTTCGGGTGGCAGCCTGTTCGTCCGACGCCCCTTTCGGCTTGCGCCCATAGATGTGGAGATGTGCACACAGGTATTGGCCCGTACATCACGCGTCCGCATAGCTCGGACGGCTTCGGGGCACCATAGGTCATATTGCCTCGTCACCTACTGGAAGGGGACCCTATGCCCCAGGAGACGCTGAGTCCACTCACCGAGCGTGCAGGCTGGTTTGGCGGGCTGGTCCTCGAGCATCTGGCCCTATCCGCCATCGCCATCGTGATAGCCATCGTGGTCGGTGGCCTCTTTGGCCTGCTCATCAGCGAGAGGGCCCGTGCCGCCAAACCGACGCTCGCCGTCATCAACTTCCTCTACACCATCCCCTCCATCTCGATGCTGGGCTTTCTCATCCCCCTCTCGGGGGTGGGCAACACCACGGCGGTCATCGCACTGGTCATCTATGCCCTCCTGCCCATGGTGCGCAACACGTACACGGGCCTGACGAACGTGGACCCCGCCGTCATCGAGGCGGCGCAGGGCATGGGCTCCACCGACGGGCAGATCCTGCGCAGGATTAAGCTGCCGCTGGCCATGCCCGTCATCATGAGCGGCATCCGCTCCATGGCGACCATGACCGTCGCCCTTGCCGGCATCGCCTCGTTCATCGGGGCGGGTGGCCTGGGCGTGGCCATCTATCGTGGCATCACCACCAACAACGCCGCCATGACCATAGACGGCTCGCTGCTCTGCGCCATCCTGGCGCTCCTCGTGGACGGCGTCCTCGGCTTCGTGGAGCATCGCATGCAGAAGAGCAGCGCCAAGGACAAGCGCACCAACCGGCGGCTGGTCCTGGGCACGGTGGCGACGGCGGCCGTTGCCGCCGTCGTTCTCATCGCGCATGCGCTCATGCCGACGCCCGCGACCATCCACATCGCCACCAAGCCCATGACCGAGCAGTACATCATGGGCAACATGCTCAAGGACCTCATCGAGCAGGACACCGACCTCAAGGTGGACCTCACGACCGGCGTGGGCGGCGGCACGGCCAACATCGAGCCCGCCATGGAATCCGGTGCCTACGACCTCTATCCGGAGTACACGGGCACGGGCTGGAACGAGGTCCTCAACCGTACCGATACCTATGACGAGGGCAGGTTCGACGAGCTCAACGATGCGTATGGGAGCCAGCTCGGCCTCACGTGGGTGGGCATGTACGGCTTCAACGACACGTATGGCATCGCGGTGCGCAAGGAAGTTGCCGACCAGTACGACCTCCATACCTACAGCGACCTCGCCCGCGTGGCCGACACGCTCACGTTTGGCGCGGAGTACGACTTCTATGAGCGAGCGGATGGCTACCAGGCACTCTGCGACACCTACGGCCTGCACTTCGGCAACACGATGGACTTGGACATCGGCCTCAAGTACCAGGCACTTGCCGAGGGGCAGGTGGACGTCATGACCGTCTTCACCACCGACGGGCAGCTGAGCACGGCAGACGCGGTGGTCCTCACGGATGATGGGGGCTTCTTCCCCTCGTACCGCTGCGGCAACGTGGTGCGCCAGCAGGTACTTGACGAGCACCCGGAGCTGCGCAGCGTGCTCGAGAAGCTCAACGACACCATCACCGATGCGGACATGGCCCAGATGAACTATGAGGTGGAGAGCGAGGGGCGCTCGCCCGAGGACGTGGCGCACGAATACCTCCAGCAGAAGGGACTGCTGTCATGAGCGACAACGAGAGCACACCCCGCACGGACGCCGACACCCCCGCCATCGAATTCCGCCACGTGAGCAAGGAGTACGATGACGCGGCAACCGGCGCCACAAAGCTCGTGCTCGACGACGTGTCCCTCTCCATTGCGCGCGGCGAGTTCGTGTGCGTGATCGGCTCCTCGGGCGGCGGCAAGACCACGCTGCTCAAGATGGTGAACGGCCTCATCAAGCCCACGTCGGGCGACGTGCTGGTGGAGGGCAGGAACGTGCGCGACGTCGATCTCGTGCAGCTGCGCCGCAACATCGGCTATGCCATCCAGGGCAGCGTCCTCTTTCCGCACATGACGGTGGAGCAGAACATCGCCTATGTGCCCAACCTCTGGAACGGCAGCGACCATGCCCGCACACACGCGGCCGTGCATAAGTGGATGGGCATCGTGGGTCTCGAGAACGACCTGCTGGGGCGCTATCCCGCGGAGCTGTCGGGTGGCCAGCAGCAGCGCGTGGGCATCGCGCGGGCGCTGGCGGCCTCGCCGGACATCCTGCTCATGGACGAGCCCTTCGGTGCCGTGGACGAGATCACCCGCGAGCAGCTCCAGCACGAGCTGCGTCGCATCTTTGACGAGACGGGCATCACCATCATGTTCGTGACGCATGACATCCGCGAGGCGCTGCACCTGGCAACGCGCGTGTCCGTCGTGGACGGCGGACGCATCCAGCAGTACGCAGCGCCCGACGAGCTGGTGGAGGCACCCGCCACGGACTTCGTCCGACGGCTCGTGGCGGGGAGGTAGCATGGGGGTTCCCGAGACGATGCGTGCCGTCGTGGTGAGCGAGGCCGGTGGCCCCGAGGTGCTGCGCCCCGCCGAGGTGGCCGTCCCAGCCGTGAGGCCGGGCTGGTCGCTCGTGCGCGTGCTGGCGTTTGGCCTCAACCACTCCGAGGTGTTCACGCGCCAGGGGCTCTCCCCCTCCGTGCGCTTCCCCCGCATCCTGGGCATCGAGTGCGTGGGCGAGATGGCCGTCACGACCGACCCGCACCGGCTGCCCGAGGGACAGCGGGTCGTCTCCATCATGGGGGAGATGGGTCGTGCCTTCGATGACAGCTACGCCGAGTACGTGCTGCTGCCCAACGAGCAGATCCACCCCGTGAGGACCTCCCTCCCCTGGGACGTGCTGGCAGCCGTTCCCGAGACGTACCATACGGCGTTCGGCTCCCTGAAGAACCTGCGCCTTGAGGCTGGCCAGACGTTGCTCGTGCGCGGGGCGACCAGTGGCGTGGGGCTGGCGTTCGCGCGGCTCGCCCGGGTCGCCGAGCCGCACCTGCACCTGGTGGGCACCACCCGCACCGACGCCCGTGCCCAGCTGCTGCTCGACAACGGTTTCGATGCCTGCGTGCTGGACACGGACGGCAGGTTGCAGACGAACGAACGCTTCGACCGTGCGCTCGAGCTCGTGGGCCCGGCCACCCTCAAGGACACCTGTCGCCATATGAGGGCGGGTGGCATCGTGTGCAGCACGGGGCAGTTGGGTGGCCAATGGTACATGGATGGCTTCGACCCCATCATGGACCTACCGGAGGACGGCTACCTCACGAGCTTCTATTCGGGCCACGTGAGCGGGGCGGCGCTCGACGGGCTGCTCTCCTTCGTGGAGACGCACGACATCGACGCCACGCCGGAGCGCGTCTTCACGCTGGCCCAGCTGCCCGAGGCGCATCGCTGGCTCGAGGGGTCGCATGGCTTCGGCAAGGCCGTCGTCGTCAACGGATAGGTACGGCTGCTTTGAGTCATTCGCAAATTTTTGCCGGTCAGTGGAGCCTTGCGGCAGTTATTTCAGAGACAACAACCCGTATACCTGCTCGTATCCGAAAACGGAGTCGTATGCATTTGCATACGACTCCGACAGACGCAGACGAAGCCAGCGACGCCCACCGAGGTCGCCTACGCAAACGTGTCGCGCCCGAAGGCTGCGCTCCATGCCGCGTTGAACTCGTCCACGGCGACCTTGGTGCCCGGGTGGTCGAGCATGGCATACAGCACGTCAGGTGGCACCGTGACGGCGCCCACGCCCGCACGGATCAGCTCGTGCACCTGGCTGCCGTTCTTGAACGATGCGGCACAGACCTTGGCGGGCAGCTGATTGAGTTCGAGCATCTCCTGCAGCTCGCGCACCGCCTGGATGCCATCGCCGTAGTCGCACATGCGGTTCACGTAGGGCGCCAGGTAGTCCGCACCGTTCATGGCCGCAAAGAACGCCTGGTCAGCGGAATAGATGGCCGTTGCCAGCACGCCGAGTCCCTCACGCTTGAGCTGCTTGATGGCACGCAGGCCGTCATGCGTCACGGGAACCTTCGCGTACACGTTCGTGCGCAGCGCGCAGATCTGACGCCCCTCGGCAAGGATGCCCTCGTAGTTGGTGGAGACGGTCTGCACGAAGAGCTTCTGCTCGGGGGCGAGGACCTCGTCCATCTCAGCACACACCTGCTCGGGGGTCTTGCCCGACCGCGTGATGATGGTGGGGTTGGTGGTCACACCCGAAATCGTGAGCATCTCCGAGAGCTCATGCACGGCCTGCGCATCCGCGGTGTCAAGAATCAGTTCCATGGGAGGTCCCTTCCTCTGTGATCGTTCCGTCTATGCGCACTATACCGCTTTGCCATTACTTTGTACGAAAATATTTTTTATTTCATTCGTAAGTTCTGTACCCCAGAGAGCGAAGCGAGTCGTATCATGGCAACGGAAACGAGGAGGCGTCCATGGCACACGACGGCACCGACATCACGGCAACCGTGCTCGACATCCAGAAGTTCAGCGTCAACGACGGACCGGGCATTCGCACCACCGTGTTCCTCAAGGGCTGTCCCCTCCTGTGCCCCTGGTGCTCGAACCCCGAGAGCCAGGCGCGCGAGCCCCAGATGGAGTGGAACGCAACGGCCTGCACGGGCTGCGGGCACTGCCTGGGGCTCCTCGCGCCCCATGGTGCCCGGGCCTCGGTGCGGGACGGCAAGCGCCACGTGGACGTGGCAAGCGTGGACGCGACGAGTGCCCTCGCGGCCCAAGCCGTGCGCGAGTGTCCCGCCGGCGCCCTTTCCGTCTCGGGCGAGAGGCGCTCGCTCGAGGACGTCCTCGCAGTCTGTCTGCAGGACGTCCCCTTCTACGCGGAGTCGGGTGGCGGCGTCACCTTCTCCGGTGGAGAGGCGCTCCTGTGGCCCGGCTTCGTCTGCGCCCTGGCCGACCGCCTCCATGAGCGCGGCATCTCCACCTGCATCGAGACCACCTCGTATGCCAGCTGGGACACCTTCCGGCGCGTCACCAAGCGCATGGACCTCCTGCTGTGCGACCTCAAGCACTGGGACGACGCACGCCACCAGGAGGTGGTCGGCGCACCGCTCGCGCCCATCGTGCGCAACATCGCCCGGGCCATTGGGCGTGGTGCGGACGTCCTTGTGCGCATCCCCGTCATCCCCGGCTTCAACTTCGATCCTACAGACCCCACCACGAGCGCCGAAGGCTTCTCGGGGCGCCTGCACGAGGTGGGGGCCACGCGCGTGCAGCTGCTCCCCTACCACAACCTCGGTGTGGGCAAGTACGCCCTCCTGGAGCGCGACTACGCGCTATCCGATGCGCCAGCCCTGCATCCGGAGGACCTTGCGGGCCTCATCGCAGCCTTTGCGGACCACGGCATCGAGGCGTTCACATAGGCTCTCGCCTACGCACCCTCACCCGCACACAGCAGCCCGATGCCCCGTGCCGCCAGCTGCGCGCGCACGCTGTCATCGATGCCCATGTCCGTGATCACATGCACGGGACGGCCGGACAGATCAAGCGAGACCACGCCCCGCTGCGAGAACTTCTCCGACTCCGTCACCACGTAGACGTTCGCGGCGCGCTCGGCCATGTCGTGCACGGCCTGGGCGCGCAGGGCATCGGCGTTGGTGAAGCCGGAGCTCGCACTGTAGCCGTCCGTCCCCACGAAGAGCTTGTCCACCGAGAGCGACGCGACGGAGGCGCGCACGAGGGGTCCCACCGTCACCTGGGCGTCCATCTGGTAGTTGCCCGCCAGCAGGATCACGCTGGCATGGGGGAGGTCGCGCACGTAGGCGGCGATGAAGGCGCTGTTGGTGATCACCGTCACGTCGCAGCGGCACTCGAGGAGCGCCCGCGCCGTGAGGGCACAGCAGCTGCCGCTCTCGACCATGACCGTCTCGCCATCGCTCACCAGCTCGGCCGCACGGCGTGCGATGGAGACCTTCTGCGCGTAGTGGTAGGCAAGGCGTCCGGCCACGTCGTTCGTGCTGCCCAGTTCCGCGAAGCCATGCTCGCGCCGCACGAGGCGGCGCCCGGCCAGGCCATCGAGGTCCTTGCGCATCGTCACCTGCGAGACGCCCAGCTCCTCGGCAAGCGTGGCGACGTCCATCCGCCCCCGCTCGCTCAGGGCGGAAAGAATCTGCGTATCCCTACGACCCATGCGATCTCCTCACACACAGACCCTCTGTCTGCACAGGGGAAATCATAGCGACTCTCGTTCGCAACCATGCAGATATCGTGACAATCGCTGTGGGGCGTCCCTTTCCCTTGACGTGCGGGCTTCCCACTTCTATAGTGCAATTATTACGTTCGTAAGTTTTATAACTTACTTTTGAAAGGGATGTCCCATGGAGAACGTCGCGCACTTTGGGAGCCTCACCCCGCGCATGAGCGCGTTCCGCGAGGAGGTCCTGAACGAGAGGCCCTACATCGACGCCGAGCGTGCCCTGCTCTGCACCCAGGCCTACCAGGGGAACAGCGCACAGCCTCCCGTGCTCAAGCGGGCACGCATGCTCGAGCGGATCCTCGCCGACATGACCATCTACATCGAGGACCAGACGCTCATCGCCGGAAACCAGGCCACCAAGAACCGCAACGCGCCGATCTTCCCCGAGTACACCATGGGATTCGTCATCGACGAGCTCGACGCCTTCGAGCTGCGTGACGGCGACGTGTTCCACGTCACGGACGAGACAAAGGAGCAGCTGCGCTCCATAGCCCCGTTCTGGCGGGGCAACACCCTGCGCGAGAGGGGCGAGGCGCTCCTGCCCGACGAGGTGTCCGTCTTCATGGAGACGGGCGTGTTCGGCATGGAGGGCAAGCTCAACGCTGGTGACGCCCACCTGGCCATCAACCACGAGCGGCTCCTGCGCGAGGGTCTCAGGGGCTATGCCGAGCGCGCCCGCGCGGCCCAGGCCGCCCTCGACCTCACCGATCCCAACGCCATCGACAAGAACGTGTTCTACCGCGCCGTGCTCATCGTGTGCGAGGCCGTCCGCGCGTTCGCCCGGCGCTACGCCACGCTCGCCCGCAAGCAGGCCGCAGCGTGCGACGATCCCGCCCGCGCGAGGGAGCTCGAGCTCATGGCCCAGGTGTGCGAGCGCTCCCCCTGGGAGCCGGCCGCCTCCTTCCGCGAGGCCATCCAGACCGTGTGGTTCATGCAGGTGATCCTGCAGATCGAGTCCAACGGCCACTCGCTCTCCTTCGGCCGCTTCGACCAGTACCTCTACCCCTACTACCGGGCCGACCTCGACAGCGGCAAGCTCACGCGCGAGGAGGCGCTGGAGCTCCTCACCAACCTCTGGATCAAGACCCTCACCGTGAACAAGGTGCGCAGCCAGGCCCACACCAACGGCTCGGCCGGCATGCCCATGTACCAGAACGTGACCATCGGCGGCCAGACCACGGATGGTCGCGACGCCGTGAACGACCTCTCCTTCCTCGTGCTGCAGTCCGTGGCCCAGACCCGCCTCACCCAGCCCAACCTCACCGTGCGCTACCACAGGAACCTCGATAGGCACTTCTACGACGAGTGCATCGAGGTCATGCGTCTGGGCTTTGGCATGCCCGCCCTCAACGACGACGAGGTCATCATCCCCTCGTTCGTCGCGTGGGGCGTGGCACCCGAGGATGCCTACGACTACTCCACCATCGGCTGCGTGGAGTGCGCCGTGCCGGGCAAGTGGGGCTACCGCTGCACCGGCATGAGCTACCTCAACTTCCCGCGCATCCTGCTCGTGGCGATGAACGGTGGCGTGGACCTCACGACCGGTCGGCGCTTCGCCGGCGACTTCGGCCACTTCGTGGACATGAGCAGCTACGACGAGCTGTTCTCTGCCTGGGACGGGACGATTCGTGAGATGGCCCGCTCCTCCGTGATCGTGGAGAACGCCATCGACAAGGCCTCCGAGCGCGAGGTGCCCGACGTGCTCTGCTCCGCCCTCGTGGATGACTGCATCGCCCGCGGCAAGACGATCAAGGAGGGAGGCGCGCACTACGACTTCATCAGCGGCCTGCAGGTGGGCATCGCCAACATGGCCGACAGCCTGGCCGCCATCAAGAGGCTCGTGTTCGACGAGGGGAGACTCACGCCTCGGCAGCTGTGGGACGCCATCCTGGACGACTTCTCCTCCCCCGAGGGCCAACGCGTGCAGCGGATGCTCGTGGACGACGCCCCCAAGTACGGCAACGACGACGACTTCGTGGACCAACTGGTCGTCGATGCCTACGAGCCCTACCTCGACGAGATCGAGAGGTATCCCAACACGCGCCATGGCCGCGGGCCCATCGGCGGCATCCGCTACGGCGGCACGAGCTCCATCTCGGCCAACGTGGGCCAGGGCATGGGCACCATGGCCACGCCGGACGGTCGCCGCGCGCACGAGCCCTTGGCCGAGGGCTGTAGCCCCGCGCACGGCTGCGACCGCCAGGGACCCACGGCCGTCTTCAAGTCGGTCGCCAAGCTGCCCACCGAGAAGATCACTGGCGGCGTGCTGCTCAACCAGAAGATGACCCCGCAGATGCTTTCCACGAGCGAGAACCGGCAGAAGCTCGAGCTGCTCATCTCCACGTTCTTCAACCGCCTGCACGGCTACCACGTGCAGTACAACATCGTTGACAGAGCGACGCTCATCGATGCGCAGCGGCATCCCGAGGCGCACAAGAACCTCATCGTGCGCGTGGCCGGCTACTCCGCCTTCTTCAACACGCTCTCGCGGGCGACGCAGAACGACATCATCGGCCGCACGGAGCAGACGCTGTAGCAGTTGTCCCCGTCCCCCACCTCGCCTCGTTTGAGTCGTATGCAATTTGCCAGGACATCAGGTTGAGTCGTTCGCAAATTCATGGGGTACTGCAGGTATTGCGACAGAGTCAACGACTTATGTACCTGCATCTTCACAAATTCGGGGTCGTGTGCGTTTGCATACGACCCCGAATGTCCCCTACGAAAGATGCGTACGACTCCTCAGGGACGGCACCCACAAGGCCCTACTCTGCCCAGAGGATGCGACCGTCGTTGCGTGGCTTGGCAGGCGTCGGCCTGTCCGTGTAGCCCAGGGCGAGATGCCCGATGCCCTCGTATGCGCCGCTCACGCCCAGGTCGGCAAGTACCTGCCTGAACTCGGGCTGCTCGAACTCCTCCCGGGCGCGGTGAATCCAGCAGCTGCCCAGGCCCAGCGACTCCGCCGCCAGCATCATGGTCCCCAGCACGAGTGAGCCGTCGTACACATGGGTGGGCACGTCCTTGGAGGCAAGCACCACGAGCACGACGGGCGCGCCATAGAAGGGATCCGTGCCCTCCGTGCCGCCCATGATCCTGCGGTTGGCATCGGACAGGCGGTCACGCAGTGCCCGGTCGGTGACGGCGACGATGATGGGCGACTGCCGCCCCATACCGCTGGCCGCCCACGTGCCGGCCTCCATGACCTGCTCGATGAGCTCCTTGGGCACGGCGTCGGGCTTGTAGCTGCGCGTGCTGCGACGCTCCTCGATCGCCTTGATGACCTCGTTCATGTGACGCCTCCCTCATCGCACATATCCCCGCAGGAGGGATATACCCGAGGAGCGATCCAGCAGACAGCATGATACGGGAAGGCTACAGATCGTGCACACGCAACCATCGCTGCGCGAGCGTCTCGCGACTGGACACCAGCTCATCGAGGGGGTCGAGGTACCGCTCCTCGTCTGTGTCCAGCTCCTGATGGGCGAGCCTGAGCAGCAGGTCGGCCCACGCGCCCACAGGACGGCCGTACACGCGCGCACCATAACCACCCTCCTCATCCAGGATGAGCGCATCCTTGGCCGCCGTCACGTCCCACGCGCTCACGAAGCCGCCCTCGGAACCCGCCTGCGACAGCTCGCCCTCGAGCACCGACAGGGATGCCTCGCCGTAGAAGAGCCCCTTGACGAGCGCCGCATAGGCAAAGGCATACGGTGCGGGCACGGCGTCTGCCTGTCGGATCTCGAGGTACGTCTTCACGCGCACGTCCGGCCACTCCATGGACAGGGCGTGCTCGACCTCGGCGCGCGTCATCTCGCGGTCGCGGTACACCGCGGCAAAGGTCTGCGCACCCACGTAACGCCAGCCCCCCGGGGACGACTCGTCCGGCACCAGGATGGCAGGCACGCCAAGCACCCAGTCGGCGTAGCGTTCGAACGAGAAGCCCTGGCCCAGCGAGCCGGGAACCACCCCACAGCGGGCGGGATCCACGTCCTGCCAGATGCGCGTGCGCACCAGGTTGTAGCGACGTGGCCTGCCCTCATGGATGGGCGCGTTGTCCAGCATGAGCGCCATGACGGGGCCGATGGCATTGGCAATGCGCAGCTTGCGCGCGGCATCGCGCTCGTCGGAGAAGTCGATGGAGATCTGCAGGGACGCGCTGCCGCGCATCATCTGCGGGCCATAGCTGCCGATGGCCCGCAGATAGCGATCCATGCAGGCGTAGCGGAACTTGGGGCTGAGCGGCAGCTCGGCAGTGGGGGCCGTGGGATTGTAGCCCAGCTCTGGAAGGGAGAGCCCCAGCTCGTCCACGATGGGATCGACCCATGAGCGCCAGCGTCGGTACTCACCTGCGAGCTCAGTGACGCTACCATGGGGGCCGGCACTTACCTCGGTCTGCAGGGAGGGCTCGGTGGTGACCGTCTCGCCGGGGCACGCAAGTCCCACGAGCCTGTCACCCTCGAGAAGGGGGGCGTCATAGTGCGGTCGCAACCGACGCAGCAGCTCGGCCACCCCATGCGGCCCTTCGTACTCCGCCGGTGCGGAACTGCCGTCGGGCAGCGCACGCAGAACCACGTGCTCCAGCTCGAAGCCGAGCATGCCATGTGCCCCGTCCTTGGGCCCTTTCGAGCCACTGCGCAGGTAGTCGGCAATCAGCTTACGATTGCGCTGATAATAGTCATCGTCCACCAAAGACACGCAGAGCACCTCCCCCTCGCCGACTGCCCCTATCCTAGGGGACGCCCCACGACCAGACCGCACGACGGCTATGCTTTTACCCAATACCTTGCAGCCTCCACACGCGAACGCCCAGGCATGGGGAGGTGAGTCGTATGCAACCTCCCGGCCGGTCCCTCGGGGTCGTTCGCATTTCCCTGTCCGCTCGCACCAGATGTCACAAACACAGCAATCGGTGTACCTGCCCCGATACAGTACGGCACCCGCATGCAATTGCATACGACTCCCACAGGGACGGGCGAGAAGTGCGAACGACTCGACGAGCAACCCGACGAACGGCTCGAGGAAGGCACCGGGTCACTCGATCGTGAACTCGGCAAAGGCGGTATCGTCACCGCCATCGGCCCCGGCATCGGCTGCCGCATGCCGGAAGTCATCGGACCCCAAAAGCCCCTCCACCGTCGCGTGCGGATCCTGCACCATGATGTCCAGCATCTCGATGAAGTCGCGGATCACCTCGCGCGGGGTCACGTGGGTGTCCGCCCCGACGCGCGCGAGCTCTATCTCCAGGAAGCGTGCCAGGTCGTCCTCCGTGAGGCGCCGCCCATAGCCAAAGAGCCCCGCATGGATGTCCGCGAGCTTCTCCACGAGCACGAGCAGCTCCTCTGGGGTGAGCGGCGTGAGGCGTATGACCGGCGCCAGCAGGTCCACGTGCCCCTCGCGCCCAAGACGCCCCTGCGTGAGGCGGCTGCGCAGCGCCTCGTAGGAGTACAGGCCGCGCCGGCGGTCCTCCACGCACTGGGGCGTGCCACTCATGATGATGCCCAGGTACGATGCCTTGCCCTGCAGGGTGTCGTTGTACATGGTCAGGATCTTCTCGTAGTTGTACTGACGGCTGATGGCGTTGGGGATCTTGTAGAGGTTCACGAGCTCGTCCACGAGCACCACGAGCCCCTCGTAGCCGGCCCCGCGCAGGAAGCGCGCGAACAGCTTGATGTAGTCATACCAGTCGTCATCCGAGATGATCACGTTCACGCCCAGCTCAAAGCGGGCCTCCGCCTTGGTGCGGTACTCGCCGCGGAACCACTTGACCACGCTGGCCTTGACGTCATCATCCCCCGCGAGGTGCGCGCGAAAGTACGCCGAGAGGATCCTGGCGAAGTCGAACCCATGCACCAGCTCCTGCAGGTCGCTGATGACGGCAAAGATGCGCCGCTCCACCTCGTCAGCGAAGGCGGAATCGTCCGGCGCCACACCCAAGGCCACCACCTGGCTCTGCACACCTGAGATCCAGCGATCGAGGATGAGCGTGAGTGCCCCGCCCTCGGGCCGCGTCTTGGTGGAGAGGTTGCCGATGAGCTCGCGGTACGTCGCCAGCCCCTGTCCCTTCGAACCCGAAAGACGCCGCTCGGGCGAGAGGTCCGCATCCGCCACCACAAAGCCCTTGCCCATGGCATGGGTGCGAATGGTCTGCAAAAGGAAGCTCTTGCCGCTGCCATAACGGCCCACCACGAAGCGGAAGGAGGCACCGCCATCGGACACGATGTCGAGGTCGCGCAGGAGGGCGGCGATCTCCGCCTCACGTCCCACGGTGATGTAGGGCAGCCCGATGCGCGGCACCACGCCACCCTTGAGCGAGTTGATGATGACCGTCGCGATGCGCTTGGGCACGCGCGGACGCCGCACCTGCGCCGTCTCGTCCTGCATGGTCACGAAAGGGCCTCCCTCACGTCCTCGGCATAGTCCTCCACCAGGTACGGCTCGTCCCCATCGAACGCGATGACGGTATCGCCCACCAGGTCGAAGAGCAGCTCGTTTATGGTATCCACCGCAAGCGACAGCAGGGAGCCGCCCTCCGCTGCGGCGGCCCTCGCTGCGGCGACATCCCCTGCAAGCAGTGCCTGAAGGATGGCGCGTTGCGCGGAGGTGAGCGACGAGGCGCCCGACGGTGCGCCCACGGGATCAGGCGTGGGTCGTGCGGAGGATGCAACCGCTGCCGCTGGCATCCCCTTTGCAGCCTGCCGCACCGGCTCCCACTCGCGTTCCTCGTCCACCAGCAGCGCCTCGCGCGTACGACTCGCCGCCATGCGGATGTTCCCCAGCTGGGAGCGGTCGATGTGCACCTCTGCGGCACGCGCCGCAGCCCTCTGCCCCAGCCAGGCGGAGACCTCCTCCCCCACGAGCGCCGTGAGGTACTTGGGTGCGTGGCGTTCCTTGAGCGGGGGCACGTCCCCCACCCGCTCGCGCAGGATGCGGTCGACCGTATGCAGGACGAGGCCGAGCTCGCTGCTGGCCGAGCGCACCTCGCACGGCTCGGTCAGCCACCACGCGCCCGCACGGCACGACACGACCTCCCCACTGGGCAGCGCGATGGTCACATCCTCGTGAGGCGGCTCCCCTGCGCACACGGCCGTGGAGTACATCATGTGATGATAGGTGCATGCCGCGCCAAAGAGCCCGTCCAGGAAGCTCGCCTTGCGGCGGCGCTCGCAGTGCTCCACCAGGCGCGCGAACACCTGCGGCAGGATGCCCCCGACATCGTCCGCATGCGTCCGCATCACCTTGGACGCGAGGATGTGGTAGGTGGACGCCCCGTTCAGCGCCCGCACGAGGACATCGCGTCCCGGCAGGCCCGGGACATCCGCATCCCAGCGCAGGTGCCGCCGTGTCCCGGATGCATGCCCTCCATCCCCGGCAGCGTGCGCCAGCAGCGCATCCTGGGCCGTCCGCAACTCCCTGACGGCCCGCACCACGGCATCCCCCCTACCCTGCACATAGGGCGCGAGTGCCGGTTGCGAGAGGTCGAGATCGTGGACGAGCGCATAGTCGCGTATCCACAGGGGCAGGTAGCGATCGAGGGCACGGCCTCGCCCATCGGCACCATAACCCTCATGGAGGCCGATCAGCTCGCGCAGCCCACCCTGTCCGGGTTCGACGCCCACGTCGGCAAGCACCTCATAGGCATGCACGAACACGAAGGCGGGCGGACAGCCGAGCACCTCGCCCCTGCGAAAGTGCGTACGCCAGGTGAAGTAGCCCCGCAGCACACGGTCGGGCATGTCCTCGTACGTGGGGTAGTAGCTGGAGAAGTTGCCCAAAAACGGCAGGTCGTCCGTGTAGTCTGCCATAAGGTGCGCCTGCTCCACAAAGAGCTTGCCACCAGCCGGGCCATGGCCTTCCGTCCGCCGCTGCCGTGCCAGGGCACGCATGGCCTCGATCGGGGCGGTGCGCTCCACCTCAGGCTCATGTGGCGACAGCGGCAGCGGCCGGGGGCGACCCTGCGTCGGGGAATGTGCGCGAGCCGAGGGCCGAGCTGGATGGGGCGATCGCACCCGCTGGGCGTCCTTCCCCCAGCGTCGGTCGTTCAGCAGGTCGCGCCCCGTGCGCAGGAGAGGCTCATCGGCATACAGCCCGCCCTGCCGTACGCGCTCGCGCTCGTGCGGCGCAAGATCCGCAAGGATCTGCTGGAGTATGTCATCGGCCCGTGTCACACGCCCCTCCGTACCACATGCGTACACCTGTTCGTAAGTATACGCCATGTCGCGCACCTTCGTCCGACGACGCTACCGCAGTTCCGTCCCCTCATCCTCGCCATCAAGGCGCCTGAGCGAGAGGTCGTACAGCCTCAGGAACAGCGTGCAGGTCGCCAGACCAACAAGCAGCGCGAACAAGCCCGTATGAGGTTCGAGCAGCGCCACGCGGAAGACGGGGGCGAACACGGTGCAGCCCAGCGTGACGATGGCTGCCACCACCACCAGGAGAGTCGTACGCACGGGCGTGAGCGGCTGCGAGATGCGCCAGATGAGACACGTTCCCACGGCGGCCGTCAACACCAGACAGAGGGTGGACATCTCCGCGGACGAGAGCCCCCATGCGCCCCGCAGCACGAGCGCTGCGCCCAGCGCCACCAGGATGGACACGGACGCCGGAAGCGACCGCGCCAGCACATGCCGGAGGAACTCCCCCCGCACGAGGTCGTGGTTGGGCTCAAGCGCCAGGACGAACGACGGGACACCGATGATGGCAAGGGACAGCAGCGACATCTGGATGGGCAGGAAGGGGTACGGCGGCCAGAGGATGCACATGAGGGCCAGCACGGCCGTGTAGGCCGTCTTCACCAAGAAGAGCGAGGCGGAGCGCTGCAGATTGTTGATGGAGCGCCTTCCCTCCGCCACCACCTCGGGCAGATGGGAGAAGTCGTCATCCGCCAGGACGATCTCGGATACGTTGCGCGCCGCGGCCGAACCCGAGGCGACCGAGATGGAGCAGTCCGCCTCGCGGAGGGCAAGGATGTCGTTGACGCCGTCGCCCGTCATGGCAACCACATGGCCATCAGCCTGAAGCGCCTGCACGAGCAGGCGCTTCTGCTCCGGCGTGACGCGACCGAACACGTGGCAGCGCCGCGCCGCCTGCCGCAGCTGCCGCTCCGTGGAGAGCGTCTGGACATCGATGGTGTCCTCCGCATGGGGAATGCCGGCGCGCTGGGCGATGGCCGCCGCGGTTTGCGGGTCGTCGCCGGAGATGACCCGCAGGTCGACGCCCTGCACGCGAAAGTAGCGTATGGTTGCCGGCGCCGTGGGGCGCAGCTGGTCGCGCAGGGTCACCATGCCCAGAAGCTCCGCCACGCCAGTGGGCATGCCGTCTGCCGTGAAGCCCGCGTGCCGACAGACCACCAGGACGCGCTCGCAGGGGTCAGGCGACACGACGGCAAGCAGCTCGTCCGCCTGGGCGCGCTGGCCGCCGGCGAGCAGGAACCCCGCCGCACCCAGGGACAGTGCCTCCCCCGTTGGCGTCACACAGCCGGAGAACTTGCGACGCGAGCTGAACGGCACCGCGCGCAGCGGTGCTGCGCCCTCGGGGACGTCCCGTTCGGCGGCATAGGCGAGAAGGGCCTTGCCCGTCGCATTGGCATCCTCGGCCGTCGCGCGCGCGACGGCCGCCAGCGCGCGCATCACCTCCCCCTCGTCGTGTCCGGGCGCCGCCACGACGCGCGCGACCTCCATGTCGCCCGTCGTGATGGTGCCGGTCTTGTCCAGGCACAGCGTGTCCACGCGCGCGAGTGTCTCCACGCAATAGGACTGCTGCACGAGCACGCTGCGAAGGGCCAGGCGGGTGGTGGCGATGGCCAGGACGCTGGAGACCAGCAGCACGAGGCCCTGTGGGATCATGCCGACGACGGCGGCGACGGTCGAGAGGATGGCGTCATCGAGCGCAAAGCGCCCCGAGAGCCACATGCGCAGAAAGAGGCCGATGCCCAAGGGAAAGAGCGCAAATGTCCCCAGGCGAATGATGTGGTGGATGGCGTCGAGCATCTGCGAGCGTACCCGCTTGTCACGCTTGGCCTCGGCGCTGATGCGGGCGGCATAGCCCTCCCGACCGATGCGCACGATGCGCGCGACGACGCTGCCCGACTCGAGAAAGCTGCCGCTGAGCAGCTCGTCCCCCGCAACCTTGGGCAGGGGCTTCGACTCGCCCGTCAGGAGCGACTCGTCCACGTGCGCCTCTCCCGAGAGCACGCGCGCGTCCGCCGGGACCTGGTCCCCATGGGCGAGCAGGATGACGTCGTCGAGCACCAGGTCGGACGGCGGAAGCTCGATGGTGCGGCCATCGCGCCGACAGCGCACGCGCTGCCGCGTGAGGATGGTCAGCCGATCCACCATGCGCTTGGCACGCACCTCCTGAAGGGTCCCGATGGCCAGGTTGCAGAGGACGACAAGCATGAAGAGCATGTTGCGCCACTGGCCGGTAGAGACAACGAGCAGGGCAAGGAACAGGTTGACGGCATTGAACAGCGTGCAGACATGCTCTTTGAGAATGCGGCCGACCGACTTGGTCTTGACGTCCGCGTCGCCGTTGACCTGGCCAGCCTGCTGGCGTGCGCGCACCTCGGGGGCGGTGAGGCCATGCGCGGGATGGTATGTGGCGTCGATGCTCATAGGGGACATTGTACCGAGAAACCCCAAGCGGTCCATGAGCGGCTACGGCGGCGTGGCCCTGGAGAGCCGGAGGGCCGGGCATCCGTGGATGCCCGGCAGCGCCAGCGGCATCCGGTCGTGTGGGTGCCGATTGCTTCGTGTGGGTGTCTTTCTCCCGAGAGGGGCTGACAGAGCCGCAGGTCGCGAGAAGCCAGAACAGGAGAAAAGCACCCACATGCAGGAATTGGCACCCACATGCGACAGACAGCACCCACAGGGGTAGGGATCGGCACCCACATGCGGCAGGCAGCACCCACCCCGCCTGACAGCCCGGCGTCACGACAGCGCGACGGTGCGCTCCCTGTCGATGGCGGCCACCTTGTCACGGCGACGCTGATACTTCTCGGCCGTGAGCGGCTCGGCGGACATCCAAGCCTCGACGGTGGCCATGGCCAGCACCGGCCCGATGAGCTTGCCTCCTAGGCACAGCACGTTGGCGTCGTTGTGCTGGCGCGCCAGTTCCGCACAGACCGGATCCTGGCAGACGCAGGCAAAGATGCCACGGAACTTGTTGGCGATCATCGCGGAGCCATAGCCCACGCCATCGACGAAGATCCCTCGGTCGCACACACCCATTGCCACCACCTGCGCTGCCGGCACGATGAAGTCGGAGAGGTCGCACGAGCCACTGTCGTGCGTGCCAAAGTCGCGCACCTCGTGGCCCTGGGACTCGAGCCATTCCCTTATCTGCACTTTGAGGTCGTACCCCGCGTGATCGTTGGCCATGGCGATGATCATGACAAACCACCCTTCCTTCCCTGTGGTGGGCATGGCTCGGACCACAGGGGGCCGGGCCGCCCGTCCCTGTCGTCTAGATCTCCATGCAGAGCTGATAGGCGTCCCAGATGGCATCCATGATGAGTCCCACCCCGTTGGAGTCACCGATGTTGTACACCAGCTTGTCGCTGTCTTGCAGCTCGTCATAGAGCGCGCTGTCGGCGCGGTAGCCCAACGACTCCATCACGGTATCCGCCTCGACGGTCGCAAGCGAGCCATCCTTCTTCCTCACGACCAGCCCCGCCTCTTCCACATGGTCGGCCGATGTGGACTCCAGCACCTCCACCTTGTTGAGGGCCAGCAGGTCCTTGAGCATGTCGTAGTTGGCGAAGCACATGCCCTCCCCGCCCCGCAGGATCTTGGGCAGCATCTCGACGACCGTCACCTTGTGGCCGTGCTGTGCGAGCGAGAGTGCCGTCTCGCAGCCCACCAGGCCGCCGCCGATGACGGCGACACGCTCCCCAGGCTCCACCGTACCGGCGATGATCTCGTCCGCAAGGACGGTCTTGCCCGCCGGCCCACCAAGGTCGACGCTGATGGGCGTGGCTCCCGTGCCCACGACGACCACGTCGAAGTCACTCGCGTCCACCTCGGCCGCCGTTGCCTCGTGGTTCAGTTCCACCGTGATGGGGAGCCTCCTGAGCTGGCGCTCGTACCAGGCCAACAACTTGAGGTCATCCTGCTTGAAGTCCGGCGCGCCCGAGAGGCGCAGCTCACCACCGAGACGGTCGGTCCTCTCCCAGAGCGTCACGGCATGACCGCGGAGGGCCGCCACGCGCGCAGCCTCCATGCCACCCACGCCACCGCCGACGACGAGGACCTTCTTCGGCTCGGTCGTGGGGACGAGGCGGAACGTGCGCTCGCGCCCACAGGCGGGGTTGACGGCACAGGAGATCTGCTGACCCTGTTCCAGGCGTGCCATGCAACCGGCATGGCAGCTCAGACACGGGCGAATCTCCTCGATCTGGCCGCGTTTGACCTTGTTGGGCCAGGCGGCGTCAGCCAACAACGGGCGCCCGAGGGCGATCATGTCACAGTCGGGACCGAGGGACCCCACGCTCATGTCGGGATCATCCATGCGCCCTGCCAGGATGATGGGGGTCTTGATGCCGTCCTCCTTCATCCGATGACCAAACGTGCGATAGATGCCCTTCTGGTTGAAGTACATGGGCGGGTGGTTCCAGTACCAGGAGTCATAGGTGCCAGCGTCCACGTTGAACAGGTCGTAGCCGGCATCCTCCAACAGATGCGCGGCACGCAGGCCCTCGTCGTAGTCACGCGCGGCCTCCTCGAACTCCTCGCCTGGCAGCGCTCCCTGGCGGATGGCCTTCACGAAGCCCTTGAGCGAGAAGCGCAGGCTCACCGGAAAGTCATCCCCACAGATCTCCTTGATGCCCTGCACCACCTTGATGGCCGGCTTGAGGCCGTTCTCGAGGCAGCCTCCCCACTCGTCCGTGCGGTGGTTGTAGAGCGCCGTGGCAAACTGGTCGAGCAGGTAGCCCTCGTGCACGGCATGGATCTCCACGCCGTCGAACTGCGCGTGTCGGGCGCTTGCGGCAGCGGCTATCATGCCCTTGATCCAGCGGTCTATCTCTGCCGTGGTCATCGCGCGATGCTCGATGGAGGGATCCCAGCGGTTCTCGATCGTGGACGGCGCCCAGAACGTGGTGCCCATCGGCGGCATCATCGCACGGCCAAAGCCCCCGGAGACCTGCAGGAACATCGTGGAGTTGAAGGCATGGATGCGCTCGTTCATGCTCCAGGTGGTCTTGGCGAACCAGACGGGGTCGTAGGCTGCGCACGGTGTGGCAAACGCGTACATCTCGTCGTAGCTTCCCAAGGTGACGCCGCTCATGACCAGACCGGTGCCGCCCTTGGCACGCTCGACGTAGTAGTCCTGGGCACGCTGCGAGAAGCCGCCACGGCTGTCGCTCATCATCACCATGCCGAGCGGGGCGAAGGCGATACGGTTCTTGAACGTGGTCTTACGCACCGTGATGGGTTCGAACAGCTTCGCATGGAGACTCTTGGGCATGGGATGCTCCCCTCCGTGATGCGCCTCCCCCAAGGCGGCGTGCAGATGCTCACTGGCATGGTAGGGCGCACGCCCTGCCCCACGGGACAGAATTGGGCAAGACGCATGCAGGCGCCTGCAGACGTACGCGCGCGGGCATGGGGATGGTGACGGCAGCCAGAGAAGAGGGCGGCCGGCACGAAGCCGGCCGCCCAGGCACCTCAGTCTGTGGGCCCTTGACCTAGCCTAACGTGAGGGTGACGTATGGCAGCACGAAGAAGAACGCCAGGATGGAGATGACGGCGAACACGACGAAGACGACGTTGGAGACGCCCTTGGTGTGCCTCGTCAGGTTGTAGTTCCACAGGCAGCCGAAGATGATGCCACCCGCAAACAGGTTGAGGAACGAGATGGTCCCTGCGTTCGTGAGCTTGGGACCGTCTGTGAAGTAGGATGGATACCAGACCAGGGCATACACGATGAAGAGCACCATCAGGATGGCGTTGATGACCCTACCGGCCATTCCCATGTTGGTGAGCAGCTGATTGACGACTATGCCCACGACCGCGCCCAGGATGGACATGCCCACATTGGTCTTCCACGTTTCGTTCATGACTCCCCTTTCGATGCGAACACAACTTTGCTAATCATACCACGGATGGCGCGGGATTATCTCGGCAGGATGCTATTTCACTGCCATGGGCCCCATCCGTGTGGGTGCGGCCGCGCCGCATGTGTGTGCCGCCAATTGCGGCGTATGGGCGCCCTTCTCCCGCGGGCGGCCCATACGGCGGCAGATCGCCGGTGGCCCATCTGGGAGAGGGACGCCCACATGGATCGATTGACACCCATGGGAGTGGTGAAGGGCGCCCATACGAGGGAGGGCCACGGTCGTCCCATACGGGGTCGATAGCTTTCTCAATTGTGTACAATTAGTTGCGCGCAATTTTCTTACTGCCTCGCGCACGGAGGCGGGGCATACTGGCATCGTTCGCATGACCTTACGGAAGGGACTCCCATGAGCTACTTTGACTACACCGTGACCGAGCGCGACGGCTCCACCACCAGCCTCACCAAATACCAGGGCAAGGTGCTGCTCATCGTCAACACCGCCACGGGCTGCGGCTTCACCCCACAGTACGAGGACCTCGAGAGGATCTACGCCGACTTCAGGGACCGCGGCTTCGAGATCCTCGACTTCCCCTGCAACCAGTTTGCCGGCCAGGCGCCCGAGTCCGACGACGAGATCCACCAGTTCTGCACCATGAAGTTCGGCACCGAGTTCCCACAGTTCAAGAAGATCGACGTCAATGGCGAGACCGCCGACCCCCTGTTTGCGGCACTTGCCACCGAGAGGCCCTTCGAGGGCTTCGGCAAGGGCCTCAAGGCCGCGGGCCTCAAGAAGTTTGCCGCTGCCAACAACAAGAGGTTCGGTGACAAGGCCTACATCATGTGGAACTTCACCAAGTTCCTCATCGGTCGCGACGGCCGGCTCATCGCGCGCTTCGAGCCCACGACGGACATGGCGGACGTGCGCAGCGCCATCGAGGCGGCCCTCTAGACCACAGGCACCAGCTGGGGGGAGGTACCCACCCATGGCACACAAGGCCGCACGATCGACCACGGACGACGACCTACTCCTGCTGGACAGGCAGCTCTGCTTTCCGCTCTACGCATGCTCCAAGGAGGTCGTGCGCCGCTATGCTCCCCTGCTCGAGCCGCTCGGGCTCACCTACACGCAGTACATCGCACTCATGGTCGTCTGGGAGCAGGGGGCCATCACGATGCATGACCTCGGGAAGCGCCTCCTCTTGGATTCCGGAACCCTCACCCCCCTCCTGCGCAAGCTGGAGGGGCGAGGCATTATCTCGCGCGAGCGCTCCTGCCAGGACGCACGCAAGGTGTATGTGCGTGCCACCGACCGGGGCATGGAGCTGCGCGAGCAGGCACGCTCCGTGCCCCGTGCCATGGGACAGTGCTTTGGCCTCACGCACGAGGAGGCGGACGACCTGCGCAGGATCCTGAAAAAGGTCACGCACAACATGCTCGCGCATGGGACGGACGAGGACTGACGCAGGGCGTTCGCATAGCGGGGCAGGCTGGATGCGTCAGGGCCACGGCAGACAGAGCATAGCCCGTGGGTGCGGTGCCCCTCGCATGTTGGTGCCAATCGCTGCATGTGGGTGCGCCTCTCCTGCGTTGATGGCTTGCGACCTGCCGTTTTGTGAGCCTCATCCGGAAGAGAGGCACCCACAGCCAGCAAAGGGCACCCACGGGGGTGGGACGGCTCGCACGAGGCGGCCATGGCGTGACAGGGCGGCCCGAGATAGCTCAGGGAACCGCTCAACCCGCCGTCTGCGTCGCGTTCGTCACTCCACTAGAATGTTGCCGCGCAGACAACTGAGGAGGGCGCATGGATCAACAACGGGCAGATGAGGCCTGGCGCATCGAGCATGACTCCCTGGGCGAGGTGAGGGTCCCCACCGATGCCCTCTGGGGTGCGCAGACCCAGCGCTCGCTCGAGAACTTCCACATCGGCACCGAGACCATGCCCCGCGGCATCATCCATGCCCTCGCCCTCGTCAAGAAGGCCGCCGCCCAGGCAAACGTCGAGCTGGGCGCACTCGAGGAACCCTATGGCGCCCTCATCGAGCAGGCAGCGGACCTGGTGCTTGTCGGACAGTGCCCCGACGCCTTCCCCCTCAGGGTATGGCAGACGGGGTCGGGCACGCAGTCCAACATGAACATGAACGAGGTCCTCGCCCACCTGGCGAACAGCCTCGCCCGCGAGCGGGGCATCGAGCTGCCCCGCCCCGTGCATCCCAACGACCACGTCAACTGCAGCCAGAGCTCCAACGACACCTTCCCCACGGCCCTCAACATGGCAGCGGCTCTCTCCCTCGCCCACGAGCTCGTCCCACCCGCGCAACACCTCATGGACACTCTCAAGCGCCTCGAGGTGGAGAACGAGGGCGTCGTCAAGAGCGGGCGCACGCACCTGCAGGACGCCGTGCCCATCGCCTTCAGCCAGGAGATCCATGGCTGGCGCGGCCTGGTGGCCACGCCCCTCGATCAGATGGTCCACGTCCTGCCCTTCCTCTACCGCCTGGCGCTTGGCGGCACGGCCGTGGGCACGGGGCTCAACGCCCCCGCAGGCTTCGACAAGCTCGTGGCACGCAGGATCGCCGACCTCACGGATCTGCCCTTCCGCACCGACCCCAACAAGTTCCATGCCCTCACCAGCAAGGATGCCCTCGTCTTCGCCCATGGCGCGGTGAAGGCGCTCGCCGCCGACCTGATGAAGGTCGCCAATGACGTGCGCTGGCTGGCCTGTGGCCCGCGCAACGGCTTGGGCGAGATCACCATCCCCGCCAACGAGCCGGGCAGCTCCATCATGCCCGGCAAGGTGAACCCCACCCAGTGCGAGGCCCTCACCATGGTGGCCGTGCAGGTGATGGGCAACGATGCCGCCATCGGCTTCGCCGCCAGCCAAGGCAACTTCGAGCTCAACGTGTTCATGCCCGTCATCGCCTACGACTTCCTGCAGAGCTGCCGCCTCTTGGCGGACGCCATCCGCAGCTTCGACGTCAACTGCGTCCAGGGCATCCAGGCCAATCGCGAGCGCATGCACGACAACCTGCATCGCTCGCTCATGAACGTGACGGCCCTCAGCCCCCATATCGGCTACGAGCACGCGGCCGAGGTGGCACAGAAGGCCCACTGCGAGGGCACGAGCCTCCGCACGGCCTGCACCTCCCTGGGGTATCTTACGGGGGAGCAATTTGACGAGGCGTTCAAGCCCGAGGAGATGGTCTAGGTGGCAGACGCCCCCCTGCATGACAGCCACGGACATGGCCCAACGTCCCGCCTGCGGGACATGCCCGACGGCGACCGCCGCCTGGTGCGGGTCAGCTGCCAGATGCTCCAAGCATGTGTCCATGGCGCAGCCGGCATGATGGATCGTATCGTTACCGAACGCACGGGCAGGTAGCGTGGCGGCAAGGCGCAGCAGCTCCAAGATGGGCTCCCGTAGGACGGCCAGAGGCGGCGGCGCACGCGCCCGGCGCGCGGCTCACCCCACCGCGCGAACGGGCACGAAGCGCAGCGGCAGGCGCGGCGCCCGTCGCGCCCCAATGGCGCCCCCTCAGACAGGCCAGCGGCGCCAGGCGCGCGCCCGTGCGCACCGCAGGGGCCCGCGCCTGCGCAAGCGGCCGCTCATCATACTGGCCCTGACGCTCGTAGCCGCGCTCGCGCTGCGCCTCACCGCGTTCAAGGCCACGACCGACCCCGTCACGACGTTCATCGAGGAGGAGCTCACGCCCGCCCCAGCGCCCATCTCCATGGCCGTCTCCCCCGACGACGTGCTCGCAAACCCCTATGACTGGAGCAGGCTCTCGCATCCCGGCTACTTCCACGAGTACCGCGTGAATGGCACCGTCGCCTCCCGCGTGGGCGTGGACGTCTCGGAGTTCCAGGGGGCCATAGACTGGCCGACCGTCCATGACATGGGGGTCGACTTTGCCTACGTGCGTGTGGGCTACCGCGGCTCGACCACGCCTGACATCGTGGCAGACTCACGCGCCGAGCAGAACATGGACGGCGTGCTCGACGCGGGCATGAGCCTGGGCGTGTACTTCTTCTCCCAGGCAACCACCGAGGACGAGGCCATCGAGGAGGCCGACTACGTCATCGACCACATCGGCGGCCGCCAGCTCACCTATCCCGTCGCCTTCGACCTGGAACCGGAGTCGACCAACGACTCGCGCGTGAGCGATCTCACGAACGATCAACGCACGGCCGTCACCGTGGCGTTCTGCGAGCGCATCCGCGAGAGGGGCTACAACGCCGTCGTCTATGGCAACCAGTACGATCTCGGACGCATGGACCTCGCGCGGCTTGCCCCCTATGGGTTCTGGTATGCGGAGTATGAGAGCGCGCCCACCTCGCAGATCGCCTTCGGCATATGGCAGTACTCACGCAGCGGCATGATAGACGGCATCGGCACCAAGGTGGATATCGACCTGGACCTCACCGGAGCACTCAGGCAGACCGTGCCCGATCCCACCGCCCATACATCGGACGCTGCCTAGGGGCCTGGCGAACCCCTAGGCTAGGAGCTCCTTCACGGAGAGCTTGGGCACATGGTGCACGTCGGCACCGTCGCGCCAATAGGCGACGTCGCCGCCCTGGGCATCATCCAACTCCACCGTCTCGGCAGGGTAGCCCAACGCCAGCAGCAACGCACAGGCCAGTCCCTGGCGGTCAAGACCCAGGCGCTCGTCAATCGTCGCATCGAAGCTCCTGATCATGCAGCCACCCATGCCGCGCGCCGTCGCCGCCAGCATGAGGGTCTGGGCGGCGATGCCCACGTCCACGAGGCGTATGGGGGTGGTGACCATCTGCCTGGGCACGCACACGGCGATGTAGGCGCAGGGACGCTCGCCCTCCTTCGGGCCCGCCCACTCCCGGTAGCGTGCCGCCCACCCATGGTGCGCGCAGCAGTAGGCCACGGCATCGGCATCCGTCACCAGGCGAAAGCGCAGCTGCTGCATGTTGTTGCCCGATGGGGCGAGACGGGCGGCCGCCACAAGCGCCAGCAGGTCGTCCCATGGGATGGGGCGACCTGGGTCAAAGCGGCGATAGCTGCGCGAGGCACGTGCCAGCTCCAAGAACTCGTCATATGCCATGGCCATGGGTGCTCCCTCCGTCATCATCCACCCATCTCAGCCTACAGCAGGCCCAGCTTCACACAGGCGCTGTAGATGCCATCGTGGTCGACGTCGCTCGTTACGAAGTCAGCCTGCTCCTTGACCTCGGGGTTGCCGTTGCCCATGGCCACGGAGGTACCCACCACGCCAAACATCGCGAGGTCGTTGCCGCCGTCACCAAAGGCGGCCGCCTCGTCGGCGTCAAGCCCGTAGCGCCTCAGCATGCGACGCACCGCCGCATGCTTGCCCCCATGGCGTGGAAAGGCGTCCACAAAGTGCGGCGACCAGCGCGTGAGCTTGAGATGCTCCGTGGCATCGGTCACCACGCCCGTCTCACCCGGATGCAGGAAGACGTTGAGCTGGTAGATGTCATTATGCAGCGCCTGGTGGATGTCGCCCTCCTGGAAGTGCTGGCCGGTGGCCTCCTCGATGGCGCACACGTCGTCGTTGTGGCCGCTCACATAGCAGCGCCCCTTCTCCATGAAGAGACATTCGTAGAGACCCTGGTCAACCTGGTCCACCACGACCGCGATGTCTCCCTTGTCCATGAACTCGTCAAAGAAGACCTCGTCGCGCGTAAGGCAGAGCTGGCCGTTGAACAGGATGAAGGCCTCGAAGTTGTCGATGGATATCTCCTCCAGCTGATAGGGGGGACGCCCCGTTGCCAGGAAGCACATCACGCCCTTGCGCTTGAGCTCTGCAAGGGCCATGAGCGTCGTCTCCGGGACGCGGTGGTCCTTGAAGGAGAGAAGGGTTCCGTCAACGTCAAAGAAGATCGCCCGGATGGGGCGCGGGGTGTTCCAGATGGACATGGTGCTCCTTTGTCTGTGAGGGAACGTCACGCCCGCACACGCATGGCGTCCCCGATATCGATAGACTCATCATAATGTAGCCATTCGACGACCGCTCGCCGGAAATTCTCGTTTCCTGTGCTTTTGCCACATGCCGTTTGCAAACAGCGACGTAGGGCAGGGGGAGGTGGCAATTGTCGAAGAGAAAACACATTATCTAGTGGAAGATTCTCGTGCAAAACACTAGAAATTGTGTCATAGTAGATATCACCGTCAAGTATGTCTTCAGGAAAGCATCACCCACGACAACAAAACCTACCACCATGGGGGCACCAATGAAGATCATCAAGCGCAATGGTTCAGAGGTCACGTTTGACACCGAGAAGATCGTCAACGCCATCAAGGCCGCCAACGCCGAGGTGCCCGAGGGTGATCGTCTCACCAATCGCGAGATCAGGTTCGCCTCGCTCAACGTGGAGGACGAGTGCGCCTCCGCCGGCCACACCGTCACCGTGGAGGAGGTCCAGGACCTCGTCGAGGATCAGCTCATGGCCCTCGACCGCTTCGTGGTGGCCCGCAAGTACATCATCTATCGCTACCTGCAGAACCAGAAGCGCCGGAAGAACACCACGGATGACAAGATCCTCTCGCTGATCGAGTCCAACAACGAGGAGGTCAAGCAGGAGAACTCCAACAAGAACCCCACCGTGGTCTCCGTGCAGCGCGACTACATGGCCGGTGAGGTCTCCAAGGACCTCGCCTGCCGCCAGCTGCTGCCGCAGGACGTGGTGGAGGCCCACGACGCCGGCATCATCCACTTCCACGATGCGGACTACTATGCCCAGCACATGCACAACTGCGACCTCGTGAACCTCGAGGACATGCTGCAGAACGGCACCGTCATCTCCGGCACCATGATCGAGAAGCCGCACAGCTTCTCCACCGCCTGCAACATCGCCACGCAGATCATCGCACAGGTGGCCTCCTGCCAGTACGGCGGCCAGTCCATCAGCCTGGCGCACCTCGCCCCCTTCGTGGACGTGAGCCGCAAGAAGATCCGCCGCCAGGTGTACGCCGAGCTCGAGGCCATCGGCGCCACCCCCGCCGTCGAAAAGATCGACCGGATCGTCGAGAGGCGCCTGCGCGACGAGGTGGCCCGCGGCGTCCAGACCATCCAGTACCAGGTGGTCACCCTCATGACCACCAACGGCCAAGCTCCCTTCATCACCGTGTTCATGTACCTCAACGAGGCCAGGAGCGAGCAGGAGAAGGCCGACCTCGCCCTCTGCATCGAGGAGATGCTCCGCCAGCGCTACCAGGGCGTCAAGAACGAGGCGGGAGTCTGGATCACACCCGCGTTTCCCAAGCTCATCTACGTGCTCGAGGAGGACAACACCCACGAGGGCGACCGGTACTTCTACCTCACCAAGCTCGCGGCAAAGTGCACCGCAAAGCGCATGGTCCCCGACTACATCTCCGAGAAGAAGATGCGCGAGTACAAGCTCTCCCGTGGAGAGACCGAAGGCGAGGGCGACGTGTACACCTGCATGGGCTGCCGCTCCTTCCTCACGCCCGACCGCTCCGGCAACGGCTATGACAACGTGGCCAACGCCGGCAACTGGGAGCCGGGCAAGCCCAAGTACTACGGACGCTTCAACCAGGGTGTCGTCACCATCAACCTGCCTGACGTGGCCCTCTCCTCCGAGGGCGACAGGGACGAGTTCTGGCGTGTGTTCGACGAGCGCCTCGAGCTCTGCCACAGGGCCCTGCGCTGCCGTCATGACCGCCTGGTGGGCACCACATCCGACGCCGCGCCCATCCTGTGGCAGTACGGTGCGCTGGCCCGCCTGAAGAAGGGCGAGACCATCGACAGGCTCCTCTATGGTGGCTACTCCACCATCAGCCTGGGCTATGCCGGCCTGTACGAGTGCGTCAAGTACATGACGGGCCACAGCCACACCGATAAGGAGGCGACGCCCTTCGCCCTCTCCGTCATGCAGCACATGAACGACAGGTGCGCCGAGTGGAAGGCGGCCGAGAACATCGACTACTCCCTCTATGGCACGCCGCTGGAGTCCACCACCTACAAGTTCGCGCGCTGCCTGCAGAAGCGCTTCGGTGTGGTCAAGGGCATCACGGACCACGGCTACATCACCAACAGCTACCACGTGAACGTTCGCGAGGACATCGACGCCTTCACCAAGCTCAAGTTCGAGTCCGAGTTCCAGCGCCTCTCCCCCGGCGGGGCCATCTCCTACGTCGAGGTGCCCAACATGCAGGACAACCTCGAGGCCGTCATCCGCGTCATGCAGTACATCTACGACAACATCATGTATGCCGAGCTCAACACCAAGAGCGACTACTGCCAGGTGTGCGGCTACGACGGCGAGATCCAGATCGCCGAGGATGATGGCAAGCTCGTGTGGGAGTGCCCGCACTGCCACAACCGCGACCAGTCCAAGATGAACGTCGCCCGCAGGACCTGCGGCTACATCGGGACCCAGTACTGGAACCAGGGACGCACCGAGGAGATCAAGGATCGCGTGCTGCACCTGTAAGACGAGGGAACAACTTTCCATCACGCAATGCAGAAGCTGAGGGGAATCGGAAGAACTGGAGGTCCAAGGCCGATGGCTCGCAAGCGCTTCCTCAGCGCGGTGCAGCACATACTCAACATGACCACCTATGCTCAGATCTCCGCAGGCACAAATATCATCGTGGCGGCTGAGCAAGGGAAGAGCCAACGTCGCGCCCACGCCGATGGATACGAATCCACCTGTTTTCTCCTACACGACTCCGATCTCGTCGACGTCGTGCCACGGGATTCAGAGCAGGACGAGGGCAAAGGGAGCGGTCAGGGTAACGGCAATACGATTACCCTGACCGTTCTCGTGCGCCGTCGACACCTCGAGAGACTGCTTCTTTCACTTGCCCCCTCATCCTCGCATCTCCTCCGCTCGGTCGTAGAGGATGCAACGAGGGGGGCAACGTGCCCGTGGATCAATATACGGCCCGATGACGCCGATATGCTCTGGGATATCGTCGAGATTCTGGTCATAGCCTATTCCGAGCGTCAGACGGACTGGGAAGTGGAGGTGGATGCCCTCGTCGTGGCCTATCATGTCATTATGGATAGAAGTGTCGCCCCCGAGGGGCATCATGCCCCAGCAGACGTCGTCGTGTCACTCATTCTGAACGACATCTCCACGCACCCTGACTCCGTGACGCTCACGGAGCTCGCAGAGCGTTACTCGTACAACCCAAGCTACCTCTCGAGCCTGCTCCGGAGGAAGACAGGCCGTACGTTCTCCGAACTTGTCAACGCCCAACGCATGAACCGAGCGGCGCTACTGCTCCAGGAACCCAACGCCTCCGTACGGGCGGTCGCCTCGCTTGTGGGCTATTCAAGCGTAAGCAGCTTCCACAGGCAGTTCAGGAGCTTCTTCGGTATCACGCCATCCCAGATGATGCAGGGTGACACCGCCACATAGAAACCCAGGGAGGAAGCGGGTGAGG
>NZ_AWEZ01000060.1 GCF_000468755.1 Olsenella profusa F0195
ACGACAAATACGTACGGTAGAATCGTGTAAATTAATCGCGATTAATATTATACTATTGTCCAAATAGACAGATGCACGGGATCGTGCCACACCCCAGCTTGTACGAGGTACGGTGCGGGAGAGGAAGCGCAGGCCATGCCGGATACCGTCACGCTGCCCAAGACCTTCGATGAGTACAACGACACGCGCAAGGCAAACTTCATGCGCGTGAAGGAGTTCAAGGAGGGTGGTGGTCGCCTCGCGGGCTACCTCTGCTCCTACGCACCACTCGAGGTGCTGGACGCGGCGGGCGTCTCCAGCGTGGGACTCTGTGGCACCAGTGACGAGACGGTGGAGGCCGCCGAGACGGTGCTCCCGCGTGGCCTCTGCCCGCTCATCAAGTCCACCTACGGCTTCGCCCTCACGGACAAGTGCCCCTACACCTACTTCTCCGACCTCATCATTGGCGAGACCACCTGCGACGGCAAGAAGAAGATGTACGAGCTTCTGGATGACATCAAGCACACCTACGTGCTGCGCCTACCCAATGGTCACGACCGTGCCTACGAGTTCGACGCATGGTACGACGAGGTCAAGCTCTTCAAGGAGCACATCGAGGAGCTGCTGGGCGTGGAGGTGACGGAGGAGAAGCTGCGCGACGCCGCCCGCAAGCGCAACCGCCTGCGGCAGGCCGTCATCGATCAAGCGGAGCTTCAGGTGAGCGAGCCTCCGATGACCTGGGGCTGCGAGATCATGAGCTCCGCCCTTGCTGGCACCTTCTACTTTGACTGCGGGGAGTACGCCGCGAGCCTTGAGCGCAGCGTGGCCGAGCACAAGGCCGCCTATGAGGCGGGCGAGCGCCCCGTGCCCTCTACCGCCAAGCGCATCATGATCACGGGCTGCCCCACCGGTGGCGTCATCAAGAAGATTGGCGAGGTCATCGAGAAGAGCGGTGGCGTCATCGTCTGCAACGACTCCTGCAACGGCGAGCGCACGAGTCGCATGATGATTGATCCGGAGGCGCCGGACATCCTGCGTGCCATCTCCGACCACTACCTCAAGATCAACTGCGCCGTCATGACGCCCAACCAGGGCCGCCTCGACTCCATCCGCGACCTCTGTGACAAGTACCACGTGGTCGGTGTGATCGACAACGTGCTCACAGGCTGCCACCCCTTCAACGTGGAGGGTTCGCTCGTCGAGCGCCTCTGCGATGGGATGGGCATGCCCTACATGAAGCTCGAGACCGACTACTCCGATGGCGACTCGGGCCAGCTCTCCACGCGTATCGCCGCCTTCATCGAGATGCTATAGCACGGGCTTATTTGCTCGACGCTCTCACTGTTGAGGGTGCCTCTTTATAGTTGAGCCTCATTTGTCAGATGAACTGTCCTCTATGTAGTGGGGTGCGGGAATCTTTGCAGCAGTCAAGGTCGAGGGGAAGTCATGGGAGTCCACATCAAGGACCTGTCGTTTGCGTACAAGGGTACTGACCGACTAATCCTCGAGCATCTTGATCTGGATGTTCAAGACGGTGAGTTCGTTTGTCTTTTGGGGCAGTCCGGTTGTGGAAAGTCTACACTCCTCAGGCTCATTGCTGGCTTGGAGACGCCAAGCACAGGTGAGATTCTCTCCGGCGGCCAGCCGATTTCGGAAGCGAGCCTAAGCAGGGGAATCGTCTTTCAGGACTATGGTCTCTTTCCTTGGATGAGCGCAGGGGAGAACATCTCTTTAGGTCTTCATCAAAAGTTTCCAGAGATAGGCAAGGCCGCACTTAGGGAGCGCGTGGAACAGCTGCTCATAGAGGTGGGACTGGATCCTTCCATCTATCGGAAGCTCCCGAGGGAGTTATCTGGTGGCATGAAGCAGCGTTGTGCGATAGCTCGCGCCTTTGGCATTGATCCCCCGACACTTCTTATGGACGAGCCATTTGGTGCGCTTGATGCCGTCACACGGGTCCGTCTGCAAGATCTTGTCATGGATCTCTGGCAGAAGGAGGAGGAGAAAAAGACTGTTTTCTTTGTGACCCATGACGTCGATGAGGCCCTGCTACTTGCCACGCGCATCTGCATGCTGGGGCAATCTCCGAGCCAAGTCATCCTCGATGTTTCGATTCCATCGGAGCATCGTCCGGCTCGCGAGACGCAGTTCGATGATCCGTGGATCCTCAGCCTCAGGAACGACCTCGTGAAGCGCATGAACATGGATATCACCGCTCACGTCGAATGAGGTGGGGTTGTCCAATCACGCTCCCGTGGTCCTCTATGGCCTGCAATGGATTACGCGACCAGTACGAAGAAAGGAAAGAGCATGCCGCACGATCTCTCTGGAAGCCTTACTCGTAGGTCCTTCTTTGGCGACCTCGCCGCCGTTGGAGCTGGTCTGGCTCTCGGTGCCTGCAACAACTCCGAGGCCAATGCGCCAACTCCTGCGAACTCGGCTGCGCACGACCTTGAAGTGGATACTATTCACTGGGGCCGCGCCAACTCTGGCAACATCTTCGTGACCCTTGCCCAGCAGAAGGGGTACTTCGCTGACGAGGGCTTGACCGTCGTTGAAGATCCCGTGCAGAACGATACCGATGCCATGACCGCTTTGGGTTCCGGTGCCATTGATATTACGTCGAACCAGGGTACCTCCGGCCCCTTGAAGCAGATGGTGACTGGCCAGGACTTCACTTTCGTGGGCGGCTACATGTTGCAGGGCATGTACCTCATTGCCAAGAAGGGTACCACGTGGAACGGAATCGATGACCTCGTGGGCAAGCGCGTTGCTCACAAAGCCCCCCAGATTCCTGTCTGCTACGCCCTAATCCAGGCTGGCTACGATCCCAACGAGGTGGTTACCTGGGTAAGTACCAACACCTCTGCTGATCGCTTGGCTGCCGTCGTTGCGGGTGAGGCCGACTATGGCTATATGTCGGGCGATATGCTCTACACCGTTAACAATTCTGATGACGTGGACATCGTCGTGTATGCGGATGAACTCATGTCCGAGTACGGTTGCTGCCGTATGGATATGCGTACCGACTTCGTCAAGAGCAATCCCAAGACCATGCGCGCTCTCATGCGCGCCATGGTACGTGCCAATGCCTACTTCCAGGCCAATATTGACGAGTGTGTCACCATTCTTGCCAAGGAGCTCAACACCAACGAGGAGTATGTGGCTGCCTATCTCAAGAACGAGCACTACAGACCCGATATCGACCCAGTCAAGCACAAGATTGAGGATACCTACGAGGTCATGCAGAAGATTGACCTTGTCAGTGACGAGGAAGCGGCCAACTTCAAACTTGAGGATCATATCGACACGAGCTTCTATGAGAACGCCCTTAAGGAGATCTCCGAGGAGCATGCGGATGAGTATCCCGAGTGGTGGGCGAGCCGCAAGGAGTTCTTTGAGAATCAAAACAAGTAGAACACTGGCGACGGAAGAGGACAGAGAGGGCGTAGCATGGACAGGGTCGGCGCTTTCATCAAGAAATATTGGATTACCTTTTTGATCTTTGCTGGGCTCGTCGCCCTGTATGTCTTCATAGCAAACAACAAGCTCATCAATGCCTTCCTTTTCCCGCCTGCGGGGCAGGTTGCGGAGGCGTTCAAAGAATATAGCCAAACGATGGTCATCAACATGTTCTCCTCGTTTGGCCTTCTCGTTCCGGCCCTAGTCATCGCTAGCACCATCGCCTTGACAGTTGGGTCGATTCTAGGTATGAACAGACGCGCCCGCGAGGTGCTTCATCCGGTTATCTACACTATCAGCGTGGTTCCCTCGATTCTGCTCTCTCCCTTTGCCCTGTTGCTAGCCCCTAACTTTTGGAGTGCGTCGCTCTTCTTAATTATTTATCAGGCCATATGGGCGACGCTCTTTGCAACCATCACAGGTATCCAGACCATCAACAAGACCTATCTCGATAATGCTGCTGCCCTCGAGTTGCGGGGAGTCAAGAAATTCTTCAAGGTGATTCTCCCAGCAGCCAGTCCTTCCATTCTCTCTGGCTTCGTCACCTCTCTGCGTGGCTCGTTTGTCATGCTTGTTTATGCAGAGATGTACGGTGCAAAGTACGGTATGGGTTTCTTTGTCAAGAAGTATGCGGACTACGGCCTCTACCCCGAAACGTGGGCCGGCTTCATTTTCCTGGTTGTTGTTCTCGTGATCGTCATGCAGATTTTCGAGCATCTCAAGAATCGTGCGCTCGAGTGGTCCATGGACTAGGTGGAACTCTGAGCTCATTGGAGGCGTTATGCGAATCACCAAGATAGACATCATGCATTTGCAGGAGAGGCCCACCGACAACCCCGCATGGTCTCCGGTGCTGTGCCGCATCCACACCGATGCGGGCATCTTTGGGGACGGCGAGTGTGGCATGGCCTACGGCTGTCCCTCCACCGCGGCTCGCGCGGCCCTCGAGGAGTTCTCCCGCCTCATCATCGGCCGTGATCCGCTCCAGAGCCAGCTCATCTGGCAGGACCTCTACCGCACCAGCTTCTGGGGACAGAACGGCGGCCCCGTGATCTTCGCCGCCATGTCCGCCATCGACGTGGCGCTCTGGGACATCAAGGGCAAGCACTTCGGCGTCCCCGTGTACCAGCTGCTGGGCGGCAAGATGCGTGACCGCCTGCGCTGCTACGCGAGCCAGCTGCAGTTTGGCTGGGATGACAGGAAGACGCCGGCCGTCTCCCTCGAGGACTACCGCCGCAACGCCCGCAAGGCGCTCGACGAGGGCTACGACGCCATCAAGATCGACTTCCTCACCTTCGATGACGTGGACGGCCACCGCTTCGGCTACGAGGACACCACGCGCCTTTTGAGCCCGCGCTACGTGAACCTTGTGCGCGACCGTGTTGCCGCCGTGCGTGAGGAGGTGGGGCCGGACGTGGACATCATCATGGAGAACCACTCCAACGTCGATGCACAGTCCGCCGTCCAGCTGGGTGAGGCAGTGAAGCCCTACGGCATCTACTACTTCGAGGAGCCCTGCACGCCAACCCCCAAGATCACCAAGCTCATCGGCGACAAGCTCGACATCCCCGTAGCCCAGGGCGAGCGCGTGTACACGCGCTGGCAGTATGCACCGTACCTCGAGGACGGCTCGGTGCAGCTCATTCAGCCGGACCTGGGCAACTGCGGTGGCATCACCGAGGTCAAGAAGGTCGCGGACATGGCCGAGACCTACGATGTGGGCGTCCAGGTGCACGTGTGCTCCAGCCCCCTGCTCACCGCCGCGGCGCTGCAGCTCGAGTGCACGCTGCCCAACTTCGCCATCCACGAGCACCACGTGTACAACCGCTACGACTACAACCGTCGTCTGTGCGTCCACGACTACCAGCCTGAGGGCAGTTACTGCTCGATCCCGGACCTGCCGGGCCTGGGCAACGAGCTCAGCCCCTATGTGTTCGAACATGCGGACGTGGCTACGGTCGGGTAGCACGTCAACCAACGCATGCTTCGCTCACGGCAGCCGCCAGGACTCCCTGACAGCTGCCGTGAGTGAGGGGAGACTCCTCCTCTGCACCCACCACTGCTTGGCTGCGGCTGTTATTCTCGTCGTTGGTCGGCTGTTGCCGCGTCAAGCTGTCCTGCCGACCCCCGACGTCCTCAAGACCGTCCTCAAGGGCGGCTGGTTCTCCGATCCCGAGCAGTTCTCCCATACCGTGCTCTTTTTCCGACGAGAGCCGCTTGTGGCCTTGCCGAATGGTAGGGTGACTTCGCATGTCAAGAAGGGGGAGAGATGGCGCGCGTCCGTCTGGTTCGCGAGAACAGGGTGCTCGAGTGCGCAGAGGGGGAGAACCTCTACGAGCTGCTCTCTGGGCATGGGCTTATGGATGCGCCCTGCCGGGGTCGAGGCGCCTGCGGCAAGTGTGCGGTCACCGTCGCGGCGCAGGGGACGAGCCTGGCGGACGAAGCGGGGCGGGACGTGCTCGCCTGCCAACAGGAGGTCGCTGGTGACATCGAGGTCCTGACGCATCTCGTCGAGCGTCCCAAGGGCGTCGACCTCCAGCTTAACGACGTCGAGCACGACCCTGCCCCGGCGGGCACGTACGGGTGTGCCTTCGCCCTGGGTGCCGCGGAGCTGCTCTGCGCCCTCGTCGATCTTTCGCATGGGCGTGCCCTGCACGTGGCGGCACTGCCTGACCCGTTGCTTGCCTATGGTGGTGGCCCCGAGGAGCGTCTCGCCTGCCCGTCCGAGGACCTAGCGCACAGGCGGCTCCTCCTGCGCCGTCTGCTCGTGGATGCGCTGGATCTCTTCGTGCCCTCCCTGACCTATCGTCTGCACGTGGCTCCCGGAAGGGTTCGGGTCATGGTCATCTCTGCGGATGAGGTAACCCTCGATCTGCTCCTCCAGGGTGACTCGGGTGTTCCTGGGACTGCAGCGGAACTCGGCCTCTCCCATGCGGGGAAGGCACGGTTGAGCTTGCTGCCTGCACGGGGAGGGAAGGATCGCCTCGAGTCTGCCGTCCGCTGCCTCTGCCTGGCGGGCGAGCGCTTGCTCCTCGCGCTTCATAGCCGAGGCGACGTCCACACAGGTGCATGACGCCCTCGCATGGATCGGGGCCGCGCCTGGCGACAACACTCCATCCGTCGCATCCTGGCCCTGTCTTGGCCATGGCCGCCCTGCAAGCGACGGCATTCGGCCCCTTGCACTACGCGCCCACGGTGGCGTGGCGCTCCGCCTCCAGAGCCGCACCCAGCGCACCGGCGTAGCGCGCCTCGGGGCAGCTGGAGACGGGGGAGTCCAGCTTGTGCGAGAGGACCTCGATGATGTATGCGTTCTCGCAGAGGCCGCCCGTGAGGAAGTAGGGGGCGCCCTGGCCCTGTGCCGCCAGCGTGGCGATGCGACCCACTACGGAGTCGATGACGCCACGGGCGATGTTCTCGCGCGGCTCGCCACGCCCCACCAGGGAGATGACCTCCGACTCCGCGAAGACGGTGCACATGCTGCTGATCTTCGTGTCGCTCCCCGTGCGCGCCATGTCGGACATCTCCTGCTGCGTGACGCCCAGGCGGTTGGCCATCACCTCGAGGAAGCGCCCCGTTCCCGCGGCGCACTTGTCGTTCATGGCGAACTTCGTCACGCGCCCATGCTTGAGGCAGATGACCTTGGTGTCCTGGCCACCCACGTCGATGACGGTGCCCTCCTCGCCAAAGAGGCGCGTGGCGCCCCGGCCATGGCAGGTGATCTCCGTGATTGTCGTCTTCGCATAGGGGACGGCAATGCGTCCGTAGCCGGTTGCCACGGTGGTGACATCTGGGGACTCGACGTCGACGTGCGCCTCACGGAGCTGTTCCTGCACGATTTCGGCCGTCTCTCTGCTGCTGTAGCCGGTGGGCATGAGCAGGAGCCTGTGGGTGTCCAGCGCCTCGTCCAACACCGCCACCTTGGTGGCCGTCGAGCCGATGTCCACGCCTACGAACCATTGGGCCATGTCTCGTCGCCTTTCTCGCGCTGCTCCCGCTCGCCTACGGGAGCAGCTTCCCACCTATTTCACTTTCTTTTTCAAATGAAATCAAATACTATAATACACATGTATTATGCAGGCTTTTTGGGTCTGCTGGCAACCCCGTCCACGGAAGCCCATGAGGGCGGGGTCCGTCCGAGAGGAGAGGGAGAGAGATGGCACTTGAGAGCAACGTGAAGGTGACCAAGAACGAGATCAGCCCATCCGCGATCGGCAAGGCCGCCGAGGAGCTCTACGCCGGTGGCTTCTACTGCTGCGAGGCTGTCATGTCCGCCATACGCGACGGCTTTGGCCTGGATCTGCCCGATTCCATCATCGAGATGTCCTCCGGCATGGCCGTGGGCGTCGGCCGCTCGGGCTGCATGTGCGGGGCTGCCAACGGCGGCGTCATGGCTCTGGGCATGTTCTTCGGTCGCCACGAGCAGAACGGTCCCAAGGACCCGCGCTCCGTCAAGGTCATGGAGCTCACCCATGAGCTGCACGACTGGTTCCGTGACAACAACGGCAAGCATGCCCTGTGCTGCCGCGTCCTCACCCGTGGCATGGACATGGCCTCCGGCGAGCACAAGGCCCAGTGCATCCACTTCACCGGCCTCTGCGCCAGGAAGACGGCCGAGATCATCTGCCGTGAGATGGAGCTCACCAACCTCGACGAGCAGGCTGCCGCCTAGCACCTCATAGCGTCCCTGCGGGGCCACCACGCGCTAAGGTGTGGTGGCCCTTTTCACGACGAAAGGATAGGCCTCCATGAGCCTGCTCAAGCGTGTCTCCATCCCCTTCGCGGGCGTGGCCCTGGGCTTTGCTGCCCTCGGCAACCTGCTTCAGAGCTACTCCGAGGTGCTACGCGGCATCTGCGGCGTGCTCTCCCTCGTCTTCATCGTGCTGCTCGTCGGCAAGCTCGTCGTCGATGCCGCCGGCGTGCGCAAGGCGCTCGACAACCCCATCCAGGCCAGCGTCGCGGGCACCTTCCCCATGGCCCTCATGCTCCTGAGCACCTACATCGCGCCGCTCGTTCACGGCTTCGCCTTCGCGCTGTGGGTCTGCGCCGTGGCCCTGCACCTGGTGCTCATCGTGTGGTTCAGCCTCAAGTTCCTCCGCAAGCTGGAGCTCAAGACCGTCTTTGCGAGCTACTACATCGTCTACGTGGGCATCGTGGTGGCCTCGGTGACGGCCCCCGCCTTCGGCATGGAGGCCTTCGGCAACATCGCCTTCTGGTTCGGCCTGGTGTGCCTCGTCGCCCTGCTCGTGCTGGTGACGGTGCGCTACGTGCGCCTGCCCGAGGTGCCCGAGCCCGCCCGTCCGGTGTTCTGCATCTACGCGGCGCCTACGAGCCTCTGCGTGGCCGGCTACGTCCAGTCCGGCCAGCCCAAGTCCCTGCCCTTCGCCCTGGCGCTGCTCGCCATCGCGACCATCATCTACGTCATCTCGCTCGTGAGGGCCATCCCGCTCCTGGGTGCCAAGTTCTTCCCCAGCTGGGCGTCCTTCACCTTCCCCTTCGTCATCAGCGCCATCGCCTCCAAGCAGGTCATGGCCATGGCGGCCAAGATGGGTGCGCCCCTGCCATGGCTGGGGCCCGTGGTGCTCGTCGAGACGGTCATCGCCGTGGTGCTCTGCGTGTACGTGTACGTCCGCTTCTGCGCATCGCTCGCCCGGAAGGAGGCCTAGGCCCCGCCTGGGCCCTGCCTCACAGAGAACGCAGCCCCCGGCCGGCGTCATCCCTGAAGGGTGGCGCCGGCCTCCTTCTGGGCATGGAGGGGGCTGAAGGGGCAGTCGAGTCCCGTGCACAGGCGGTTTTGGGCGGCCCGGGTGCACACGGGGCGCGAGGGGGTGAGCGTCACGCCCAGCTCCTCGCGCACGATGCGCGCGGCGACGAGCAGACAGAGGTAGGACTCCCGCTTGCAGCAGCGCGGGCCTCCGACCTTGGCCACGGCGGCGAGGGCCTCCGAGGTCATGTGGTTGCACAGGCCAAAGGTCCGCTCCGAGAAGGGGTTGGTGCCGGTGACGATGGACATGAAGATGCCACAGCTCACCGCAGCCCCGCAGCAGCCCCACATGCCACAGATCCCACCCGGCACCTGCTTGCCGCGGGAGAGCATCTCCTTGAGCGCCTCCCCGAGGTCCAGCTCACCGCCGGCGTTATGGTAGGCGGTAAGGAGTGCCGCACCCACCATCGTGTGGTGCTCGGGACCGTTCATGTGGCAGAAGGGCTGGCCCATGAGGTCCTCCATGATGGCGATGGGATCGCTTGTGGTCTCGGCCCTGCACACGCCCACGATGGCGTCCAGGCCCCGACGGTGGCAGTCGTCGCATACGAAGTGCCCATGGACGCAACGGGTGTTGCTGGGGAAGGTGCGGTGGCAGATCGCGCACTCCATGGCTTCCTCGTGCTCGAGGTACTCGAGCTCCGCATGGCAGATCAGGCACTCGTCGACGTCATGCCCGCGCCTTCCCATGGAGCATCACCCTTTCGTTCGCTAGGAATTACTACCGTTGACCGTTTGCTATTGAATTTGACTTACTGCGATTACTATTATATATGGAGTCAGTCCTAGCGAAGCCATTTCCAGCCGGAAGGGAGGTGCGGCCCTACTCCATGTCTTACGATTCCTCTTTTGCGGCTCGTTTTACCTGTGCACCAAACGCTTGATGGTCCTGCCTGCTTGGCCGTGAGCCGAGTGTGGCCGCGCCCGTTGGGAGCCGAGAGGCTACCCTTCACCGACGGCCATGACTCAGCTTTGGACTGGCCTCTGGTCATTAGGATACATAATCGCGATTATGTATCCTAAACCTTGGCCACAGCGGGCTGTGTGCGTCCACAGCCTGTCGGCGCTCTACGGTAAGGCATCTGTAGGAAGAACAGCAAAGGAAGAAGAAAGGAGCAAGAGCCGTATGAAACTGGAGATTGGAAACGTCAACGTCAAGGACGTGCTTCTCGGCAGCGAGAACTCGTTCAAGGACGGCATCCTGACGATCGACAAGCAGGGCGCGATCGATTACCTCAAGGGCGAGGACGATCACATCACCGAGCTTGACATCGTCATCGCGCATCCTGGCGACGACACCCGCATCGTCCCCGTCATCGAGACGATCGAGCCGCGTGTCCGCATGGATGGCCGTTGCGTGTTCCCCGGTGTGACCGACGAGGTCGTGCCGGCCGGTGATGGCGAGCTCAAGGCCGCGAAGGGCACGTGCGTCACGGTCGTTGGCAAGGAGTGGGGTTCGTTCGGCGACGGCGTCATCGACATGGGTGGCGAGGGAGCCAAGCACACCTATTGGTCAAAGCTCATCAACATCTGCCTCGTAGGCGATACCGACGAGGAGTTCGAGCGTCACGAGCAGCAGAAGTGCAACCACGCCCTTCGCTGGGCTGGACACCGCCTGGCCGAGTACGTGGGCAAGATCATCAAGGACGTCGACGCAGACGAAACCGAGACCTACGTGTTCGACCCCGTGCTGAAGCGCGACGAGGCTCGCAAGGACCTCCCGAACGTCGCCATCGTCCTGCAGCCCCAGTCCCAGATGGAGGCCATGGGCTACAACGACCTGCTGTATGGCTGGGACATGAACCACTTCCTGCCGACCTTCTTGAGCCCCACCGAGGTGTTTGATGGGTGCATCATCTCTGGCTCGTTCATGCCCGCCTCCTCCAAGTGGTCGACGTACGAGTTCCAGAACTTCCCGCTTATCAAGGAGCTCTTCAAGCACGACGGGATCGACTACAACTTCGTGGGCGTCATCATGTCCAACCTGAACGTCGCCCTCAACCAGAAGGAGCGCTCGGCGGTCATGGTGCGCAACATCGCCCTCAACCTGGGCGTTGACTACGCGCTCGTCACCGAGGAGGGCTACGGCAACCCCGACACCGACTACGTGCGCTGCCAGGTCATCCTGGAGGATGCCGGCATCCCCGTCGTGGGCGTCTCCAACGAGTCCGATGGCCGCGATGGCGAGGGCCAGCCGCTCGTCGTGCTCAACGAGAAGCTTACCGCCCTGGTCTCTACGGGCAACGTGGGCGAGCTTACCGAGCTTCCCGCCTGCAAGACCGTCATCGGCAACCTTGAGGCCATGAATCGCGATGGCATGTCCGGTTCCTGGGGCTACGATGAGATCCTGGGCAAGTCCGCCCGTGACGATGGCTCCATCATCATGGAGGACAACAACTGGTTCTGCGGGGACCACATCTCTGGATTCTCCGTCAAGACCATGGCAGAAGTGTAGGCATTCGATACAGGTAAAGGAGGTAAGCAAATGAAGAAAGTCATCTACTACGTCAACCAGTTCTTCGGCGGCATCGGCGGCGAGGACAAGGCCGACTTCGAGCCCGAGATTCGCGAGGGCGTCGTCGGTCCGGCCATGGCCGCCAACCAGCAGCTGGTTGATGCCGAGGTCACGCACACCATCATCTGCGGCGACAACTTCATGGGTTCCAACACCGATGAGGCGATCTCCCGGATTCTGGGCTTCCTCGATGGCCTCGAGTTTGACATGCTCATCGCCGGCCCCGCCTTCCAGGCTGGCCGCTATGGCGTCGCCTGTGGCAACGTCTGCAAGGCCGTGCATGAGAAGTTCGGGGTTCCCACGATCACGTCCATGAACGTGGAGAACCCGGGCGTCGACATGTTCAAGAAGGACTGCTACATCATGAGCGGTGCCAATGCGGCCGCCAAGATGCGCAAGGACCTCAAGAAGATGATCGGCTTTGCCAACAAGGTCCTGTCCGGTGCGCCCCTCATGGGTGCCGTGGCCGAGGGGTATTTCCCCCGTGGCATCCGTCACGAGATCTTCCTTGAGGACAAGTACGAGAACACTGCGGCCTTCCGCGGCGTGGACATGCTCATCAAGAAGATCAAGGGTCAGCCCTATCAGACGGAGCTGGTCATCCCCAAGAAGGACGTCGTGCCCATCGCCGATCCCATCGTCGACCTCTCCAAGGCCAACATCGCCCTGGTGACCAGCGGCGGCATCGTGCCCGTGGACAACCCCGACCGCATCCAGTCCGCCTCCGCGACGCGCTGGGGTCGCTACGACATCTCGAGCTTGGATGCCCTTCCCAACCGTGCGTCCAATGGCTACAAGACCATCCACGCCGGCTACGACCCTGCCGCCGCCGATGCAGACCCCAACGTCTGCGTCCCCGTGGACGCCATGCGCGCCTATGAGAAGGAAGGCAAGATCGGCAAGCTCCACCCGTACTTCTACTCCACCGTCGGCACCGGTACCACCGAGTCCGAGGCTGCCCGCATGGCGTCCGAGATGATCCCCTTCCTCAAGGAGGATGGCGTCAACGGCATCATCGTCGGCAGCACTTGAGGCACCTGCACTCGTTGCGGTGCAACGATGGTAAAGGTCTTCGAGCGCGCTGGTTTCCCTGTCGTGCACATGTGCAACCTCGTCCCCGTCTCCACGACGGTGGGCGCCAATCGCATCGTGCCGACCATCTCCATTCCGTATCCTCTCGGCGATCCCTCTACGCCGAAGGAAGAGCAGTGGAAGCTCCGGTATCACCGAGTCGGCGTAGCGCTTGATGCCTTGGCGACTCCGATTACCGAGCAGACCGTGTTCAAGGTAAAGATCTAAGGGCAAAGGATCGGAGGACTTGGCAGTTATGGACAAGGTATACGACGTAATCATTCTTGGCGCTGGCCCTGCGGGCCTGGCAGCGGGTCTGTATTCCGGCCGTGCGCGCCTCTCTACGCTCATCATCGAGAAAGCGCAGGATGGTGGCCAGATTGCCATCACGGATGAGATTGAGAACTATCCTGGGCAGCAGCTCGAGGGAGAGAGTGGCCCGTCCCTGGTTGCTCGTATGACCAAGCAGGCGGAGAAGTTTGGCTGCGAACGCGTGAGCGATCTTGTGAAGAGCGTCGAGCTGGAGGGTCAGCCCAAGAAGGTCGTCTGTGCCAACGGCGAGTATCACGCAAAGGTCGTCATTCTGGCGACCGGTGCCAACCATCGTCCCATCGGCTGCAAGAACGAGGAGAGGTTCGTGGGCAGGGGCATCTCCTTCTGCGCCACCTGCGACGCCGACTTCTTCGAGGACCTTCCCGTGTATGTGGTCGGCGGCGGTGACGCGGCTGTCGAGGAGGCCATGTACCTCACGAAGTTCGCTCGTAGCGTCACGCTTATCCACCGTCGCAACGAGCTCCGTGCTGTCAAGTCCATCCAGGAACGTGCCTTCAGGTGCAAGGGCCTCGACTTCATGTGGGATAGCGTCGTCGACGAGGTCGATGGCGACGACATCCTTCAGAAGATGGTCGTCCGCAACGTCAAGACCGGTGAGCTCACCACCGTTGAGGCTGATCCCGACGATGGCATCTTCGGCCTGTTCGGATTCATCGGCATGATTCCGACGACAGATCTCTTTGCTGGTCAGGTGGACATGGATGAGCGTGGCTACATCGTGACCGATGATGACATGCACACCAACATCGAGGGCGTCTATGCCGCCGGTGACCTCCGCCACAAGAGTTTGAAACAGGTAGTTACGGCCTGCGCGGACGGTGCTATCGCTGCCATGCAGGCCAACGGTTACATCAGTGAGATGAAGTGAGGAGAGCGACAATGCTGGAGCTGGACAAGAAGACGTTTGATGACGAGGTTCTCAAGGCCGATGGCAAGGTGTTCGTCGACTTCTATGGTGACGGCTGCGTGCCGTGCGCCGCGCTGAAGCCGCATGTGGAGGAGTACGCCGAGCAGTACGGTGACAAGCTGAAGTTCTGCGCGCTCAACACCACCAAGGCCCGTCGCCTGGCTATCGCACAGAAGATCCTCGGTCTTCCCGTCATGCGCATCTACGAGAACGGCGAGATCGTCGACGAGGTCGTCAAGGACGACGCCACCGTCGAGAGCATCGAGGCCATGATCAAGAAGGCCATCGCCTAGCTTCTGGATCCCTTGTTCCAAACGCACTGCCTGGTGCTGTGTCCTTGATGCGGCTCTGTCTGGGGCGTGTCGCCGCGTACTCGCGCGGCACGCCCTTCTGGCTACATATACAACGTGTGTTTTCGTGAAGAGAAAGGAGAGAAGCATGGCTGATTCGAGTACGTCCGAAAAGCGGAGTGGTTGGGAAATGGTCGACAAGCAGGTCTTTGCCATCGCCGGCGTCGTCTGCCTTCTCGTCATCATCTCGACGCTTCTTTTCCCTGCCCAGGCCGCCGACGTCATCGCCGGCCTGTTCTCAGGCATGACGACGAACTTTGGCTGGTTCTATATGCTGCTCATGGCGATATTCGTGGCGTTTGCGCTGTTCCTTGCCTTCAGTCGCTATGGCAACGTCAAGCTGGGCAAGGATGACGACAAGCCCGAGTTCTCCTTCGCCTCGTGGTTCTTCATGCTCTTCTCTGCGGGCATGGGCATCGGTCTGGTCTTCTACTCCGTTGCCGCCCCCATGAGCTTCTTCATTCAGCCGCCCACCGCCAAGCCGGGCACCATCCAGGCGGCACAGGACGCCATGCACTATACGTTCCTGCACTGGGGCCTCCACCCGTGGGCGGCGTACGTGGTGATTGGTGCGGGGCTTGGCTACTTCCAGCATCGCATGGGCAAGCCGGCCCTGCTGAGCTCCGTGTTCGTCCCACTCTTTGGCGAGAAGGCCTGCAACGGCCTGTTTGGCAAGATCGTCGACGCCCTCGCGGTCATCGTGACGGTGTTTGGCGTGACGACCTCACTGGGCATGGGCGCCATTCAGATCTCCGGTGGCCTGGGCTATGAGTTTGGCCTGCCCTCGGGCATCCCCACGATGCTCGCCGTGGTCGTCATCGCGACCATCATCTATACCGTCGCCTCCGTCTCCGGCGTCGACAAGGGCATCAGCCTCTGCGCCAACGTCAACCTGTGGATCATGATCGGCGTCATGGTGTTCCTGTTCATTGCGGGCAACACCACGTTCCTCATGGACTACTTCACCGAGAGCCTGGGCAACTACCTCACCAACATCGTGAAGGACAGCTTCTGGGTCGACGCGTTCTCCCAGACCAATGGCTGGATTGACGGGTGGACCATCTTCTTCTGGGCCTGGTGGATTGCGTGGGCACCCTTCGTGGGCGGCTTCATTGCGCGCATCTCCAAGGGTCGCACCATCCGCGAGTTCGTCATCGGTGCCCTGATCTTCCCCAGCATTCTGTCGTTCTTCTTCATGACCGTCCTGGGTGGCAACGCCATCGACCTGACGCTCAACGGTGGGGTCACGGCAATCTCCGAGGCGATCACGAAGGACGTCTCCCTGGGCCTCTTCGCGATGCTCAACCAGATGCCGCTCTCCGGTCTGCTGTCCGTGCTCTGCATGGTGCTGCTGCTCGTCTTCTTCATCACCTCGGCCAATGGAGCCACGCTCGTATGCTCGATGATGACCTCTCGTGGTGTGCAGAACCCTCCCAAGCGCATCATCGTCTTCTGGTCCCTCGTCCTCGGTGCGACTGCCATGGGCCTGCTGCTTGCCGGTGGCCTCTCCTCGGTCCAGACCATCTCCGTCATCGGCGCCTTCCCCTTCGGCTTCATTTGCCTGGGTGTCATCGTGGCGGTGGTGAAGGCCCTCAAGAACGAGTTTGACCCAGAATCGGGCTCGCGGCGCTCGCTCAAGGAGACGATCGCTATCGACCAGGCCTGGTACGATGATCACCGCACTGAGGTAGAGCCCACGAAGGGAGTCGCGTAAGTCCGCTCTTCCTCTGGTGACTTGATAGGTTGGTTCTTGGGTGTCATCGCTCAGACCATGGACGGTGGCACCCCTCCCACAGGGACGCATCCAATGCGTGCCCGTCTCGGGAGAGATCGTTTCTCGGTCTGTCGTCTGCCGTACGTGAGGCGTGGGAGCGTCCGCGCACCTGATGAGTCGGGGTGATGGGATGATTGAGGAAAGCATAGGCGTGGTGCAGGAGGCCGAGTCGCATGCCGCGACCGTTGTCGCCGAGGCACAGGAGCGTGCGAAGCGGATCAGGCACGAGGCCGAGCTGCAGGCGAAGGACATCAAGGCGCGGGCGCACGATGAGGCTCGCTCCCTACGTGCTGCGGCCGAGCAGCAGTGGCGCCGCGACGAGGCGGAGGCGCTCAGCGCCGCGCAGGCCACCTCGCTCGAGGATGCGGATGGAACCGGCAAGCCCTCCGACGAGCGCATGTCAGCTGCGGTCGACGCGGCCAAGGAGCTTGCGCTGTCCTAGGTGCGGCATCGTAGTTCATCATAGGTTGCGAAGAGAGAGGGGAGTGGTCACATGGCGGTGGTAAAGATGCAGAAGCTTGGCATCTGCGCCATGACCAACCGTCGTGGCGACATACTGGGCATCCTCCAGTCCATGGGCGTCATGCAGGTGGAGCAGGGCTTTGATGCTCAGGACATGGCGTTTCCCGACACCCACGACACCGCCGTGCAGTTCAATCGCTATGCGGCGCAGCTCGACGGCGCCGTCAAGGTGCTTTCGCTGTACGCTCCCGAGGGACACCGCGGGCTCTCGCTGTTCGAGGGCAAGCAAAGGGTCACGCGCAAGGAGTTTGACAGGAGCAAGGCCGAGGCGGACGAGCTTCTGGATGCCGGGCGTGACATCGTCGACTTGGAGCACGACATCCGTGAGGCCCAGAACACCATCGGCAGGGACGAGGTGGCGCAGGCGGCCCTTAGGCCCTGGATGGGCCTCGATGTCCCCTTCGACTACACGGGAACCCGCGACATGGCGTTCGTCGCCGGCACCTTCCAGGGCGACGCCACGGCCGAGGAGCTTGTGCAGGAACTGACGGACGGTCTGGGGGACAACCCCCCCGTCGAGGTGCGGGTCCTCACGCGCGAGGCGGGCCTCACCTATGCGTGCGTGCTGTACCTGCGCAGTGTGTCCGAGAAGGTCAAGGAGAACCTGCGCAGGCTGGGCTTTGCGCGGCCGTCGTCCTCGCTCGATGGCACGCCCGCCAAACTCATGGCTGGCTACGAGACGGACATCGAGCGCCAGCACGACCGGATCGATGAGGCGGAGCGCACAATCGGCTCCTATGCCCCCCTGCGCTCGCGTCTCGAGACCTGTGCCGACTACTTCCGTGACCGGGCCGCGCGCTACGAGCTTCTGGCCTCCGTGCCCGAGACGAAGAGCGTCTTCTTTCTTGAGGGTTGGGTGACGGCCCAGCAGGCCCCGGCGGTCAAGGGGCTGCTCGAGGAGCGCTATGGGGCCTGCGTGGAGTTCGAGGAGGCCCGCGAAGGAGAACAGGAGCCTACACTGCTCCACAACAACCGCTTTTCTGCCGCCGTCGAGCCCGTCCTTGAGTCCTATGGACTGCCGCGCCACGGCAAGGTGGATCCCTCGTTCATCATGTCCATCTTCTACGTGATCTTCTTTGGCATGATGCTCTCCGATGCGGGCTATGGCATCGTCGTGGCCTTGGGGTGCGGCATCGTCCTGGCGCGTCACCACGACATGAGCGAGGGAACCAACCGCATGTTGCGCCTCTTCTTCTGGTGTGGCCTGTCGACCACCTTCTGGGGGTTGATGTATGGCGGCATCTTCGGCAATGCCATAGACACCATCGCGACCACGTTCTTTGGCTATGAGGGCCCCCAGATCGTCAGGCCCCTCTGGTTCGAGCCCATGGCCAACCCCATGGCGCTGCTCATGTGGTGCCTGCTCTTTGGTGTCATCCACCTGTTTGTGGGCCTGGGCATCAAGGGGTACGAACTGCTCAAGGATGGGGACGGGCTGGGGTTCGTGGGCGAGGTCCTCTCGTGGTACCTCCTGCTCGTCGGCCTCATCTTCATGCTGCTGCCCACCGACCTCTTTGCCTCGATCGCGGGGTTCTCGGTGGCACTTCCCGGCTGGGTGGCCACGCTGTCCAACGCGTGTGCGGCCGTGGGTGCCATCCTGGTGGTCCTCCTGGGCAGCCGCGACTCTGCCAACTGGGGCGTGAGGATCGCGTCGGGCCTCTACGACCTCTATGGGGTCACCGGCTGGCTCTCCGACCTGCTGTCCTACTCGCGCCTTCTGGCCCTGGGCCTTGCGACGGGCGTCATCGCCAACGTCGTCAACATGATGGCGGCGATGATGGGGCCCACCCCCCTGGGCATCGTGGCCTTCGTGCTCATCTTCGTCCTGGGGCACACGCTCAACATCGGCATCAACATGCTCGGTGCGTACGTGCACACCAACCGACTGCAGTTCGTCGAGTTCTTTGGCAAGTTCTATGACGGTGGCGGTGAGGCGTTCGCGCCCTTCGGCACCAGCCATAGGTATGTAGAGATTCGAGAGGAGTCATAACATGAGTCTGGGAATGGTTCTCGCTTTGCTTGGCGCCGTGCTGGCGACGGTGGGAGGCGGCATCGGCTCCGCTTGGGGCGTCGGGCTGGCCGGACAGGCCGCCTCGGGCGTGACGGCGGAGGATCCCGAGCAGTTCGCCAAGGTCCTGATCCTGCAGCTGCTGCCGGGCACCCAGGGCATCTACGGCCTGCTCATCACGTTCGTGACGCTCACCAAGATCGGCGTCCTGGGTGGCACTGCCGTCACCGACACCAACACGGGCCTGCTGCTCATGCTGGCCTGCCTGCCCATCGCCATCGTGGGCCTCATCTCCGCCTATCACCAGGGCAGGACCTCCGTCGCCGCCATCGGCATCGTGGCCAAGCGCCCCGACCAGTTCGGTAAGGCCATGCTGTTCCCCGCCATGGTCGAGACGTACGCCATCCTGGCCCTCCTCGTGAGCATCCTCGCGATCTCGAACATTGCCGTCATCTAGCCAGCGTGCTGGAGCGCGCCGGCACGGCGTCCCCATCCGTGGTTTCTGACAAGGCCTACGCAGGAGAAGAAGGTTTATACATGGCAGGAATTGAAGCGATTGTCGCGGCTATCGCCCAAGAGGCGGATGAGTCCGCTCTGCACATCGTGGCTGACGCCGAGGATGCCGCGCAAAAGACGCTCGATGCCGCCCATGCCTCTGCCAAGGGGGAGCTGGAGGCCGAGCGTGCCAGGCTTGCCGATGATGCCGAGCTGGCACGGCGAAGGACGAAGTCCAAGTGCGACATGATCGTGGGGCAGCGTCGCCTTGCCAACAAGCAGGCCCTCGTCCAGTCTGTTCTGGAGAGGGCCAAGGACGAGCTGCGCTCCCTGGAACCAGACGCCTACTTTCCCATGCTGTTGCAGTTGGTTGGGCGCTATGCGACGTCGGGGACCGGCACGCTGCTGCTCTCGGCCGCCGATGAGGCGCGCATGCCACCCGACTTCGAGGAGCGCGCGAACGCCCTCGTGCGTGAGAGGGGCGGCTCCCTCAAGGTGGAGGGCGTGGACGAGGACCTTGGCGGCGGATTCATACTGCGCTACGGACTCGTCGACGTGAGCTGCACGCTGGACGCCCTCTTTGCCGAGCGTGCGGACGAGCTACGCGATCGTGTGGCGCAGCTGCTCTTTCAGGAGTGAGGCCATGAGGGACTCTGACTACATATTCGCGGTCGCCAGGATTCGCGTCCTGGAGAAGGGGCTGCTGTCTCCGGAGGACATCCGGCAGCTGGTGGCACTCAAGGACACGAGCGCGGTGCTCTCGTTCCTGAGGGGCCGCGGCTGGGGGGACGGCTCACAGGATGCCGATGGCGCCCACATGCTGAGGACCGAGGAGGCCAAGGTGGACGCCTCTATACAAGACCTCGGTCTCGACCAGCGCCTTCTGGAGGTCCTCGACCTGCCCGAGCGCTACCACAACCTCAAGGTTGCCATCAAGGAGCTCTCGTTTGGCACCGTCGTCCCGGAGGCCTACTATTCCCTCGACGGGTTTGGGAGGGGCGAGCTCACGCATGCGATCTCCGCGCAGGAGTTCTCGCTGCTGCCGGATGACATGGCGCGCGCTGCGCGCCGGGCCCTGGATGTCATGGCTGCGTCATCGGACGCCCAGTGGTGTGACGTCATCCTGGACAAGGCCTGCCTCCAGGCGATGGCTGCCGCCGCGGCCTCCTCGGGAAGCGATCTGCTCGTCTCATATGTGCGGATGTTTGTGCAGAACGCAGACCTCAAGATCGTCCTGAGGGGGGCACGCACCGGCAAGGGGCGGCGCTTCCTCGAGGAGGCGACCTGTCCCGTCGAGGGCATGGACACGAGCGCCCTCATCCGCCATGCCCTGGCAGGGGAGCAGGAGCTGTTGGACTATCTCGACGATTCCGATCTTGACGCCGCCGCATCGGCCATCAGGAAATCCTCGGCCTCGTTCGAGCAGTGGTGCGAGTCGCGCCTCCTGGACGTGCTGAAAGGGCAAGGCTCCAACATCATGTCGCCCGGTCCCATCCTCGCGTTCGTCCTGAGGAGACATGCGGAGATTCGCAACGTGCGCATCCTGTTGACGGCGAAGGCGAATGGCTTTGGGGATGACGCGGTTCTCGAGAGGATGTGCATAGCGAATGGATAGGATTGCCGTGCTGGGTGACTACGACAGCATCTATGGCTTCGGCGCCCTTGGGCTGGAGGTCATTCCCGTCTCTCCGGACGACCCTGACGCCTCATCGAAGCTCGAGGGCCTCGTGGAGGCTGGCTACGGCATCATCTATGTGACCGAGGAACTGGCACAGGTGCTGTCTTCGACGATCGCGGCCTATCGGGAGCGGCCGCTCCCGGCAATCGTGTCCATTCCTGGCATCAAGAACAATACCGGCAGCGGCGTCGAGGCCGTTCGGCACAGCGTCGAGCAGTCGGTTGGCAGTGACATTCTGTTTGGCAGCAAGTAAGAGGAAGGCGGCCACCCTATGAGTAGCACGGGTGTAATCAAGAAGGTTGCGGGCCCCCTCGTCGTCGCGTCGGGCATGCGCGACGCGAACATGTTCGATGTCGTGCGCGTGAGCGAGGAGAAGCTCATCGGCGAGGTCATCGAGATGCACGGCGACGAGGCGTCCATCCAGGTGTATGAGGAGACGCAGGGGCTGGGTCCCGGCGAGCCCGTCGTCTCGACGGAGCGCCCACTCTCCGTCGAGCTCGGTCCCGGGCTCATCGGCTCCATCTACGACGGCATCCAGCGCCCCTTGGACAAGCTCATGGAGACCACCGGCAGCAACCTCCTGGGACGTGGCGTGAGCGTGCCGGCCATCGACGAGGAGAGGCTCTGGGAGTTCGTGCCCACCGCCAAGGTGGGCGATGAGGTTCAGGAGGGCGACGTCATCGGCACCGTCCAGGAGACCAAGGTGGTCTCTCATAAGATAATGGTCCCTACTGGAAGGCGGGGCACGGTTACCGAGATCCAGGCTGGATCGTTCACCGTGCGTGACGTCGTTTGCACCCTTTCGCGCGATGGCGTGCAGGAGGGCCTGACGATGGCCCAACACTGGCCTGTGAGGCAGGGGAGGCCCTACGCCACGAAGCTCCCGCCGAACATGCCCCTCATTACCGGCCAGCGCGTCATTGACGCGTTCTTTCCCATCGCCAAGGGCGGCGTGGCCGCGGTTCCCGGCCCCTTCGGGTCGGGCAAGACGGTCATCCAGCACCAGCTGGCAAAGTGGGCCGAGGCGGACATCGTCGTCTACATCGGCTGCGGGGAGCGCGGCAACGAGATGACGGACGTCCTCAACGAGTTTCCCGAGCTCAAGGATCCCAAGACGGGCGAGTCGCTCATGGAGCGCACCGTGCTCATCGCCAACACCTCGGACATGCCCGTGGCGGCGCGCGAGGCGAGCGTCTACACGGGCGTCACCATCGCCGAGTACTTTCGTGACATGGGCTACTCCGTTGCCCTCATGGCCGACTCCACCTCGCGTTGGGCCGAGGCCCTGCGCGAGATGAGTGGCCGCCTCGAGGAGATGCCAGGCGAGGAAGGCTATCCCGCCTACCTGGGCAGTCGCCTGGCACAGTTCTATGAGCGCGCCGGCCGTGTCATCTCGCTCGGTTCCGAGGGACGTGAGGGGCAGCTCTCTATCATCGGCGCCGTCTCGCCCCCGGGCGGTGACATCTCCGAACCCGTCTCCCAGGCCACCCTGCGCATCGTCAAGGTGTTCTGGTGCCTCGACAGCGAGCTTGCCTATCAGCGCCACTTTCCGGCCATCAACTGGCTGAGCAGCTACAGCCTCTACCTTGACAACATCGGACCCTGGTTCTCGAAGAACATCGCGGAGGACTGGATGGACATCCGGCAGAGGCTCATGAGCCTGCTGCAGGACGAGTCCTCCCTCAACGAGATCGTCAAGATGGTGGGCATGGATGCCCTGTCACCCCAGGACCGCCTCAAGATGGAGGCCGCCCGCAGCACGCGCGAGGACTTCCTGCACCAGAACTCCTTTGACGAGGTCGACACCTACACCTCGCTTCCGAAGCAGTACTACATGATGAAGCTGGTCCTGGCATTCTACGAGGAGGGCGTTCGTGCCCTTGAGGGTGGCATGGACATCGAGCGGCTGGTGCACATGGATGTGCGCGAACGCATCGGGCGCTACAAGTACACGCCCGAGAAGGATTGCGAGCCGGAGTTCGAGGCCGTCAGGGATGCCCTCTCCACGGAGATTCAGAGCATCGCCAACGAGCAGGAGGATTAGCCATGGCCACGGAGTATCGCACCATCCAAGAGGTTGCCGGCCCACTCGTCCTGGTGAGCGGCGTCGAGGGCGTCACCTACAACGAGCTGGGCGAGATCACGCTCGCCGACGGCCAGACGCGCCGTTGCAAGGTCCTTGAGGTCGATGGCACGAACGTTCTCGTGCAGCTCTTCGAGTCTTCTACGGGCATCAACCTCTCCGACAGCAAGGTGCACTTCCTGGGCAGGGCAATGGAGTTGGGCGTCTCCGGCGACATGCTCGGACGCGTCTTCGATGGCGTGGGCGGGGTCATCGACGGGGGTCCGGAGATCCTTCCGGAGACACGCATGGATATCAATGGTCGACCCATGAACCCCTATGCGCGCTCGTATCCCTCCGAGTTCATCCAGACGGGCATCTCTGCCATCGATGGCTTGAACACGCTGGTCCGTGGCCAGAAGCTGCCGATCTTCTCGGCCTCGGGTCTGCCCCATGCGCAGCTTGCCGCACAGATCGCGCGACAGGCCAAGGTACTTGGCACCGAAGAGGAATTCGCCGTCGTCTTTGCCGCCATGGGCATCACCTACGAGGAGGCACACTACTTCGAGGAGTCCTTCAAGGAGACGGGCGCCATCGATCGCACGGTCCTGTTCGTGAACCTTGCCAACGACCCCGCGGTCGAGCGCATCTCCACGCCGCGCATGGCCCTGACGGCCGCGGAGTACCTTGCGTTCGAGAAGGACATGCACGTCTTGGTCATCATGACCGACATCACGAACTATGCCGACGCCCTGCGTGAGATCTCCGCGGCGCGCAAGGAGGTTCCGGGAAGGCGTGGCTATCCCGGCTATATGTACACTGACCTTGCGCAGATGTATGAGCGGGCGGGACGTCAGCATGGCAAGAGGGGGTCAATCACGATGATCCCCATCCTGTCCATGCCCGAGGATGACAAGACGCACCCGATTCCCGATCTGACGGGCTATATCACCGAGGGTCAGATCATCCTGAGCCGCGAGCTCTACCGCTCGGGCGTGACGCCGCCCATCGACGTCCTGCCCTCGCTCTCGCGCCTGAAGGACAAGGGCATCGGCGGGGGGAAGACCCGTGCCGATCATGCTGCGACCATGAACCAGCTCTTCGCCGCCTATGCGCGCGGCAAGGAGGCCAAGGAGCTCATGGTAATCCTGGGTGAGGCCGCCCTGACCGACATCGACCTCATCTATGCCAAGTTCTCCGAGGAGTTCGAGGCGCGCTACGTCTCGCAGGGCAACGAGACGGATCGCGGCATCCAGGAGACCCTCGACCTCGGCTGGGATCTCCTGCGCATACTTCCTCGCTCCGAGCTCAAGCGCATTCCCGATGCCATGCTCGACGAGTACTACGAGAAGGACTAGAAGGACTAGGCCCTCGCGTACCGACCACCGAGGGGCGGTACCGGGAGTCTCACGAGGCATGAAGGAGGTGGAGGATGCCCGGAGCACAGGTCAACCAGACGCGCATGGAGCTCTCGCGCCAGAAGGGGCGACTGGCGACGGCCGTCAAGGGCCATCGTCTGCTCAAGGACAAGCGTGACGAGCTGATGCGCGAATTCCTCGATCTGGTGCGTGTGAACATGGAGCTGCGGCGGAGGGTGGAGGACAAGATCGCCGATGCCAACCGCAATCTCGCCTTGGCCAAGTGCACCATGTCGGAGGAGGTCCTCAAGGAGGCCTTGATGGCCCCTAGACAGGAGGTCTATCTCACGTCGAGCACACGCAACATCATGAGTGTGAACGTGCCGGTGTTCTCGGTGCAGACGAGGACCTCGGACGAGAATGACATCTACTCGTACGGTTATGCGTTCACCTCGAGCGACCTTGACGGCTCGGTGCGCATGCTCGCAGAGATCCTGCCCGACCTGCTCAAGCTCGCCGAGGTGGAGAAGTCGTGCCAGCTCATGGCTGCCGAGATCGAGAAGACGCGCCGTCGCGTGAACGCCTTGGAGCACGTCATCATCCCAGAGGCGCAAAAGAACATTCGCACGATCGGCATGCACCTCGATGAGAGCGAGCGCAGCACCCAGGTGCGCCTCATGAAGGTCAAGGACATGGTGATCAAGGATGCACGCGGCGACAAGCACGTTGCCTGACGGGTCGGCTTCGTGACGGCGTGAGATGTGCAAGGCCTGCCACCGTGCCCGACTTCGTGCCCTGTCGTGTGGCCCCCGCTTTGGCGGGGGTTTGCGCGCCCACTCGGCTATGCGGCGCTACCGCTCGTCGACTCAAATGGAAATATGGTGGCAATCGATTAGAAATGTTTCTATACATTTTCTATTCTAATGACAGTGAAGATTTCTAATATCCAAGGAGCGCACTGCAGGCAGATGGGATATGTCGTGGTCACGAACAATCCACTGGTCTTGTTGGAGCTTTCGGGAGACCATACGGTTGACTTTGCTGAGCAGACCTACCTCGAGCTGCTTGAGCGGGTACGTAGCATGGTGCACGAGGGCTCAAGGATCCTGAGCCATCCCCAGGCGGGAGGCGTTCAGTCCGGAGAGACCCCGTATCGCTCCATCCTTGTCCAACCGGTGCATGGCCCGGTGGATGTGGACTCGCTCAAGCTGATCGAGTCGGCCATAGCCGCGACGCGCAAGTTCCAGAACAAGACGCCACTCTACAAGGAGGGCGTGAGCAGGGATTTCCAGGTTGTTGACCTTGCGCTCATCAGAAGCGGAATCGAGTCGGCCGATGCCATGTAGGAAGCGTGCGCCTGGCCATCCCACCCGCTCGCGCGGCCACGAGCCAACCGGCCCACCTTTTTTCGCATGTGCCCATAGGCTCCCATAAAGGAGGAGGTAGTCAGAGTGAAGTTAGAGTTGGGAAGGATACACGTCGAAGACGTGGTCTTCGCAGACAAGTCAAGGATTGACGCGGGTGTGCTGTACGTCTCGAAGGATGAGCTTACGCCTATCGTGCTTTCGGACGAGCACCTTGAGGCCGTCGAGTTCGACATAGCAAAGCCCGGCGAGTCCGTGCGCGTCACTCCCGTAAAGGACGTCATCGAGCCTCGCGTCAAGGTCGAAGGTTCCGGTGGTATCTTCCCTGGGGTCATCGCAAAGGTCGACACCGTGGGAAGTGGCAAGACCTACGCCCTCAAGGGCATGGCGGTCGTGACGGCAGGCCCCATCGTAGGATTCCAGGAGGGCGTCATCGACATGAGCGGCCCTGGTGCCGACTACACACCGTTCTCCAAGACGTTCAACCTGGTCATGGTCTGCCAGCCGGTCAAGAACATCGAGCGGCACGAGTACGAGCAGGCAGTGCGCTTTGCCGGCCTCAGGGTGGCCACCTTCATCGGTGAGCTTGCGCGCGAGCTCACGCCCGACGAGACCGAGACCTACGAGACGCCCGACATCGTGGAGGGCATGAAGGCCTACCCGGATCTCCCACGCGTCGGCTACGTCCAGATGCTCCAGAGCCAGGGTCTCCTCCACGACACCTATGTCTATGGGGTGGACGCCAAGAAGGTCCTTCCCACCATGCTGTATCCCACCGAGGTCATGGATGGTGCCATCGTCTCGGGCAACTGCGTGAGCGCGTGCGACAAGAACCCCACCTATGTCCACGAGAACAACGGCGTCGTGGAGGAGCTTTACAAGCAGCACGGCAAGACCATCAACTTCGTGTGCCAGATCGTCACGAACGAGAACGTCTACCTTGCCGACAAGGAGCGCTCGTCCAACCAGACCGCCAAACTGTGCCACATGCTGGGCCTGGATGGTGTGGTCATCTCGCAGGAGGGTTTCGGCAATCCCGACACCGACCTCATCATGAACTGCAAGAAGATCGAGGCCGAGGGCATCAAGACCGTCATCATCACCGACGAGTACGCAGGCCGCGACGGCAAGTCACAGTCCCTTGCCGACGCCGACCCGGCGGCTGACGCTGTGGTGACGGGCGGAAACGCCAACGAGGTGATCGTCCTGCCAAAGATGGACAAGGTCATCGGGACCCTCGCTTACATCAACAAGATCGCCGGCGCCTCGGAGAGCACGCTGCGCGAGGATGGGAGCCTTGAGGTCGAACTACAGGTCATCACCGGCGCAACCAACGAGACGGGCTTCGGCTACCTGAGCGCCCGATAGGAGGTAGGCATGGCAAAGTTGAGGATAGTTCACTACATCAACCAGTTCTTTGCCCAGATTGGCGGTGAGGAGAAGGCTGACTACCCCCTGGAATACCGCGATGGCAAGTACGTGGGTCCGGGACTGGCGTTCATGCAGGCATGGGGTAACGAGGCCCAGATCGTCGGCACCATCGTATGTGGCGACAGCTACTTCGGCGAGAACATCGACAAGGCGACGTCCGAGGTCGTGGAGATCGTCAGAAAGGCCAAGCCCGACCTGTTTCTGGCTGGTCCCGGCTTCAATGCCGGACGCTACGGCGTAGCCTGCGCCACGGCCTGCGCCGCCGTCGAAGAGCGGCTGGGCATCCCCACGCTCACGGGCCTCTACGTGGAGAACCCTGGCGTCGACATGTTCCGCGACAAGATCTACATCGTCTCTACCAAGAATAGTGCCGCCGGCATGCGTGGCGCCGTCAAGGTCATGGCGCCGCTCGCGCTCAAGCTTGCCCGTCACGAGAGGATCGGCGCCTCGGTGGAGGAGGGCTACATCCCCCGCGGGCAACGCGTCAACTTCTTCGAGAGGGAGCGTGGCGCAAGGCGCGCTGTCGACATGCTCATCAAGAAGCTGGACGGGCGTCCGTTCGTCACGGAGTATCCCATGCCCTCCTTTGACAGGGTGAATCCTGTCTCTCCCGTCACGGACCTCTCGCACACAAAGGTGGCCCTCGTGACCTCGGGTGGCATCGTGCCCAAGGGCAACCCCGACCACATCGAGAGCTCAAACGCCTCCCACTTTGGTGAATACGACATCACGGGTGTCATGGACCTCACGTCCGATGCCTACGAGACCGCCCACGGCGGATACGATCCGGTCTGCGCCAACGAGGACGCCGACCGCGTCTTGCCTGTCGACGTCATGCGCGACCTCGAGCGCGAGGGGGTCATCGGCTCTCTTCACAACAAGTTCTACACTACGGTCGGTAACGGCACCGCCGTCGCATCCGCAAAGAAGTTTGGTGGGGAGATAGCCCAGAGGCTCAAGGAGGACGGTGTCCAGGCCGTCATACTCACCAGCACTTGAGGCACCTGCACTCGTTGCGGCGCAACGATGGTCAAGGAAATCGAGCGTGCGGGCTTCCCCGTGGCTCATATGTGCACGGTCACGCCAATCTCGATGACGGTTGGGGCAAATCGCATCGTTCCGACGATTGCGATTCCCCATCCTTTGGGCGACCCCTCCCTGGATGCCGACGACGAGAAGAAGCTCCGTCGCGAGCTCGTCGAGAAGGCCCTGGGGGCGCTTGGGACCCCCATCGACAAGCAGACGATCTTCGAGGACTAACAGGGCCTACGGGCGGCGCATCGGACAGCCTGGTGCACCGCCCGCAAGCTCTGGGCTGACCCTGACGCGTGCCCCCAAAGCTCAGCCATGTCCTGGCATGGGAGGCACAGACCTAGGAAGGAACCCACATGGATGCACTTAACAGCACGGTGCTTCAGATTTCCGATGTGATCTGGAACGGCCTTCTGCTCTGGCTACTTGTCGGAACGGGCGTCTTCTACTCCATCCGCACCAGGTTCGTCCAGGTGCGGCGCTTTGGGGCCTCCATGAAGAGGGCGTTTGGCGACCTCAACCTCCACGGCGAGAAGGCGGGAAGCGAGGGCATGAGCTCGTTCCAGGCGCTTGCGACGGCCATTGCCGCCCAGGTGGGGACTGGCAACATAGCGGGATGCGCCACGGCGCTCGTCTCCGGCGGCCCAGGCGCCATCTTCTGGATGTGGATTGCCGCGTTCTTTGGCATGGCGACGATCTTTGGTGAGGCGGTCCTCGCACAAAGGACCAAGACGCGCGATGCCAGCGGAAGCGTCATCGGCGGACCGGTCTATTACATAGAGAAGGCCTTCAAGGGCGGGTTCGGAAAGTTCCTTGCGACGTTCTTTGCGGTGGCCATCATCCTTGCTCTTGGCTTCATGGGCAACATGGTTCAGTCCAACTCCATCAGCGCGGCGTTCAACTCCGCGCTCGACGTCCCCACGTGGATCGTGGGCGTCATCGTGGCCGCCATCGCCGCGTTCATCTTCGTCGGCGGCATCGGCCGCATCGCGTCGTTCACCGAGAAGGCAGTCCCCCTCATGGCGGGACTCTACATTCTGGGTTGCGTCGTGGTCCTGGCCCTCAACTGGCAGGCCCTGCCCGGTGCCTTTGGTTCCATATTCGTCTGTGCCTTTGACCCCCAGGCCGCCGGCGGTGCCGTTGCGGGCATCACGGTTCGCCAGGCCATCCGCTACGGCGTCGCACGCGGCCTCTTCTCCAACGAGGCCGGCATGGGCTCCACCCCTCACTCGCACGCCATCGCAAAGGTTGACAGGCCACAAGACCAGGGCGAGGTCGCCATGGTCGGCGTGTTCATCGACACCTTCGTGGTCCTTACCCTCACGGCGCTTGTCATCCTGTCGTCCGGCGTACTCGACTCCATGATCGCAAGCGGCGTGACTGGCGTCGCCGTGGCGCAGGGCGCCTTCGACAACACCTTCGGGAGCTTTGGCAACATCTTCATTGCGGTGTGCCTCTTCTTCTTTGCCTTCTCGACGATCATCGGCTGGTACTTCTTCGGCGAGCAGAACATCAGGTGGCTGTTTGGTAACAAGATGGTCAAGATCTATGCCGCCATCGTCACCGTCCTCATCTTTGTGGGCTCGCTGCTCAAGGTTGAGCTGGTGTGGAACCTCGCGGACCTCTTCAATGGCCTCATGGTCTTCCCCAACCTCCTGGCCCTGCTTGCGCTTTCGGGAATCGTGACGAAGATCGCCCACGACAGGGACGCAAAGCCGTAGTACCGTTCGCCGCCAATCATGTTTCTTGAGCCGGTGGCAAAAGGTTTTATAATCGCGATAGGTATTTTTTGGGATAGAATGTGCGCAAAGCAGAGGAGGGGGAGTTTTCGCAGGTTTTTTGGTGCATGGGGCGCATGAGACAACGGGACGGACACATGTGCCAGAGGACTGCGATTTGTGTCCAAGATGGGCAGGTTCTCCGCTCAGTTTGGGCTCTAGCCGGTCTGCCTGGGCTGGCTTAGGCATAGTTAACAGCAGGCTTAGTCTATGAGAGGAGGAAAAGATGGGCAAACTCGATGGTAAGAAGGTCGTTGTCATTGGCGATCGCGATGGCGTTCCCGGCGAGGCAATTTCTGCCTGCGCCGAGACCGCTGGTGGCGAGATTGTGTTTTCCTCGACGGAGTGCTTCGTTTGAACTTCCGCTGGCGCAATGGATCTTGAGAACCAGAAGAGGGTCAAGGAGTTCGCAGAGAAGTACGGTCCCGAGAACGTTGTCGTTCTCGTTGGTGCCGCAGATGGCGAAGCTGCCGGACTCGCCGCAGAGACGGTTGAGAATGGCGACCCCACGTTCGCAGGTCCATTGACGGGAGTCCAGTTGGGACTCGCTTGCTACCACGTGGTTGAGCCGAACGTCAAGGCATGGTTTGACGCCGATGTCTACGACGAACAGGTCTCCATGATGGAGATGGTCCTCGATGTTGACGATATCGTCAGCGAGATGACCGACATTCGCTCTGAGTTCTGCAAGTATCCTCTGGATTAAGCAGGGATGGGCGTGTGCTTGTCATCCGAGGTCTGAGGGGGGTGGCGGTGCGTGCCGCCGCCCCCTCGTATTAGGTGTTTCAGGCTCCCCAGGGCTCGCACGACGCGGGGGCCTTTACACGTTTGGCACGACGGTTCTGTTCGCATTGGAAGTCAAGTCCTGAGTCTCGCGTGCGGGCATGGGGCCCACAGCGGGAGAGGGGAGCGGAGGAGTAGATGAAGAGCGTCATCAAGGGAGTGAGCTATATCCTGGCTCACACGCCGGGCATGGTTGTCCACAACGGCACCACGCAGACGACCGAGCGTGTGGTCAACCCGGAGGGTGAGTATCTCAAGGAGCTACCCAGCCACCTGCGATCCTTCGAGGACAATCTGAGTTACTGGCCCAATCAGGTCTACATCGGCAACAAGAACCCCAAGGAGCTCGAAGGCGTCGAGTTCCCCTACTATGACAAGCGCTGCGACGTCACGGACCGCTACGGCAAGTACGGCCAGATGATGCCCGAAGCCGAGTTCTACCTCCTCATGCAGGCCGTGGACGTGTTCGACCTCGTCGAGCTCGACCGCGACTTCGTTGCCGCCCACAAGGACGAGCTCGCTGCCAACCAGGTCATCGACGAGGGCGTCATGAAGCGCGTCAAGGAGGGCGTCGAGCTCACCAAGGTCCAGGAGGTCGTGGACAACGGCGAGGGCGAGGGCCTCTACATCGACGACACGCTCGTCGGCGTCGTGAAGCGCGCCCACGACATCGACAACAACCTCTCCGCCGAGTACATGCTCGAGAACCTCGCCGCCAAGGCCAGCGACGTCCTCGCCATGCTCACCGCCGTCAAGAACGCCGGCATCTCCAAGGATGACGTCGAGTACGTCGTCGACTGCTGCGAGGAGGCCTGCGGCGACGAGAACCAGCGCGGCGGTGGCAACTTCGCCAAGGCCGCGGCCGAGATCTGCGAGTTCAACAATGCCACCGGCTCCGACGCCCGTGGCTTCTGCGCTGGTCCCACCCACGCCATGATCGAGGCTGCCGCCCTCGTTGCCTCCGGTGCCTACAAGACCGTCATGGTCTCCGCCGGTGGCTGCACCGCCAAGCTCGGCATGAACGGCAAGGCACACGTCGAGAAGGGCCTGCCCATCCTCGAGGACATGCTCGGTGGCTTTGCGGTCGTCCTCACCCAGGACGATGGCGTGAGCCCCTACATCGACCTCGAGCACCTCGGCCGCCACACCGTGGGCACCGGCTCCGCCCCCCAGAGCGTCATGCAGTCCCTGGTCTACGACCCCCTGGATGCTGCCGGCCTCTCCGTCACGGACGTGGACAAGTACGCGCCCGAGATGCAGAACCCCGACATCACCAAGGCTGGTGGCGCGGGTGACGTGCCCCTGGCCAACTACAAGATGATCGCGGCCCTGGGCGTCAAGAAGCAGCAGCTCGAGCGCAAGGACATCCCCAACTTTGCCACCGATCACGGCTTCATCGGCTGGGCCCCCACGCAGGGTCACATCCCCTCCGGCGTGCCCGCCATCGGCGTCGCCCGCGACGAGATCATGGCCGGCAACTGGAAGCGCCTCATGCTCATCGGCAAGGGCTCGCTGTTCCTCGGTCGTCTGACCAACCTCTTCGATGGCGTCTCCTACATGATCTGTGCCAACGACGGCCAGGCCGAGGAGAGCGGTGCCGTCTCCGAGGACGAGGTCAAGCAGCTCGTCGCGAAGGCCATGAAGGACTTCGCCGCCCAGCTCATGGCCGCCTCCGATGCTGAGTAGGTGATCAGATGAGCAAGCTTGAGAAGCAGGTCGCCGAGGCCTTCCTCGAGATGGCCAATGGCCTCGAGAGCGGCCAGTTCGGCAAGAGGCCAAAGATCGCCCTGACCGGCATGGGCAGCGAGCACGGCGAAGAGAACGCCATGGCCGCCGCCGTCGAGGCCGCGGGCAAGGGCGTGGACGTGTACTACATCGGGAGCCTCGAGCACGAGGGCGTCACCACCGTGCACGTGGCCAACGACGACGAGGGCCACGAGAAGATGGACGAGCTGCTCGCCTCTGGCGAGGTGGATGGTGGCGTCACCATGCACTACCCGTTCCCCATCGGCGTGTCCACCGTCGGCCGTGTCGTGACCCCGGGCTTCGGCAAGGAGATGTTCGTGGCCAACACCACAGGCACCTCGAGCGCCGACCGCATCGAGGGCATGATCCTCAACGCCATCGCCGGCATCGCGACCGCCAAGGCGACCGGCATCGAGGATCCCACCGTGGGCATCCTCAACGTGGACGGTGCCCGCCAGACCGAGATGGCGCTCAAGGAGCTCCGGGACGGGGGCTATGGCATCACCTTCGCCGAGTCCTCCCGCGCCGACGGCGGTGCCGTGATGCGCGGCAACGACGTCCTGCGTGGTACCCCCGACATCATGGTGACGGACTCTCTCACGGGCAACGTCCTCAACAAGATGATCTCCGCCTTCACGACAGGTGGCTCGTTCGAGTCCACGGGCTATGGCTATGGCCCGGGCATCGGCCGCGGCTACGACAAGCTCGTGATGATCGTCTCGCGTGCATCCGGTGCCCCCGTTCTCGCCAACGCCCTGGTCTTCGCCGCGCAGCTCGTGCGCAACAAGGTCTTCAGCGTGGTGGCAAAGGAGTTCGAGGCGGCTGACAAGGCGGGCCTCAACGACATCCTTGCCAAGCGCCGCGAGGCCGCCAAGCCCAAGGCCGAGGAAGAGGAGGTCAAGGCCCCCGAGAAGGAGCCCTGCGGCGCCTCCATCCTGGGCGTCGAGGTCATGGATCTCGAGGATGCCGTCAAGGTCCTCTGGAAGAACGGCATCTATGCCGAGAGCGGCATGGGCTGCACCGGTCCGGTGGTCATGATGGCCGAGGCCAACCACGACAAGGCCTATGACCTGCTGAAGCAGGCGGGCTACGTGGGCTAGGCTCACCGTATCGCAGTTCGCTTGGAGCCCCCGTCATCACTCGATGGCGGGGGCTCCCTCTGTCCGTTGGTGACCAGAGGCGCCGCTTTCGGATGCCTCCAGGAGCGGCGCTCGTGGGTCCTTGCGGGGGCTGGGCCTTGCTAGTCCTCGCGGGCGAAGACCTTGCGGTAGCCCTCCTCTTCCTCCTCGAAGATGCCCTCCACCTCCTCGGGCATGGTGGGCACGGGACAGGGCCTCTCCCCCTCATAGCGCACGCAGGTGCCACAGCTGCTGCTGAGCGCCCGAGGGACGGGGCCCATCCTCGCCGACCACCCAGCCTTCTGGCACAGGCCATGAAAGCGGATTGCCCCGAAGTGGGAGTAGAAGAGGGCGACGTAGCGCATGGGCGCTACTTGGTGAGGGTGAGGGTGGTCGAGCCGTCCTCCTCGGTGGCCTCGACCGCATAGCCCTGGCTCGTGGCGAAGCGTGTCACGTTCTCCTTGGCCGCCACGGCATCGACCAGGACGGTGAGCTGGGCGGGGGAGGACTTGAGGGCGTTCCTCGTGAGGACGACGGGCTCGGGGCAGGACAGGCCGCGTGCATCGATGACATCCATGGGGCTACTCCTTGGCTTTGCCGTAGGTGTTCGCCACGCTGATGAGCGCGACGACGACGATTCCGATGATGACCGCCACCATGCCGTTGGGGGTGGGACCCTTGCCGCTGGCGGCGAGGCCAAAGTTGTGCGCGAAGGCGGCGCCCACGAAGAGGCCGAGGATCGCCGTGGCGCTGTCGGTGTTGCCCTCGCCGGAGAGGACGAGCTGGCGCAGGGGGCAGCCGCCGAGCAGGACGCAGGCGAAGCCGGCGAGGAACATGCCGAGGGCGTTCCAGAGACCGTCGGTGTGGGCGACGGGCTGGTCGGCAAAGCCGGGGTTGAAGAGGGGCGTTCCCGTCGCAGCGCCGATGATGAGGTTGCACACGAGGGCGCTCACGAGGATGGCCACGAAGCCGAGGATGAGCTTGGTCTCGCGGAAGAGGACGAGGTCCCTGATGCCGCCCACCATGCACAGGCGCGTACGCTGCGCGAGCGCGCCCACGACGAGGCCGGCGACGAGGCTGATGGCGATGGCGGCGTGGAGGGCACCCGGGCCCTCACCGGTCGCGGTGAAGTGGATGAAGTCGGGGGCAACCACGAGCAGGACGAGGAGGGCGATGACGGCGATCGGCAGAAGACCGCCCTCCAGCTGGGGCATCCTGTGGCTGCGTCCGAGCGAGTACCCCTTGTTGAGGAAGAACACGCCACAGAGGATGCCGCAGACGAAGCCGACGAGGCCGAGGATGGCGTTGAGGTCGCCACCTGCGAGGCGCAGGATCATGCGGAAGGGGCAGCCAAGGAACATCAGGCAGCCCACCATGGCGAAGAAGCCAAGCGCGAACCTCGTGATGGGCGCGGAGCCGCCGCGCGGGGCGAACTCCCTGTGCGCGCAGGCCATGGCCAGGCTGCCCAGGATGAGGCCGATGATCTCGGGCCGGATGTACTGCACGGCGGCAGCCTGGTGCAGGCCCACCGCACCTGCCGTGTCGCGCAGGAAGCAGGCGATGCAGAAGCCCATGTTGCGGGGGTTCCCGAACAGGACGAGCAGCGCCGCGATGATGCCAATCACGATGCCCGCGCCGACGATCGCATACCTCTCCCTCTTTGCCGTTTCCACCGTTCCCTCCTTCGATCGAAGAATTTCAACATTGTATCAATTCTATACCTTTATTATGGATATGATTACTTTTCGTGTCCGCAGGCGGTGAGTGGGGGAGAAGCGGGGGTGGAGTGCCCATGAGCATCTATCTTGACAATGCTAGCACAACATTTCCCAAGCCCGAGGTGGTGCCCCAGGCGGTCGTGGACTACATGACGCGGATGGGCGCCAACGTGGGACGCGGGTCATATGGGGAGGCCTATAGGGTCGAGTCGATGGTCTACGAGACGCGCGAGCTCATCGCAGGGCTCTTTGACGCGTCCGACTGTCGCAACGTGGCCTTCACGCGCAACGTGACGGAGGGCCTCAACGCCCTCATCAAGGGCTATCTCCACGCGGGGGATCACGTGATCGTCTCCTCCATGGAGCACAACGCCGTCATGAGGCCCCTCGTCCAGGTGGGGCGCTGGGGCGTCTCGTTCACACGGGCGCCCTGTGACGGGACGGGTGCCCTCATCCTGGATGAGCTGGAGGGCTGCCTGCGTCCCAACACCGTGGCCGTCATCATGCTGCACGCGAGCAACGTGACGGGCACGGTCATGCCCGCCGCCGAGGTGGGCGCCTTCTGCCATGCCCATGGGCTGCGCTTCTTCCTGGATACGGCACAGTCGGCGGGGGTCATTCCCGTGGACATGGGCTCCATGGGCGTCGATGCCGTTGCCTTCACGGGCCACAAGGCGCTGCTGGGTCCCCAGGGGATAGGCGGCCTCGTGCTCGCCGAGGACCTGGTGGGCCAGCTCGAGCCGCTCGTGACGGGTGGCACGGGGAGCATGAGCCACAGGGAGGAGACACCCAGCTTCATGCCCGATCGCATGGAGGCCGGCACACCCAACCTCCCGGGCATCGCCGGCCTGCACGCCTCGCTGGGCTGGCTGCGCACGCGGGGCATCGACTCCGTGCGCGGGCACGAGCTTGCGCTGGTGGGACGCTTCCTCGAGGGCGTCCGGGCACTTGAGGCGAAGGGCCTCGTGCGTCTTGTGGGCAGGCACGACTGCGAGGGCAGGGTGGGCGTCGTCTCCGTGGCGACGCCCCAGGCGGACGCGGCCGAGGTGGCGGGTCTCATGGAGGAGCGCTTTGGCATCCTCACGCGGGTGGGTCTCCACTGCGCCCCTTCGGCGCACAGGACCTGTGGCACCTACCCCGCGGGGACCATCCGCTTCTCCTTCGGCTTCGCCAACGACGAGGACGACGTGGATGCCGCCCTCGCTGCGCTCGAGGCGTGCTGTCGGGATCAGGGCAGGTAGACGGTGGCCCCTCGTGGGGGAGCTGTGTGGGATTGGGGGTAGGGGTAGGGTTCAGAATGTATCGGGTATTATAAATGTGATTAGTAGTATTTATAGAGGGAGGTGGGGACAGGTATGTCCACAAAGGAAGTCAGGCTCACCGAGCTGACCAAGGCGGCCGGTTGAGCCGCCAAGCTGGCACCTGGTGCCCTTGCGCAAGTTTTGCGCAACCTGCCCAACCTGCGTGATGACCGCATGCTCATCGGCTACGACACGGCGGATGACGCCTGTGTGTATCAGGTGAGCGATGACCTCGTCCTCATCAACACCGTCGACTTCTTCCCGCCCATGGTGGATGACCCGTTCACCTTCGGCCAGATCGCGGCGGCCAACGCCCTCTCCGACGTGTGGGCCATGGGCGGCACGCCCACCATGGCCATGAACCTCCTCTGCTTCCCCAACTGCCTTGACGTGGAGGTGGCGGGCGAGATCCTCGCTGGCGGCTCCGACAAGGCCATGGAGGCGGGCTGCACCATCGCCGGAGGGCACACCATATCGGATGACGAGCCCAAGTATGGCATGTGCGTCACGGGCTTCGCCAAGCCCGAGGAGATCCTCGCCAACGCCGGCGCCCATGAGGGTGACCTCCTCGTGCTCACCAAGGAGATCGGTACGGGCGTCCTCACGACGGCCATCAAGGGCGGCGAGATCACCGACGAGCGCCTGGAGCGCCACGTGGTCGACAACATGCGCACACTCAACAAGTACGGTGCGGAGGCGGCTCGTGGGCTCAAGCTCCACGCCTGCACGGACATCACGGGCTTTGGCCTGGCCGGTCACCTCTGTGAGATGGCCGAGGGAGCGGGGCTCACGGCCACGCTCCATGCGAACAGGGTGCCCCTGCTGCCGCGTGCCCTCGACATGTCGCGTATGGGCATGCACCCCCAGGGCACCTATAACAACCGTGGCTACTTCATGGACCGCGTGACGTTCGACGAGGGTGTCGACCAGGCGCGTGCGGACCTCATGTACGACCCGCAGACCTCGGGTGGCCTGCTCTTCGCCCTTCCCGAGATCGATGCCAACCTGCTGGTGGACCGCCTGGGCCTGCAAGGCATCCGCGGCGCCATCGTGGGCGAGTTCGCGCCGCGCGAGGAGGGCGCTCCCTTCGTGCGTGTGGTGCGGTAGCGCGTAGCATGTCTTGAGCAGGTGGAAAGGCCTGCTTGCGTTGCATGGGGGTCCCCGGGCGCTGACAACGCCCGGGGACCCGTGACGCTTCCTATTTCGGGGGGACGTGGCTAGGAAGGTGAGGGAGTGATCACGATAGAGGTCCCCGCACGAGGGACGCTGAGGATTTCCAAGCTGGTCCTCGATTACAACGGCACGATTGCCATGGATGGTGCCCTTGCGCGTGGCGTGAGCGAGAGGATCCATCGCCTGTCTCGTGCCATTGGGGACATCGTCGTCGTGACCGCTGACACCTATGGTACGGTTGCGCGCGTATGTGCGGAGCTCCCGGTACGCGTCGTCACCTTCCCATCTGGGGAGGCTGCGGGCGAGAAGGCTCGCATCGTGCAATCCCTGGGCGGCGAAGTCTGCTGCATGGGCAATGGCTATAATGACAGGCTCATGTTCGACGCGGCGGCGCTCTCGATTGCCGTCATGGATGCGGAGGGGACGTCTGCGGCGCTTCTGCCCCATGCCGACATCCTGGCGCGCAGCGCAGCGGAAGCGCTCGATCTTCTGCTCAACGTCGACAGGATGCGGGCGACGCTCAGGGGGTAGGAGGCCCATGCGCATACTCAACGTGACGGCCCAGAAGCCGGACAGCACGGGAAGCGGCATCTATCTCGCCGAGCTGGTGAGGGCAGAGGCGGCCCTGGGCCACGAGACGGCCGTGCTCTGCGGCATCGCCGCCACAGACAAGGTGACCACGCTGCCAGGGGAGACCAAGCTCTACGGTGTGCGCTTCGAGACCGAGGCGCTGCCCTTTCCCGTCTGCGGCATGTCGGACACCATGCCCTATCCCTCGACGCGCTACTGCGACCTCACCAAGGGGCAGGCCGAGTGCCTCGTGCGAGCGTTTCGCAGGGCGATCCACGAGGTCGTGGGCTCCTTCCAGCCGGACCTCGTCATCTGCCACCACCTCTTCCTCGTGACCTCGCTCGTGCGCGAGGAGGTGCGCTCCTGCCCGGTGGTGGGCATCTGTCACTCCACGGACCTCAGGCAGCTGGCCCACCACGCCCTCGCCTCACGGGGCCCCTGGGGCGAGGCGCTCGAGGAGCGCATCCGCCATGACGTCGCCGCGCTCGATGCCGTCCTTGCCCTGCACCGGGAACAGGCGGCCCAGATCCAGGCCACCTTCGGCTGTGGCACGGGCCAGGTGCGCGTGATCGGCACGGGCTACAACGCCCATGTGTTCTCGCCGGCCGCCTCCGTCGAGCGCCGCCCCGGTGCCGTGGTGTATGCGGGCAAGATCTGGCGGAAGAAAGGTGTGGCCTCCCTGATCGAGGCCTGCTCCCACATCGGTCCCCACGAGCTTGCGGCACCGCTCTCGCTGACGCTCTGCGGTGGCCGCAGCAACAACGAGGAGGAGTACGAGGGCATCGCACGCGCCGCCGCGGCGGCGCCCTGGCCCATCGAGCTCGTAGGACGGCTGAGCCAGCGGGACCTGGCCCAGCGCTATCGTGAGGCCGAGGCCTTCGTGCTACCCTCCTTCTTCGAGGGTCTGCCCCTGGTGACCATCGAGGCTCTGGCCTGCGGTTGCAAGGTGGTCATGACCGACCTTGCCGGCATCAGGACCTGGGTCGAGGAGAACCTTGTGGATGCACCAGTCTGGTGGGTGAAGCCGCCGCGCATGGCCAGCGTGGACGAGCCCGTGCCCGAGGACCTTCCTGCCTTTGCGGGAAGGCTCAAGGCAGCGCTCCTCGCGGCTCTGGCGACACCATCCACGCCCTGTGACACCACGGCCCTCTCGTGGGAGAGCGTCTGCGAGCGCCTGCTGGGCATCGTGGGAGAGGGGTCGTCCTCATGAGGGGGCGACGGATTCCCTCGCATCTGCTCTCGGCCCTCGTCTACCTGGCGGCCGTCGGCAGCGTGCTCCTCTTCGTCGCCTACCCGCTCCTGCGCATGGTTGCGCAGGTGTTTGCGGGGGGCCTCAGCCTTGCGGACTGTGGCGAGGTCCTCTCCTCCCAGTTAGGCGTGATAGGGGGGAGCGTGGGCGTGGCGGCGCTTGCCGCCTGTGCCTCCACGGTGCTTGCCTTGGCAATCGCCCTGGTCATTGCCTTTGGCAACCGCATGCTCGGCCGCCTCATGGTGGGCGTTGCCACCATGAGCATCATCTCACCGCCCTTCGTGGCATCGCTCGCCTACATCATGCTCTTCGGGCGTCGGGGTCTCATCACCCACGGCATCCTCGGCCTCGACGTCTCCCCCTATGGCTGGCAGGGCGTCGTCGTCATGCAGGTGCTCTTCTTCTCGGCGATCAACGTCCTCATGCTGGCGAGCGTCCTGCGGCGCCTCGACGGCCGCCTGCTCGATGCCGCCCGCGACCTCGGTGCGTCGGCGGGACGAGTGCTGATGGACGTCGTGCTGCCGCTTCTGGCTCCCACGATGCTCTCCTGCGCCCTGCTCACCTTCGTGCGGTCGCTCTCGGACTACGGCACCCCGGTGGTCATCGGTGGCAGCTTCGAGATGATCTCGTCCGAGATCTACCTGCAGGTCGTGGGCTACTCCGACCTCGGCACCTCGGCTCTGCTCAACCTCCTGCTCATGGTCATCGCCATCATCGTCTTCATGGGCTACGGCAGGCTGGGCGCGCGCTCCGAGCGGCTGGTCGTGTCCGCCGGTGCCCCATCGGCAGGGGAGGGGCGGCCCGTGCGCCTGGATGGCCCCCTGGGCGTCCTCGCCTACGCGCTGGCCCTCCTCTTCCTCGCCTTCATGGCCGTGCTCTATGCGACGATCGTCCGCACCGCCTTCTCGAGCGGCATAGGCTGGACGGCCCAGCCCTCCCTGGTCAATCTGGAGTACCTTGCGAGCTTCAACCTCGCGACCCTGTTGCGCAGCCTCGCCTATGCGGGCCTCGCGGCCGCCCTTGCCACCCTGCTCGCCATGGTGATCGCCTACTTCGTGCACCGCCGCAAGGTGGTGGGCGGAGGCGTGCTGGAGTTCCTCGTCACCCTGCCCTACCTCATCCCGGGAACCTGCTTTGGCCTAGGTTACCTGCTCGCCTTCAACTCGCTGCCGCTCAAGCTCACGGGTACGGCGGCCATCGTCGTGCTCGTGCTCGTCTTCAAGCGGCTCGCCATCTCGGAGCAGACCTTCTCCCAGTCCATGGCGCAGATCAGCCCCGAGCTCGACATGGCCGCACGCGACCTGGGGGCCTCGCGCCTGGGGGTCTTCGCAGACGTGATCGTCCCCAACCTGAGCAGTGCCACCCTGGTGAGCCTCGTGAACGTGTTCTCCTCGTCCATGGTCGCCTACGGGGCGGTGCTCTTCCTGGTGAGCGCCGGCCACAAGATCGCCGTGTTCGAACTCTTTGACGCCTTGAGCGGGGGCAAGTACGGAACTGCGGCCATGATGTCGGTGGCCATCTTGGCCGTGACCCTTGCCGTGAACGCGACTTTCGCGCTTTCCGTCGGCACAAAGAGGAACTAGCATGCTCCTGGAGATACGCGGCCTCAGGAAGGGCTTCGGCAAGCGGACCGTCATCAGGGACCTGGACCTCTCCGTGGCGTCGGGCGAGCTCGTATGCCTGTTGGGCTCGTCGGGGTGCGGCAAGACGACCATCCTTCGCATGGTGGGAGGCTACCTGGACGCGGACGCGGGGTCCATCCGCCTCGAGGGGCAGGACATCACCCGTCTGCCCCCGGAGGCGCGCCCGGTGTCCACCGTCTTCCAGTCCTATGCGCTCTTCCCCCACCTCAACGTGGTGGAGAATGTGGCCTATGGCCTCAAGTTCCTAGGGGTGGGGAGGGCGGCGGCGCGCGAGCGTGCCCTCGGGATGCTCGAGGCGGTGGACATGGCAGCCTATGCCGAGGCGCGCGTGAGCGAGATCTCCGGCGGTCAGCAGCAGCGCGTGGCCCTGGCTCGCTCCCTGGTGCTCAACCCCAAGCTCCTCCTTTTGGATGAGCCCCTCTCCAACCTGGATGCCGCCCTGCGCACCCGCATGCGCGCCGAGATCAAGGGCATCCAGCGCTCCTTCGGCGTGGCCATGCTCTTCGTGACCCATGACCAAAAGGAGGCCATGACCTTGGGAGATAGGGTGGCCATCCTGCACGATGGTAGGCTCGAGCAGGTCGCGCCTCCCGAGGAGGTCTACAATCATCCAGCCACCGAGTACTGCGCCCGCTTCCTCGGAGCGCTCAACTCGCTGGTATGGCAGGGAGAGGCCGTCCACTTCCGCCCCGAGGACGTGTGCGTGCGGACGGGTGGCTCCCTTACGGGGACGGTCGTCTCCAGCGTCTTTCTGGGCGACCGGCGCGAGTGCACGGTGGACGTGGCGGGATCTCTCGTCATGCTGCGTACGGACAAGGACCTAGCGCCTGTTGTGGGAAATGGCATCTCCTTCGACATAGTACGGGAAACGACATGGAAGGATGGGACGCATGAGGACTGACATCTCCAGGAGGGCGCTCGTTGCTGGTGCCGTGGCGCTTGTCCCCACCCTGGGACTGGCTGCCTGCGGTGGCGCCACGACGACAAGCCCCAAGGGGGAGCAGGGCAGCGAGGATACGGGTGGCAACCCCCTCGGTCTGCATTCCGACTCGGGCAAGACCCTCAAGGTGGTTTGCACCAACGAGACGTACAAGAAGCTCTTCGACAAGTTCACCGCCGAGGTGGGCCCGGCCGTGGAGTTCGTCTCCATGTCCTCGGGCGAGGTGCTCTCCAAGATCAAGGCCGAAGGCGGCGCTCCCACGGCCGACCTCTGGTTTGGCGGTGGCATCGACTCCTTCATGAGTGCCAAGGACCAGGACCTTCTCGAGAAGGTGGACTTCGACGCGGCAGCCGACTTCGCCACGGGCTTCAAGGACGAGGGCAACCATTGGTTCTCCAAGGGCCTCACCATCGTAGGCTTCATCGTGAACGATGACATCCTCGCCGAGAAGGGCATGGACAAGCCCAGCTCATGGGCGGACCTCACCGACACGAGCCTCAAGGATGAGATCCTCATGTCCACCCCGGCCGTCTCGGGCACCAACTACGCGGCGGTCAACGCCCTCCTGCAGAACATGGGCGAGGATGCGGGCTGGAGGTATCTCGCTGCCCTCAACGAGAACATCCCCTACTACACCAAGCGTGGCTCCGATCCCTCCACGCGCGTCGCTGCCGGCGAGGCCGCGGTGGGCATCACCTATATCGATCACACGCTCGATGAGACCCTTGCGAGCGGCAGCCTCGAGCTCGTCTATCCCAGCGAGGGGCTCCCATACATGCCCGACGGCGTGGCGGCCTTCGCGGGTGCCGACGACCTGGACGATGCCAGGCTCTTCATCGAGTGGCTCTTCTCGAGCGACGAGAACCTCCAGGCCCTCGTGGCGATCGACCAGAAGAGCACCATCCTCTCGGTGCTGCCCAAGACCTCGGGCATCGAGGCGGACTACAGCTCCGAGCAGCTCATGCGGGAGGACCTCTCGCTCTTTGGGTCACAGCGCGACGACATCCTGGCCAAGTGGTCCGAGATGACCTCGGGCAAGGAGGTCAGGAGCGACACGTAGGGGGAGGGCCACCCAGGCCTCTTCCCGTGTGCGAGCCGTGGTGCGGCCATGCTCCAGGGCGGCGGCTCGCGGGAGGGGATGACGGCCGATGCACGCCGTACGAAGGCGTGACGGTTCCCCCCATGCCCGCTGGTAGATTGACAGTATTGATGAACATGATTATCATTCGGCAGTGCCCTATGCTTGCAGTGCCGTTTGGGAGTAGATGGGTGACTGGTGTGCCCTCTGGTCTTCAAAACCAGTATGGGCAGGAAACTGCTCGGGTGGGTTCGATTCCCACATGCTCCCGCCATATGCGAAGGGGACGCTGAACGCCTGGGGTTCGGCGTCCCTTGCTCTATCCCGACACGTCCGTCACGAGATGAGGGGTACACGGATGGTGGACCACAACCTATTGCGCAGGATTCCCAAGATGGACGTGGTGTTGGGGCAGGAGTGCATCGCCCAGCTCCTTACGGAGGCCTCCCCGGAGCAGGTCAAGGCCTTCGTACGTGACGAGCTCGAGGGTCTGCGCAGGCGAGTGCTCGCAGGTGAGGTCACCTCCGTGTCCGAGCCCGACGACCTCTGCGAGGTCATCGCCCGTGACTTCAAGCGCAGGGGACCCTATCACCTGCGTCGCGTCATCAACGCCACCGGCATCGTGCTGCACACCAACCTCGGTCGCGCTCCCCTCGGCCGCGAGGTGGCCGAGCACGTGGCGGATGTCGCCTCGGGCTACTCAAACCTCGAGTACGACCTCGACGCCGGCGAGCGCGGCTCGCGCTACGCCCACCTCGAGCGCCTCATCTGCGAGCTCACAGGTGCCGAGGATGCGATGGTCGTCAACAACAACGCCGGTGGCGTCTTCCTCATGCTCGACACCCTCTGCAAGGGGGAGGGCGTGGCCGTCTCCAGGGGCGAGCTCGTGGAGATCGGCGGCTCCTTCCGCGTGCCCGACATCATGGCTCGCAGTGGCGCCCGTCTCGTGGAGGTGGGCACCACCAACAAGACGCACCCGACGGACTACGAGCGCGCGATGGCCGAGCAGGGCGTCACCACCCTGCTCAAGGTTCACACCTCGAACTTCGTGATGCGTGGCTTCACCGAGAGCGTCTCCGTGACCGAGCTCGCGGACCTGGCACGGCCCTCCGGCGCCCTCGTCCTCTACGACGTGGGGTCCACCTTCCTCTTCCCGGGCGAGGCCTTCGGCATCCCGGGCGCCCAGACGGTGCGCGGCGCCCTCTCCGAGGGGGCCGACCTGGTGAGCTTCTCGGGCGACAAGCTGTTGGGCTCTGCCCAGGGCGGCCTCATCGTCGGCCGCCGCGCGCTCATCGAGAGGATCAAGAAAAACCCCCTCACGCGCATGCTCAGGATCGACAAGCTCTCGCTGGCCGCGCTTGAGATGACGCTGCAGCTGAGCCGCAGCGAGCGCAGCGCCAAGGAGCAGGTGCCCACCCTCAGGATGCTCGCGATGACGCGCGAGGACTGTCACCGGCGGGCGCGCGCCCTCGCCGAGGCGCTTGAGACGGGGGTCCCTACCGCCGAGGTAGAGGAGGTCGAGCTCGAGGACGAGGCGGGTGGCGGGTCGCTCCCGGGCGTGGAGCTGCCCGGGGCTGGTGTGGCCGTGAGCCTCCCGGGCCTCTCCGCCCGCGAGCTCGAGCTGCGTCTGCGCGGGAGCGCCACGCCCATCATCGTACGCGTGAAGGATGGGCGCGTGTGCCTGTCGGCGCGCACCCTCCTTTCGGGCGACGTGGAGGAGGTCATCCCCGTGCTCGCCGACATCGCCCAGGGGGTGGAGCGGCCATGAAGCACGTCATCATCGGCACGGCGGGCCACGTGGACCACGGCAAGACCTGGCTCACGAAGGCGCTGACGGGCACCAACACCGACAGGCTCAAGGAGGAGCAGGAGCGGGGCATCACCATCGACATCGGCTTTGCCCAGCTCATGCTCCCCAACAACCAGAGCGCAAGCATCATCGACGTGCCGGGGCACGAGGGACTCGTGCGCAACATGATCGTGGGCGCCACGGGCATGGACCTTGTGCTCCTCGTGGTGGCCGCCGACGAGGGCTTCATGCCCCAGACGCAGGAACACCTGGAGATCCTGCAGCTCCTTGGCGTGGAGACGGGCATCGTCGTGCTCACGAAGTGCGACGCCGTGGACGGGGAGTGGCTCGAGGTCGTGGAGGCCGACGTTCGCGACCATGTCGAGGGGACCTTCCTTGAGGGGGCGCCCATCGCCCGCGTCTCCGCGCTCACGGGGGAAGGCATCGATGACCTCAGGCAGCTCATCGCCCAGATGGTGGAGCACGCCGTCCCCAAAAACACGGAGCGCGCCTACCGCCTGCCCATCGACCGGAGCTTCTCGAAGAAGGGCTTCGGTACGGTCGTGACGGGCACGCTCGTGGATGGCACGCTGCGGGTTGGCGACAAGCTCGAGGTCTATCCCACCCATGTGATGACGCGCGTGCGCGACCTGCAGAACCACAACGAGTCCGCCCGAGAGATGTATGCGGGGATGCGCGTCGCGGCAAACCTCACGGGGGTCGAGCGTGCCGACGTGCGTCGCGGACGCATCATCGCACAGCCTGGCACCGTTGAGGTCACCAGGCGTGTCACCGTCCAGCTGCAGCTTACGAGCGATGCCCCCTTCTCGGTCAAGAACTCCTCGTCCCTGCACTTCTTCACGGGCACGCAGGAGGTCGTGGGCAGGGTGCGCCTGCTGGAGACGGACGAGATGCAACCGGGTGAGACGGGCTTTGCCCAGCTCTCGTTCGACGAGGACGTCTCGGCTCGCAACCATGACCGCTTCATCGTGCGCTTCTTCTCGCCCATGGTGACCGTGGGAGGCGGCAGCATCCTGGACATGGCCTCCGGGAGGCTGAAGCGCAACAACGAGGATGTCATCGCACGCCTGCGCTCCCTTGCGGGAAGCGCCACGCAGCGGGTCGAACAGCGGGTGATCGACGCCCGTCTCGCGCCCCTGCCACGGCAGGCGCTGTCGGTGATGGAGAACCTCTCTGCGGCCGAGACCGACCAGGTCCTTTCGCCCCTGCTCGACGAGGGCCGCATCCTTGCGGTGGGAGAGGGGCTCATCTCGGCCGTCTGGTTCGATCGCCTGAGGGACAACGTGCTCGACGTCCTGCGTGGCTACCATGCCGCCCACACCCTCGAGAGGGGCATCCGCCTGGGCGAGCTGCGCGAGCGTGCGTTCTCGAGCTGTCCCGAATCCGCGGATGCCCTCATCGCCCGGTTCAGGGACGAGGGCCTCATCGAGATGGGCGGTGGCTGCGTGTGGCTGGCGGGCTTCGCGCCGAGCTTCAGTGCGGAGCAGAGCAGGCTCTACGAGCGTGTGAAGGCGGCCTTTGACGAGACGGGGTACGAGGCGCGGGGCAACGACGAGGTCAGGGTCGCGCTGGGCGTTGACGCGCAGCCCTTTGCCGAGGTGTTCGCCCGGTTGCTGGCCGATGGGGCCATCGTTGCCGTGACGAGCGACTCCTCGGTGGGTGGCGATGCCTATCGCCGGGCGCTCCAGACGTTCCGCTCGATGTTCGAGTCCGATGATCGGGTCACCATCGCCCAGTTCAGGGATCGCCTGGGCATCTCGCGCAAGTTCGCGCAGCTGCTCTTGGACTCCTTCGACAAGGCGCGCATCTCCAAGCTCGTGGGGGACGCCCGCGTCCTGTTGGGCTCATAGGTGCTAGCGTGTCATAGGCTGCCTGCGGGCAGCATAACGAGAGGAGAATGGTATGGCACAGAAGATTTCGGTTGACGCGATGGGGAAGGAGTGCCCGATTCCCGTCGTCATGACCCTCAAGGCCATGAAGGGGCTCACCGAGGCCACGACGGTCGAGACGATGGTCGACAACAGGACGGCGGTGGGGAACCTGCAGCGCCTCGCCGAGGAGAAGGGCTGCACCTGCTCGGTCGAGGGGGACGATGGCGCCTTCACCGTGAGCATCGAGGTGCCCGAGGGCGGCATCAGCGAGGGCGACGACCAGGCCTTCGTGGCCTCCTGCACCCCCCAACGCAAGAACGTCGTGGTGCAGATCGCCTCCGACACCATGGGCATCGGCGCCGATGACCTGGGCAAGCAGCTGCTCAAGGGCTTCATCTACGCCCTCGCCCAGCTCGATGATCCTCCCGCGACCGTCCTGCTGTACAACGGCGGCGCTCACGTCTCCTGCGAGGGCTCCGACTCCCTCGAGGACCTCAAGGCCCTCGAGGATCGTGGTACCGAGATCCTCACCTGCGGCACCTGCCTCGACCACTACGGCATCGCGGACAAGCTCAAGGTGGGTGGCGTGACCAACATGTACACCATCACCGAGAAGCTCGCCCAGGCGAGCCTCATCATCCGCCCCTAGGCGGCCGCCGCATGGCGATACGGAGAAGGCCCCAGCTGGTGATCTCGTTCGCGACCACGACGGCCGCCATGGCCGCCGAGGCGTACTTCAAGGAGCAGGGGCTGCCGGGGCGGATCATCCCGCTTCCCCGCGAGGTGTCCGCAGGCTGTGGCCTCTCCTGGAAGGCCGACCTCGCCGACGAGGCCACGCTCACCGAGGCGCTCGACGTTGCGGGCATCGCCTTCTCCGGCGTGCACCACGTCACCATCTAGCTCGCCCATGGTGCCGGCTGCCTGCGGTCTTTGCAGGCAGCCGGCACGTCCCTCGTGCCATCGGGCGCGCTGGTGCTCTCACCCAACCTGAAAGGTGGATCCCATGATCTATCTCGACAACGCCGCGACCACGATGCGCAAGCCCGATTGCGTGGTTGAGGCCGTGACCAGGGCGCTCACCACCATGGGAAATGCTTCGCGCGGGTCGCACGGCGAGGCCCTCGCCGCCTCGCGGGTTGACTTTGCCTGCCGCCAGCAGCTTGCGCGCCTGTTCGGCTGTCCCCGTCCCGACCACGTGGCCTTCGCCCCCAACTCCACCGAGGCCCTCAACGTGGCGCTCATGGGCACGCTGAGGCCGGGCGATCACGTGATCACCACGGTGACGGAGCACAACTCGGTCCTGAGGCCCCTCTACCGCCTGCAGGCGGAGCGCGCGGTCGAGCTCTCCTTTGTGGGCGTCGACGAGTTGGGGCGGGTGCGGCTGGAGGAGTTCGAGCGGCTCGTGCGTCCCAACACGCGCGCCATCGTGTGCAATCACGCCTCCAACGTGACGGGTAACCTGCTCGACCTCGCACCCGTGGGCCGGGTGGCCCGCGAGCACGGACTCCTCCTCATCGTCGACGCCTCCCAGACGGCCGGCGTCATCCCCATCGACATGGATGCCATCGGCATCGACATCCTCTGCTTCACGGGCCACAAGGGGCTCATGGGCCCCCAGGGCACCGGTGGCCTCTGCGTGAGGGAGGGCGTGGAGATCGAACCCCTCAAGGTGGGTGGCACGGGCGTGCAGTCCTACTCCAAGATCCAGCCCAGGGAGTATCCCACCCGCCTGGAGGCCGGCACCCTCAACAGCCATGGGTTGGCGGGCCTCTCGGCAGCCCTGGACTACCTCGAGGAGGTGGGGCCCGACACCATCGCGCGCCACGAGCGCGCCCTTGCGGAGTCGTTCTATGAGGGCGTGCGCGCCATCGAGGGCGTCCGGGTGTACGGGGACATCGTGCTGCCCGACCATGGGCCGCGCTGTGCCGTGGTGGCCCTCAACGTGGGCGACTACGAGTCCGGCGAGGTCTCGGACGCCCTGGCCCAGGACTATGACATCGCCACGCGCCCCGGCGCACACTGCGCCCCCCTCATGCACGAGGCCCTCGGTACCGTGGAGCAGGGCATCGTGCGCTTCAGCTTCTCCTGGTTCAACTCCTCCGACGAGGTCGAGGCGGCCGTGCAGGCGGTCGCGGAGATCGCGGGATAGGCCCGCAGGCGGAGGCGCCCTACGTCAGGATGCCGGGCGCCGGTCCAGCCCCAGGATGAGCACGACCGCATCCAGGACTCGCTCCGTGAGGCTCTGGATGCGCTGGTCGGTTGGCTCTGTCCCCATCAGGCCCGTGAGGACATCATGGTAGTAGCTCACCGTGATGTCGTTCATGAGCTCGATGCGCTCCTGGCTGATGCCCAGATCGCTCGCGCAGGGCTCGAGCACGCTCAGGTTGCGCTCATGGAGGTTCCCCAAGAGGACCATTGAGAGGACGGCTCCGCTGAGGTGGTCGAGCTGGTTGGGATAGATGGAGTAGTAGCGCTTGACCACCTCGTCCAACATCGAGCTGCTGGCCCCGAAGAAGAGGCTGTTGAAGATCTCAGGCTTGCGGAAGGTGAAGAGGCAGAACTGGCGCCAGCTCCAGAGGTAGGTCTCGAGGGGCGTGTCATGGGGGATGTCGTTGTCAACCAGCGACCGGCAGTAGCTCTCGAGATATCCCACGAGCGAGAGCTGCACGAGCTCGTCCAGGTTCTGGAAATAGAGGTAGAGCGTGGCGCTGCTATAGCCGGTGCCATTGGAGATCTTCCGTATGGAGACGTTGGCGATGCCGTCTTGGTCTATGGCCTTGCGCGTCGCGCTGATGAACGACGCAATGATGGCGCGACGCTCCTCTTCGGTGTAGCTTGTTCTGCCCATGATTCGTCTGCCTGTACGTTTCTCGGGATGTCCGGTCGTAGGTTCAAGGTACTTCGCTAGCTTCTTATGTCGTCATGTATGTTAATTGTAATCGTTATAGAAAAATATAATGCAACCGGGGCTCATGACCTCTCCGTTTCGACCATCCACACACTTTGATGCCACGAACTGCCGGCCACTCTATATCATAAGCATGTTTGTGGTCCGTGAGAGCGCGATTGGGCGCCCACCGCTCTGGTGGCGCGTGAGCAAGAGGGAGCTGGCCTATGACTACGACCCCAACGATGTCCTCACACCAGACTCCGGACGTCGTCACCTGCTGGACGCGTCAGGTGCCCCAGGTGGTGGAGGAGATCGAGAGGACGGGCCGCTATGTGGTGCGCGAGGAGTACGTGCGTGCCAAGAACGACACCATATCCGACTATTACCTGGGGCTATATCGGTGGTACACCCACGGGTGCCGGCGCCTCGTCGACATTCCCGCCGACGCGGACCTCCCCATCTGGCTGGCGCTCACCCCATCGGGACGTCTGGGCATGGTGGAGGGAACCGTGTCCCTTACGCTTGCGGTGCCACGCGACCACCTCTTCGTCCTGGACTATGACAAGTGGGGCTATCGTGTGAACGACTGGTACGTGCCGTTGGACGAAGCCGACGAGCAGCGCCACAACGAGGAGCTCGCCCGCGTGGGCGTCACCAACGAGTCGCTGCTCTTCACCAGCGACAAGGGCAACTTCTATCCTGCGCTCAAGCGGAAGATCGAGGCAAGCTGGCAGCGGGTGTTCTCCTCCGCGAACGAGGACATGGAAAAGAACGTGGGAACGATCTGGGAGATACGGAAGGAGTGGGTCATCGATGTCGAGCGATGGCATGGGTAGCGAGGCGCATGGCGCCTCTGCCACGAAGGCTGACACCATACGCCTCTGGACCGCCCAGGCGCAGGTCGTGCTTGACACGCTCGAGCGCGAGGGCGTCTATCGCGTGAAGATGCGCTTCGTGGACCAGAAGTTCGGCGACACGGCGTGGATCTTCAGGAAGGCGTACCAGTTCTACGTGCATGGCGCAGAGCGACTCGTGCCGCGTCCCGAGGGCAGCGAGTCGGCTATCTGGTGCTACCGCAACGCGCGTTGGGCGACGATGGACGAAAACTGCACGCTCCTGCAGCTTGAGGTCCCACGTGACCAGGTGGTGCTCTTCGACCTCAGGAGCTGGAACCGGATCCTCAACCTTCAGTACATCCCCCTGGACGGCGAGGACGAGCACCGCTGGCGGCATGAGCTCAAGGAGCAGGGCATCACCAACATGAACAAGGTGTTCCAGACGCCCATGTACCCGTTCCTCAGGCGCAAGGTCGAATCCAGCTGGGAGCGCCTCTTCACGTCCGCGCAGCACTGTGAGGACGAGTACCTCCAGGCGGGGCTGTGGGAGCTTCGCCCCGAGTGGATCGTGCTCAGGGTGGGCTTTGGGGGAGACTTCACCCCCTATGCCCAGGGGCATGGAGCATAGGTGCGAAGCGCGTGGAGGGGCTGGTTCTCAGGTGGTGCCACAACGATGGCAGCATATCGGACGAGCTGTGTCTATACTTATCCATATCCAGTTGATTGACGGCCCTGCATGGCCTGGGCCCCCATAACCGTCGGCGGAAGGGTATAGGCATCCATGGATTTCAAGCAGCTCCAGTCCTTCGTGACGGTCATCCGGTACGGGAGCTTTACGAAGGCGGCGGAAAGCCTCTCCATCTCGCAACCCACCATCTCCACCCATGTCCGTGCCCTTGAGGAGGAGCTGGGAACCCCCTTGGTGCTTCGGACGGCCAAGCATGTGGAGCTTACCCCCCAGGGCAATCGCGTGTTCGAGCAGGCCGTCACGATGCTCGCCATGCGCGACCGCATGCTCGAGGTCATGCAGAGCCGCGAGCGCAATGCCATCTATCTGGGCACCTCCTCCATTCCCTCGGCATACATCCTGCCGGAGGCGCTGCCGGAGTACGCGCGCCTGCACCCAGAGATCCGCTTCCTGATATACCAGCATGACAGCCAGGACATCGTCAGTGGGCTGACCGAGGGCGTGTACGACGTGGGCCTCACGGGCATGCCAGCGGACGAGCCATCGCTCGAATGCGTCGCCTTCTGCAAGGATCACATGGTCATCGTCACCCCTCCCGACGAGCGCTTCTCAGCGTCGCAGGGCGCCCCGATGGAAGTCGCCCAGAGGCTTCTGACCACGGAACACATGGTCATTCGCAATGAGGGGAGCGGCAGCCGCGCAACCATGGACAGCATCCTCGACGGCATGGGCATCACAGACGAGGCGCTCGACATCGTGGCGCGCGTGAACGACCAGGAGACCATCAAGAACCTGGTCGAGAGCGGCTTTGGCATCACCGTGGTATCGTCGCGCGCCGTGCGCGACCGTGTGGCCGCAGGGCGGCTCCTCCAGTTCGAGATTCCGTGTCCCGCCGCGGAGCGCATGCTCTATCTGGCCTATCGCAAGAACTCGCTCTTTGACGAGCACGCCCAGGACTTCGTGACCTTCCTGCGTCTCCACTATGCCAGCGAGGGCTGAGGGGCCGTGGGGCGTCCCGTGCGCCTCTCGCCAGGTCTTATGGGTCCATCACCCAGAACGTCGTGCCCAGCGTATCGAAGGCCACCTGCACGTGACGTGCGGCAAAGAACGCCTTGATCCTCTCCTTTGCCCCTGAGAGGTCCTCGGGGCCAGCCTCGAGGGAGAAGGTCTGCCCACCACAGGCATCATGCAGGTGCACGGTAACGGCAGGAAACGTTCCCGCCAGGGACTTCTTGAGATCGATGACGTCGTCGAGGGGAATGACTCTACGCATGACCCTCCTTCTCGTGGGTTGGGATGTGGGGGTTCTACCCGTTCGCGATGCCTGCTAAGCTGGTGACGGATCCGATGCCACCGTCCCCGTCCGTCCCGTGCGCGTCTGGGTGCGCGTTTGGGCCCCAAGTGCGTGCTGCCTCGACTCGTCCTGTGGCGTCCGTACCGCTCATGCCCTTGTCTAGGGTGCCATTGACCGGTTTTTTGGTTTGTGAGGCGCGGAATCCTGGTGCTCAGGGCGAAGACACCGCGCACTTCGGGCCTTATCGCTCCCATGGGGTGGCCTTTGCGCGGGCGCGGGTGGGTTCTGGCAGATGAGTCATGGTCCTGTCATGGTTCTCATGGGGCGGCTCACGCGCTTTCGTCAGCGGCCTTGCCGTGTACGCTAGGGGGTGCTTGGAACAGGACGATGGGAGGCATGTGGGCGCGTGCGAGGAGATGAGGGCGACCTGTCACGTGGCGCGCTTGGGATGCCCATCGTCAACCTCCGTCCCGTTGGCCTGGGACCCCTTGCGGGGTCCTGAGCGCTGGGTGGCCCCTGCAGGCGCTGGACCTCTTTGGCGGCGAGATCGAAGCGCACATCATCAGGAGGCAGTGCCCGGTGGGAGAGCTCAGGGCACCTGTTCGCCGAATATGTCGGTACGAGCGGGGGTGGCCAGGAGGGGCACGTGACGCACCGGGTCGTGTGCAAGCTGTGAGCGCTTGACTTGAGCTGGGCGGATGCTACAGTAGTCACATAGCAGGATCGTAGTCGTAGGAAGTGGGGCAGAACGCTTGCCCCGCTTCCTTTTGTATGAAGCGCGTGTTGGAGGGACTGTGGCACCAGAATCGCTCGTGAGAGAGCTGCTCGGCGTCCTCGAGAAGAGAGCGCCCGAGCATGGCGTGGACATCGTCGACCTCGAGGTCGTGGGATCCAGGAGGGCGCCGGTCGTGCGCGTGCGCATCGACCATGCCGACGAGGATGCCCCCACGATCACGCTGGACGAGATCTCGGCCGAGACCAGCTGGATCTCGGACGCCATCGACGAGGTGGATCCCATCGAGGGGCCCTTCACGCTCGAGGTCTCCTCTCCCGGCATGGCTCGCCCGCTGCGCAAGGAGCGCGACTTCGCGCGCTTTGCCGGCCAGACCGTGAGCCTCACCACCACGGCCACCGAGGGGCGGCGCCGCTTTACGGGCATGCTCGGAGGGATGCGCGACGGCAGCGTCATCCTCACGGTGGATGGTGACGAGGTCGCCATCCCCTTTGCCGAGGTGAGGTCCTGCAAGATCAAGCCGAGCTTCGAATAGCCCGCACGGCATGTCGCACAGAGAGCGGGGTCGCAGGTCGGCCCCAGGGAAAGGAACACATATGGCATCAGAGATGATGGAAGCGCTCATGGCGCTCTGCGAAGAGAAGCACATCGACCAGCTCGAGCTCATCGATCGCCTCGAGGCCTCGCTCGCCGAGAGCTATGCCAAGGTGCTCAAGCTTCCCTTTGGCGCGCGCGTCACCATCGACCGCGCCACGGGCAAGGTCTACGTCTACGAGCTCGAGCCCGATGACGACTCCATGGACGAGGAGGGCAACTACACCCACTTCTTCGAGAAGGACGTGACACCTCGGGACACGAGCCGCATCGCCGCCCAGCACGCCAAGAACGTCATCAGCGAGATGGTGCGCAACTCAGCCCGCGAGCAGATCTTCGAGGAGTTCTCCGAGCGCATCGGAGACATCATCACCGGCACCGTGCTGCAGACCACGCCCGACTTCGCCATCATCAAGATCCGTGAGGGCGTGGAGGCCGAGCTGCCCTACTTCGACCTCAACCGCTTCCCCAACGAGCGCAACGAGCGCCCCCAGGGTGAGCGCTACATGCACAACCAGCGCATTCGCGCCATCATCATCGACGTGCGCGACCCCAACAGCAAGGAGCAGCCCGTCTCGGGCTCGCGTCAGCGCCCCACGATCGTGGTGTCGCGCACGCATCCCGACCTCATCCGCAGGCTCTTCGAGCTCGAGGTCCCGGAGGTCTACGGGGGCGTCGTGGAGATTCGCTCCATCGCCCGCGAGCCGGGCGTCCGCTCCAAGGTGGCCGTCTCCTCCATTGACGATCGCCTGGACCCCGTGGGCGCCTGCGTGGGACCCAAGGGCAGCCGCGTGCGCACCGTGGTCTCCGAGCTGCGTGGCGAGCGTGTGGACGTCGTCCTGTGGAGCGACGACCTCGCCACGTGCGTCGCCAATGCCCTCTCCCCGGCGAGGGTGAGTCGCGTCATCGTGAGCGACGAGGACAATCATGCCACGGTCATCGTACCGGACGACCAGCTCTCCCTGGCCATCGGCAAGGAGGGCCAGAACGCCCGCCTGGCCGCCCGTCTCACGGGCATGCACATCGACATCAAGAACGAGACCCTCGCGGCCGACATCCTGCGTGAGATGCCCCAGGAGGTCGTCGAGGAGGGCGAGGAGGGCGAGCAGCGCTGTGAGTACGTGGGGCCCACGGGCATCCAGTGCCGCAACATGGCACGCCCCGGCTCTCGCTTCTGCGGCATCCACGAGAAGCTTGCACAGATGGGAGACGCCCCCGTCTCCAGCGACCCCGACTCTCTGATCTAGAGCTTCGACTGAGCGTATCCGCAGAGAAGCTAGGGAAAGGCAAAACCACATGGCAAAGACCCGTGTACATGACCTCGCCAAGGAATATGGCATGACGAGCAAGGAGATGCTCGCGCACCTCTCCGACATGATGATCCCGGCCAAGTCGGCATCATCCACCCTCGAGGATGCCTACGTCTCCATCGTGCGCAAGAAGCTCAAGCCCATCCTCGAGGCGCGCGCCGCAGAGATCGAGGCCCAGAAGAAGGCGGCCGAGGAGGCCAGACGCGCCGAGGAGGAGGCCGCCCGCAAGAAGGCCGAGGCCGAGCGCCTGGAGGCCGAGCGTCGCCGCGAGGCCGAGCGTGCCGAGGAGGAGCGCCGCCGCCTGGAGGCCGAGCGCGTCCGCAGGGAGGCCGAGGCCAAGCGCGCCGAGGAGGAGCGCCTGCGCAAGGGGGAAGAGGAGCGTAACCGCGTGCATGACAACGCGCCGACCTCCGCCCCCTCGTTCTCGAGCCTCCTCGATCAGATCGCCCAGCAGGAGAAGGTCCTCAAGGAGCAGGCTGCTGAGAAGTCGGCCAAGAAGAGGGAGCGGCCTGCGCGCGAGGGCAGGGGCAGACGTCGCGGCAGGTCGGACAACTACCGCTCCCATGGTTCCGGCGAGGCCATCCCCACCCCCCCGTCCGATGGCGACGGCGAGGGTCGCGGTCGCGGTCGCAAGGGGGGCAAGCGCGGCAAGGGCGAGGATCGCTACAGCCGTATGGCCCGTGAGGCCGAGGAGTACACGCGCGAGCAGCGTCATGTCTTCGAGGAGGCCCGCGAGGCCGTCGAGGAGGCGTCGCGCGAGTCCACCGGCAGGCGTAGGAAGCGCAAGGAGCGCCGCCAGAGGCAGCAGGAGGAGGCCCGCGAGGAGGAGCGCATCCAAGAGGCCCTCAAGAACGACCAGGACCTCTCGCAGCTCGACACGGCGAAGGTTCCCCAGGGTGCCACGGTCGCCGATCTCGCCAAGCTGTTGGGCGTGCCCGCCAACGACATCATCAAGCGGCTGTTCCTGCTGGGCACCCCGCTCACCGTCACGGAGTCCATGTCCGACGAGCTCATCGAGCTCGTGGCCGATGACCTCGGCGCGAACGTCAAGATCATGAGCAAGGAGGAGGAGAACTCCTTCACCTTCTACGATGACCCGGCCGACCTCAAGCCCCGCCCACCCGTGGTTACCGTCATGGGCCACGTCGACCACGGCAAGACGTCGCTTCTGGATGCCATCCGCCACACCGGCGTGGCGGAGGGCGAGGCCGGTGGCATCACGCAGGCCATCGGCGCCTCCCAGGTCCAGATCAACGGCCGCACCATCACGTTCATTGACACCCCCGGCCATGAGACCTTCACGGCCATGCGCGCCCGCGGCGCCAGGGTGACCGACATCGTCATCCTGATCGTGGCGGCGGATGACGGCGTGATGCCCCAGACCATCGAGTCCATCAACCATGCCAAGGCCGCCGACGTGCCCATCATCGTGGCCGTCAACAAGATCGACAAGCCCGGCGCGGACCCCACCCGCGTGCGCCAGGAGCTCACCGGACACGGCGTCATCCCCGAGGAGTGGGGCGGACAGAACATGTTCGTCGATATCTCAGCCAAGAAGCATCAGAACATCGATGCCCTGCTCGAGGCCGTCCTGCTCGAGGCCGACGTGCTCGAGCTCAAGGCCAACCCCGACACCTTCGCCTCGGGCAACGTCCTCGAGGCCAAGCTCGACCGGGGTCGTGGCTCCGTGGCGACGCTGCTCGTGAACCGCGGCACGCTACACGTGGGCGATGCCATCGTGGCCGGCATGTGCTTTGGCAAGGTCCGTGCCATGGTCGACCCACACGGTGCCAGCGTGAGCGAGGCCAAGCCCTCCGACCCCGTCGAGGTGCTGGGCCTCTCGAGCGTCCCCATGGCGGGCGACGAGTTCCGCGTGTTCCAGGACGAGCGCGACGCCCGCTCGCTCGCCGACGAGCGAGCCCTCAAGGCCCGCATCGAGGAGCAGAACAAGGTCAGGCACGTCACGCTCGAGAACCTCTTCTCCACGATGGCGGATGCCGACGTCAAGGAGCTCAACCTCATCATCAAGGCCGACGTCCAGGGCTCCATCGAGGCCCTCAAGGACTCGCTGGACAAGATGGACCAGAGCGAGGTGCGCATCAACACCATCCACTCCGCCGTGGGCGCCATCACCGAGACCGACGTCACCCTCGCCGATGCCTCCAACGCCATCATCATCGGCTTCGGCGTGCGTCCCGAGGCCAAGGCCCGTGCCGCAGCCGAGCGCCAGGGCGTGGAGATCCGCACCTACAGCGTCATCTACAAGGCCATCGAGGACATCGACGCCGCCCGCATCGGCATGCTCAAGCCCACCGAGGAGGAGCACCAGACGGCCACCGTGGAGGTGCGCAACACCTTCAAGGTGCCCAAGGTGGGCATCGCCGCCGGCTGCATGGTGCAGGATGGCGAGGTCTCCCGTGACGACCTCTGCCGCCTCGTGCGCGACGGCATCGTGGTCTTCGAGGGCAGGCTCGCCTCCCTCAGGCGCTACAAGGACGATGTCAAGAGCGTCAAGGCCGGCTTCGAATGCGGCATCGGCCTCGAGAGCTTCCAGGACATCCACGTGGGTGACGTCATCGAGACCTACCGCATCGAAGAGGTAGCCCGTACGGAGTAGCCATGAAACAGAACAGGAACTCGCGCAGGGTCAACCAGATCGCCCGCGAGAAGCTCGCCAGCATCCTCCTCCTTGAGGTGTCAGACCCCGACCTCGCGCTCGTGACGCTCACGGGCGTGGAGGTCTCGGTCGACAAGAGCGTGCTCAAGGCGTACGTCAGCTGCGACCACGACCGCTACGAGCCCGTCAGGCAGGCGCTCGAGCGAGCCCGGGGCCGCGTCCGCAGCCTGTTGGGCCATGCCTTGGGGTGGCGCGTGACGCCCGAGCTCATCTTCGAGATCGACACGACGGCGGACGAGGCGGAGCGCATCGCCCGTGCGCTCGAGCATGCCCCCGCCACGCTGGCGGTGGAGAAGGACGAGGCGGGCTACCCCATCACCACCCATAGGGACGAGCCTGTGCCCTCGGGTGAGGCGGACGGGAACCCGAAGGGGGATGAGCAGCCCGTATGACACTTCGCGTCACCCCGCGGCAGACGAAGGTGCTCGGACGCATGGCCGCCCTCATCGAGGACAGCCCGACCATCGCCATCTGCGCACACACCTCGCCCGATGGCGATGCCATAGGGTCGGGGCTTGCGCTTGCGATGATCATCCGCGCGCACTGCCCCCACTCCCAGGTGACCAACCTCCTGGCCGATGATGCGCCGGTGCCGCGCATCTACCGCTTCCTGCCGGGCGCGGACGGCTTCGTGCGCGCCCGGGACTACCACGAGGACCCCGACCTCTTCATCAGTGTGGACCTCTCCAGGGACAGCCGCCTGAACGAGGCGGAGGTCGTCCTCGGGCGCTCCGCCCACCACGCCATCATCGACCATCATCCCTGCACATCGCATACGGGGGATGTCGCCCTCATCCGTCCGGATGCCGCCGCCGCAGGCGTCCTGGTGACGGAGTTCGCGCAGCAACTGGGCGTGACGCTCACCCCCGCCATGGCGCAGTGCCTCTTCTGTGCCATCACGACGGATACGGGGCGCTTCCAGTACCAGAACGCCGACCCCGAGGCCTTTCAGGTGGCATCGCTCCTGGTGGACGCCGGTGCCCGCCCGTCCGAGGTGTCGCTCAACGTGTATCAGAGCTTCTCCCTGTCCTACCTGCACCTCGAGGCCGCTGTCATGGCGCGCATCACGACGTTCGCCCAGGGTCGCATCGCCTACAGCTATGCCACGGAGGAGGACTTCGAGCGCACGAACGCCCAGCTGGACGAGTGCGACGGCCTCATTGACGTCGTGCGGAGCGTTGCCGGGGGCGAGGTGGCGCTCTTCCTCAAGGAGGTGCCGGGCGGCCATGTGCGCGGCAACCTCCGCTCCAAGAACGACCTCGACGTCTCGCTCGTTGCCGCCGAGCTGGGCGGTGGCGGTCACAAGGCCGCCGCGGGCTTCACCTTCGACGGCGAGTTGGGGGAGGCCCTCTCGGCCGTGCTGCCGCTACTGCGCTCGCTCTTCGATGACGAGGGGCCCTCCCGTGCCACGAAGGTCGAGGCATAGGGTGCGCAGAGGTCCCGCGAAGATCAACCGCATCATTGCGCTCGACAAGCCCCTGGGCATGACCAGCCACGACGTCGTGGCACGCGTGCGCCGTGCCGTGGGAGAGCGCCGCGTGGGCCATGCGGGCACGCTCGACCCCGCTGCCACGGGCGTGCTTGTGGTGGGCATCGGTCAGGCCACGCGCCTCCTGGGCAGGCTGGCGCTCGACCGCAAGGGGTATGACGCCCGCATCCTCTTTGGGTCGGAGACTGCGACGGAGGATGCCGAAGGGGAGGTCACGCATACGGCGCCCGTCCCAGACGAGCTGCGCGACGAGGCGTGCGCCCGCTCGGCGCTCGACCGCATGGTGGGACCCCAGAGCCAGGTGCCTCCCGCATACTCGGCCATCTCCGTCAGGGGCAGGCGCGCCTACGAGGTGGCGCGCAGCGGCGGACACGTCGACCTCGCGCCTCGCGGCATCGAGGTCTTCGAGGCGACGCTTCTGGGCATTGACGGGTCGCAGGGTGTCGCGTGGGACGTCCACTTCGAGGTCTCGAAGGGCACCTACGTGCGGAGCCTCGCGCGTGACCTCGGGCGCGCCGTGGGCAGCGCCGCACATCTCGCTGGCCTGAGGAGGACGAGCGCGGGTGTGGTGGCGCTCTCGCAGTGCGGGGCGCTCCCCGCCCTCGAGACGGGCGGCCTGTCGGCGCTCGATGCGTGTACGGTCGACCCCATCAGCGTCCTGGGGGCGTTGCGCCGTGACGTCACGGAGGCGGAGGCGCGCCTGGCATCATGCGGCCAGGCGCTTGCGGCGTCGTCCGACGCCGCCTCGGGCGCGACATGCGCCCTCGTTCATGGGGGGCTGCTGGTCGGCCTGGCCGAGATAAGGGACGGCAGGCTGCGCCCACGGCTCAACTTCCCCCAGGGCATCGAAGGGGTTCGGTAGACCATGGCTGACGTCCGGAGGCTTCTGGTCGACCTTGGCTGCGCGGATGTGCGCGAGTTGGCTGCGCGTGCGATCCCGTCCCCCTTGGCGGACGCATGCCTACGGCATGACCATGGCTTCTATACGCTCTATGGGCGCGGGGGGACGGAAGTCGGGCCTCAGGCACCAGTCTGCGCGTGCATGGGGGGCTTCGATGGCGTCCATCGGGGGCACAGGGAGCTTGTGCGCGCCTGTCATGACGAGGCGCGGCTGAGGGGCGTCATCGCGCTCGCCATCACCTTTGACCCTTTGCCCTCGCTCGTCCTCGAGGGGCGGGCGCATGGACACTGCCTGCTCTCCACCGAGCGGCGTGTCCGGCTCCTGCTGGATGCGGGCATGGATGCCGTCTGCGTGCTGGCGTTTGACAAGACCCTTGCGCATACCCCCTATGCCGACTTCGTCGATGGCCTGCTGCCGAAGGTTGCCCATGTCGAGTCCCTTCACGTGGGCGCCAACTTTCGCTTCGGCTTCGAGGGGGCGGGCACGCCAGCGGCGCTCGCGCGGCTGGGCCAGGCGCGGGGGTTCTCCGTCCACATCCACGACCTGCTGGCGCAGGGTGCAGCACCCGTCTCGTCCACGCGTACGCGCGCACTGCTCGCCCAGGGTAGCGTCGAGGATGCCGCACGCCTGTTGGGTCGCCCCCATGTCGTGCATGGGGTCGTCGAGCACGGACGGGGGGAGGGGACCACCCTTGGCTTTCCCACGGCGAACGTGCATGTCGATGCCCGACTGTGCCTGCCGGTCGAGGGGGTGTATGCGGGCTTCGTCATCTGCGGTCCCACGGCATGGCCCGCCGCCATCAACGTGGGCGCGTCGCCCACGTTCTCGACACCGCGGGCGTCATTTCTGGAGGCCAACCTCATCGGCTTTGCGGGTAAGCTCTATGGGCGTGAGGTGGATGTGGCGTTCGTCTCGTGGCTGCGGCCCTCTCGCCCCTTCGATTCCACCGTGAAGCTGGAACGTACGGTGCGCTCCAACATCGATTGGGTACGTACCAACCTAGGTGATGATGGGCTGGAGGTGCGCGGATGATAACCGACGAGGACAAGGAGCGCGTGCGCCAGGCCACCGACATCCTGCAGCTGGTGGGCGAGACGGTGGAGCTGCGCCAGCGTGGGCAGGACTTCTGGGGCTGCTGCCCCTTCCACCATGAGAAGAGTCCCTCCTTTCACGTGAACCCCCAGACGGGCCTGTGGAAGTGCTTTGGCTGCGGCGCGGGGGGCGACGTCTTTGCCTATGTCATGAAGCGCGAGAGCCTCGACTTCCCCGATTCCATCCGCTACCTGGCAGAGCGTGCCGGCATCGAGCTCACGGAGGAACGGGGGAGCCAGCGCAGGGGTCCCCGCCGCAACCGTCTCATGGAGTGTCTCGCCGATGCGGAGCGCTTCTTTGGCACCTACCTCATGCGAGGCAGGGGGGAGGGCGCCGCTGCCGCCCGGCACTACCTGGCGGGCAGGGGCTTTGGCTCTGCCGTGTGCAGGCGCTGGGGCCTGGGCTATGCGCCGGGGCATGGCATGCTCGTGGCGCACCTGACGGCCCAGGGCTTCACGCCCCAGGAGATCCTCGCAGCCGACCTCGCCCTCTCAGGATCCGGACGGCTGCGCGACCGCTTCTTCGACCGGGCGATGTTTCCCATCCACGACGAGCAGGGCAAGTGCATCGGCTTTGGTGGGCGCGTGCTCACCGATGCCAAGCCCAAGTACCTCAACACCAAGGACACGGCCGTGTTCCATAAGGGCAAGCACCTCTTTGCCTTCGATCGCGCGCGCGACGCCATGGTGTCCACGGGCACGGCCATCGTCTGCGAGGGCTATACGGACGTCATCTCCATGCACGAGGCGGGCCTCACCAACGTGGTGGCGGCGCTGGGCACGGCGCTCACGCTCGATCACGTGAAGATGATCTCGCGCTTCGCCAAGAGCCGCATCATCTGCATGTTCGATGGCGATGCGGCGGGGCAGCGCGCGGCCGAGCGCACCGTGCAGTATGTGGACAAGACGAACCTTGAGCTTCTGTGCGTGGTGCTTCCGGGCAACATGGATCCGGCGGAGTACCTTGCCGCCGAGGGCGCCGACGCCCTCAGGGGGCGCCTGGATGCCGCACGACCGCTCATGAGCTTCGTCTTCGAGCGGCACCTCGAGCGGTATGACCTCTCGGTACCGGGTCAGCGCGTCGCGGCACTGGATGACCTTGCGGCGCTCCTGTCCCCGCTTTCCGACTCCATCCTCCTGAACGAGTATGCGACGCAGCTCGCGGGTCTCGTAGGCGCCAATATGGAGGAGACGCGCCGTCGCATTCGCTCGGCGGGTGCCAAGGCCCGCTCGCGCACGCAGGCATCCCTGGGACAGGGGCGGTCCGCCGAGGACGAGCCCCCGGCGAATGCCTATGGGCCGTATGTCTACGAGGGGGACGAGCTGGGTGGAGAGGGGACCGCCCCCGCCGGTGTCCCTCCCGCGATGGAGCCTGCCGTCACGTTCTCCGATGAGGAGCGCCGCCAACTCGATGCCGAGCGCGAGCTGTTGTCGCTCATGACCACGGACCTTGCCGTCGTGCGACCGCTGGGGGAACGCATCGGCTCGCTCTCATGGGCGGACGGGCGCCATGAGTCCATGGCCTGGGCCATGCTTGCCACGCCGATGGATGCCGCACCGCACGACGTGGTGCGCGCCGCCGAGGGCGTGGTGCCGGAGGCCCCGCAGATACTCTCCTCCGGGACGCTCGACGTCACGTCTGACATGTCGACCCAGCAGAAGGCCGCCTTTCTGGTGGACGTCATCGAACTCTGGGCGGACCGTCGCAGGGTGCGGCAGATTCAGGCACAGCTCAAGGCACTGGGTGCCGGTGAGCCGAGACAGGAGGCCCGCGACCTCTTCGCCGAGGCCACCACGATCCAACGGCGCATCAACGAGCTCGTGACGCAGCTTCCCGTGCGTGTGTAACGTCGGGAAAACGGGTATCATGGATAGGCTCTGACCCATAGAAAGGAAACTCGTGGCCAAGAAATCCGCCTCCGCAGCATCCACCCTCCCCGACAGGCTCCAGGGCGTCGCCGATACGCTGATACAGCAATCCGCATCCAACGGCCACAAGGTGAGTGAGGATGACATCCAGATCGCCCTTGCCGACATCGATGTCGATGACGAGGAGCTGTCCGCTCTCTACGACCAGGTCCGTGCCAAGGGCGTGGAGATCACCAGCGAGGTCGAGAGCCAAGACGATGCCACAGGCCCCTCAGACGAGGATGACCTCGAAGGTTCGGACGACCTCGATGACGATCAGGGGCTCGCTGACGACGAGGAGGACGTCCGTCGCAACGAGGCGCGCGAGGAGGCCCGCGCGGCCAACGAGATCCTGCGCAGCACATCCAAGAACAAGCAGCGCAAGCGCTCCAGCCGTGCCCGTGCCCGTCGCACGGACGCCTCCACCGTCATGCTCACGGGCGACCCCGTGCGCATGTACCTCAAGGAGATCGGCAAGGTCGACCTGCTGACCGCCTCCGAGGAGGTCCATCTGGCCATGAAGATCGAGGCGGGCACCGAGGCCGCCGACAAGCTCGAGGCCGCCGAGGATGGCGAGATCGAGCTCACCCGTGCCGAGCAGCGGCGCCTCATGCGCATCGAACAGGTGGGCCTCGAGGCCAAGCAGGCCCTCATCAGCGCCAACCTGCGTCTGACCGTCTCCATTGCCAAGCGCTATGTTGGCCGTGGCATGCTCTTCCTCGACCTCATCCAAGAGGGCAACCTCGGTCTCATCCGCGCGGTCGAGAAGTTCGACTACACCAAGGGCTTCAAGTTCTCGACGTATGCCACGTGGTGGATTCGCCAGGCCATCACGCGTGCCATCGCCGACCAGGCACGCACCATCCGCATCCCCGTGCACATGGTGGAGACCATCAACAAGCTCGTGCGCGTCCAGCGCCAGCTCCTCCAGGAGCTGGGTCGCGACCCCACGCCCGAGGAGATCGGTGAGGAGATGGGCATCACGGCCGATCGCGTGCGCGAGATCCAGAAGATCAGCCAAGAGCCCGTCTCGCTCGAGACGCCCATCGGCGAGGAGGAGGACTCCCAGCTGGGTGACTTCATCGAGGACTCCACGGCCGTGGCCCCCCCAGAGGCGGCGAGCGACTCCATGCTGCGCGAACAGCTTGAGCAGGTGCTCGATGGCCTGGCGGATCGCGAGCGCAAGGTCATCAGGTTCCGCTTTGGGCTTGAGGACGGCCATCCGCGCACGCTCGAGGAGGTCGGTCGCGAGTTTGGCGTCACGCGCGAGCGCATTCGCCAGATCGAGAGCAAGACGCTCGCAAAGCTGCGTCACCCGTCCCGCTCCGGCCGCCTCAAGGACTTCATGGAGGACTAGTGCCGCCCTCACATGCAGATGCCACGAGGAAGTCGTACACCATGAGGAGTCGTATGCAATTGCATACGACTCCCTTTTTACAAATGTGCAGGTAAAAGACTTGTTGAGAGAAATCCGTATGATTATATCGTTAGAATTCAAACAAGATAATGCGAACGACTTATACGGGAGACCCACGTGAGAGACATGCATGGAGCGTTTGGAATGAAAAAAGACGGCCGAAGCCGTCTTGAAGTCTCTGGCTCCCCGGGCAGGATTCGAACCTGCGACACGCTGATTAACAGTCAGCTGCGCTACCGCTGCGCCACCGGGGAATGTGTGTGGTTGTGCATCGCACGAGCAATAACTATAGCGGTTCGCCGGATTCTTGCAAGGAGAAATTCGGCTCCAGCGTGCGCCCTTAAAACATCCACGAGTCGCATGTGAGGGCACGGACCCGTGGCCAGTCATGTCGGGTGTCTCTATGTCTCCATGCGCCACATGGCCCACGCGTAGTCACCGCCCCCTGCTCTGACGATTGCTACCATTGCCCCAACAGTGAGGGAGAAGAAGCATGGCAGATCAGGCCTCGAGGCAAAACAGAAAGCGCCTCCTCATCTCGGGGATGCTTCTTACCGGAATTTTATTGTATATGATGGTCCGGTTTTACTTTTTGTGCCTCAGTCTCCAACTAGAGTCGACAGGCTCCGTGCAGCAAACCATAGACCACCATGGGAGCTTGCTGATGGTCATGGGCGAGTTGCTCATGCTTTCGACCATTCTCTGTGGATGCACGTTCTACAACGTGCGTAAACTATATTTCCAGAACGAAAGGGTGCCGACAGGGCTTCTCGTGGTGAGCCTTGCGCTCCTGTCGATGGCATGGCTGGCCATAGTGGTGAAGACCGGCAGGCTCGTCTATCCCATCAACGGTCTGCCTGTCGTCACAGGCGACAGTCTCAAAACGACTTTGGCCGAAATCTATGCACTATGGCATGCGTGCGACATCCTGCTGGGGCTGTTCATGATCTCCTGGTCCGGGTTGGTATCACATTCCTTTTGGAAGTACAGCGGGGCGGCTGTTGGTTTGATGCAGATGCTCTGTACATATTTCGCTCAAGGCATGAAGCCGATCCCCTTGTCGATGGCGATCGCCCTCTCGACGATATGGTTGCTAAGACGTGGCCTGTCCAGCGTCAATGACCTCTTTCCCACCATCTGATTTCACAGGCCGCACGCGAGGGCACGGGCGGGCAAGAGGCGCTGTGCTACCATGATTCGAAGTGTTTCACCATGCGAGCGTTCTCGCCGAGAGGCCCACGGAGGGACTTTGGAAGCTACAGCGCAGATCTCCGCCAAGGATGCCTGGTATTCGTCGGGTAAGAAGGACTGGTTCATCCTCAGGCAGCTCGTTGCCAAGGACTTCAAGCTCAAGTATCGCCGCAGCGCCCTGGGCGTCGTGTGGAGCGTGCTCAACCCGCTGCTCATGATGCTCGTGCTCGTGGCGGTGTTCGGCTCCTTCATGGCCAACCGCGACCCCGGCATCGGTAACTTCGCCGTCTACCTCATCCTGGGCAACACAGCCTTCCAGCTCATGAGCGACTCCACGACACAGGGCATGACATCCATCATCACGGCGGCACCGCTGCTCAAGAAGGTCAAGGTCAACCGCTACGTGTTTCCCGTGCAGAAGGTCCTCTTCGCGGGCGTCAACTACGCATTCTCCATCATCGCCATCGCGCTCGTCATGGTCGTGGAGCGCACGCCCATCGGCATCACCGTCCTGCTGTGGCCCTTCGCGCTCGCTACCCTCATGATCTTCAGCATCGGCGTCTCACTGCTCCTCTCCGCGCTGTCGGTCTTCTTCCGTGATGTCATCCATCTGTGGGGCGTGGTCATCACGGCCTGGATGTACCTCACGCCGCTGTTCTACTCCATCACCATCCTGCCCGACTGGCTGCAGCGCCTGGAGACCTTCAACCCCATGTACGTCTATGTGACCTACATCCGTGAGGCCGTGCTCTACCAGCGGGTTCCCTCCCTCGGCCTGCATCTTGCCTGCCTCGTGTTCGCCGGCTTCTTCCTGCTCGTCGGCTATCTGGTGTTCCACCGCCACGAGCACAAGTTCATCCTGTTCATCTAGCGCCCAAGGGGGCCTTCGTGTCCGATCAGAGCGTCCATCCCAAGCCAGAGATTCCCTCGCCCGGCGCCGAGACCATCATCGACGTCGACGGCGTCTCGATGATCTTCAACATCGCCTCCGAACAGTTCAACTCCCTCAAGGAGTACTTCATCGCCCTCATGCGCCACGAGCTCAAGTTCAAGGAGTTCCGCGCGCTTGACCACATCAGCTTCCAGGTCAAGCGGGGAGAGGCCTTTGGCCTCGTGGGCACCAACGGATCCGGCAAGTCCACCATGCTCAAGATCATCGCGGGGGTGCTTGAGGCCTCAAGGGGCAGCTGCACGGTCAAGGGGACCATCGCACCACTCATCGAGCTGGGCGCTGGCTTCGACATGGAGCTCACGGCCAAGGAGAACATCTACCTCAACGGGGCGCTCCTGGGCTATCGTAGGGAGTTCATTGATGCGCACTTCCAGGACATCGTGGACTTCGCCGAGCTTCAGGACTTCATGGACATGCCGCTCAAGAACTACTCCAGCGGCATGGTCGCCCGCATCGCCTTCGCCATCGCCACCATCACCGAGCCGGACATCCTCATCGTGGACGAGACGCTCTCGGTGGGCGACTTCCTCTTCCAACAGAAGTGCGAGCGTCGCATCAAGGAGCTCGTCGATGCCGACAACGTGACGGTGCTGCTTGTGAGCCACGACATCGAGCTCGTGGAGCGCATGTGCGACCGTGTCTGCTGGATCGAGAAGGGCCACGAGCGCATGCTCGGCCCCACCGATGAGGTCTGCGCGGCATACCGGAGCCTAGGGGAGTAGGCCATGCCGCGCATCTCCGTCCTCATCCCCATCTACAACGTCGAGGACTACCTTGAGGAGTGCCTATGGTCACTCCGGAGGCAGAGCTTTGGCGACTTCGAGGCGCTGTGCATCAACGACGGCTCCACCGACTCCTCGCGTGCCATCATCGAGCGCTTCTGTGGGGAGGATCGGCGCTTCCGCCTGGTGGACAAGCCCAACTCCGGCTATGGTGCCTCCATGAACCGAGGCCTTGCCGAGGCGGCCGGCGAGCTCATCGCCATCCTCGAGTCCGACGACATCATGTATCCCATGGCACTGGGAGAGCTGACGGGTGCGCTCGATGGTCACGGTGCCGAGGTGGCCAAGGGGAGCTTCACGTTCTATTGGTCCCAGGATGGCGGCAGGGATGTCCCTTGGGATGGCATCCCGTCCGACCTGTGCGACAGGCTGGTGGACACGCGCATCGACACGCGCATCTTCCGGCAGAAGGCCTCCATCTGGAGCGGCCTCTATCGGCGTGACTTCCTGGATGGGCACGACATCCGCTTCCAGGAGTCCCCCGGTGCGTCCTTCCAGGACACATCCTTTGCCTTCAAGGTGTGGAGCTGTGCGGACGCCGCCACGTTCATAGAGCGGCCCATCATCCACTACCGCCAGGACCGTGAGGCGTCCTCCGTCAACTCCACGGGCAAGGCCTACGCCATCTGCGGCGAGTACGCGCATCTCGAGCGCTGGTTGGGCGAGCGGCCTGCTGACGGGCATACGGACACGCTCTGGACCGAGTTCCAGGTCTCGCGCCTGAACGCCTACCTCTGGAACCTCGACCGTCTTGACGCCGGCCTGCGGGTGGGGTTTGCCGAGCAGGCCGCCCAGGAGTTCGCGCGCAGCCGCAAGGACGGCACGCTCGACCTCTCGCGTCTCGACGGCTGGAAGCGCCTCAACCTCGAGCGCCTCATGGCCGACCCCGCAGGCTATGTTGCCGTCCGCAACCGCTCGACGGATGCGGGGACGGCGGACAAGCTTCGCTTCTGCCTGCGCCTCGGGGGCCTTCCCGCCCTGGTCGAGGTCCTGAGGGCAAGGCGGGGCGCATGAGCGGGCCACGCATCTCCATCATCGTCCCCGTCCACAACGCCGAGCGCACGCTGGGGAGCTGCCTCGACTCCCTGCTGGCGCAGACCTTTGGGGACATCGAGGTCATCTGCGTCGACGATGGCTCGCAGGACGCCTCGCTGGCGCTGCTGCGAGACCGTGCCAGGCGCGAGGGCCGCGTGCGCGTGCATCACCAGGAGAACGCTGGTGTCTCCGTGGCGCGCAACGTGGGCATGCGGCTGGCACGGGGCCAGATCCTGATGTTCGTCGACGCGGATGACGAGCTGGTGAGCGAGGCCTGTGCGCGCGTGAGCGCCGTCTTCGACCGCGAGCGTCCCGAGGTGCTCACCTTTGGCCTGCGCTGTGTGCCCGCAGAGGCGGCACCGCTCAGCCTGCGCAGGGAGCTCTCCCCGCGCGCCATCACGTACGACGGCTTTGGGCCCGCCCTGCTCTTCAAGGAGCATGCGCGTCCCTATGCGTGCCGGACGGCCGTGAGCGCCTCGTTCGTGCGAAGGTGCCGCATCGGCTTCGAGCCGGGGCTGGCCCTGGGCGAGGACCAGGTCTTCTACTTCGTGGCCTACCCACTGTCCGCCAAGACCGTTCTCATGCCCGACGAGCTCTACCTCTACACCATGAACGAGCGGTCCAAGACGCACGAGTCCCAGGCGGGGCGCGAACGTCTGCTGGCCAAGCTCGACCAGCACCTGCGTATGGTGGAGGCCATTCTGCGCGAGTGGACGGATCGCGGCCTTGCCGGCAGGTGGGATGCGGAGCTCGTGGAGTGGATCTTGGACCTGCTCATGCTGGACGTGAGCAAGCTCCCCCCCGTCGACCAGCACCGCACCTACGCCCGTCTCGTGGAGGACCTCAGGTCCTACCTCGGGCGCGAGGACGTCGCCTCGTGCCTCGTGCGGGCCCCGTCGCGCACCTGCGCCCGCCGCATCGAGCGGGCGTCGGTGGACCCCGCCTCCAGCGCCCGCGTCTTCTCCCGCCTTGACCTGCCCGTCTTCTACCTCATGCGCCGTGGGCTCGTGCGCTGCCTCGAGCGTGTCTGGATGCGCGTCCGCACCTAGGCACCCCCACGCCAGCCACGTTTCTTCGCCACATGCGATTTCTTGCCGCGCGAGGCTCCCGCTCGTGTATAGTCGTGGTGTCCTTTAAGCGTGGTACGAGATGCCCGCAAGGCCAGAGGAGCACTGCCCCTCACAGAGCGAACCCTCGCTCATGCCGGTGTCTGGTATCGCGTCATCGCGCGGCTGGGCACTTCTTCTTGAGAGGGGACGCTCATGGAACACGGCAGGTGTAAGGCAACCATCATGGACGGGGCCACCATGGCTCGCGTGGAGGTGCGCATCGCCCATGAGGTGATAGAGCGCAACGAGGGCTCCTCCACCATCGCCCTGGTCGGCATCATCCGCAGGGGGGAGACCCTCGCGCGCCGCCTGGCGGATGACATCGAGCGCATCGAGGGCGCACGTCCCCCCATCGGCTCCCTGGACATCAGCTTCTACCGCGATGACGTGCAGCGCGCCATCGCGCCGGTGCTGCATGCCACCAACATCCCCTTCGACATAGACAAGCGCGACATCATCCTCGTGGATGACGTGCTCTTCACGGGGCGCACCGTGCGCTCCGCCCTCAACGCCCTCATGGACTATGGCCGCCCCCAGAGCGTGCAGCTGGCCGTGATGGTGGATCGGGGCCATCGCGAGCTGCCCATACGTGCCGACTACGTGGGCAAGAACGTGCCCTCCTCACACGAGGAGGACGTGCGCGTGCTCGTGAGGGAGCTGGACGGTCGAGATGCCGTCGAGATCTGGACCGGCGACGTCACGGGTGGCGCGCGCGCCGAGGGGGGCGAGGCATAGGATGCTCTCCGTCAGGAACCTCGTCGACACCTACAGCCTCACGGCCGATGACATCACGCAGATCCTGGACACGGCCGCCTCGTTCGAATCCATCAACAGCCGGGCCATCAAGAAGGTGCCGGCACTGCGCGGGCGCACCATCGTGAACCTCTTCCTCGAGCCCTCCACGCGTACCAAGAGCTCCTTCGAGCTGGCCGAGAAGCGCCTGTCGGCAGACAGCCTCTCCATGGGCGGCCCCACGAGCTCCGTGGTGAAGGGCGAGAGCCTCGCCGACACCATCCAGACCATCGACGCCATGAGCGTGGACATGTTCGTGTGCCGTGCGCGCCTGGCGGGCACGCCGCAGAAGATCACCGAGAACACGGACGCCGTGGTCATCAATGCCGGCGACGGCAAGCACCAGCATCCCACGCAGGCCATGCTCGACCTCTACACCATGCGCAAGCACTTCGGCCACCTGGATGGCCTGAAGGTGGCCATCGTGGGCGACCTCGCGCACAGCCGCGTGTGTGGCTCGCTCGCCCCGGCACTCAAGACCATGGGCGCCGAGGTCACGCTCGTCGGCCCCCCCGCGTTTCAGGTGGATGATCCAGACTGGTTCGACTGCCCTCAGACCGCCAGCCTCGATGGCGTCATCGAGGGGATGGACGTGGTCTATATGCTGCGCGTGCAGCTCGAGCGCATGGAGGGCGCAACGATTCCCTCCAAGCGCGAGTACAACCGCCTCTATGGCTTGGACATGAGGCGCGTGGGTCGCATGAGGGATGACGCGATCATCTGCCATCCCGGCCCGCTCAACCGTGGGATGGAGATCAATGCCGATGTCGCCGACTGTGCGCGCTCGCGCATCCTCGAGCAGGTGAACGCGGGCGTCCTCACGCGCATGGCCGAGATGTACCTGCTTCTGGGAGGAGAGGGCAGTGGCGTATCTGCTTAGGGGTGCCCATGTGGTCGACCCACAGCTCGACCTCGATGGCACCTGTGACGTCCTCATCGACGGCACCAGGATCGCGGAGGTGGGCGAGGGCCTCGAGCCGCCCGCCGACGCCGAGGTCATGGACTGTGCGGGCCGGTACCTCGTACCGGGCCTCGTGGACATGCACGTGCACTTCCGCGACCCCGGCTTCGAGTACAAGGAGACCATCGAGACGGGCAGCCGTGCGGCGACGCACGGTGGCTTCACCGATGTCGCCACGATGCCCAACACCGACCCCGTCACCGACTCCGGGGCCGAGGTCCGCTATCAGAAGGACCATGCCCGCCAGGCCGGCCTCTGCCACGTGCGCCCCATCGGCGCCCTCACCGTGGGGGAGCGGGGCGAGGCGCTGGCCGAGATCGGCGACATGGTCATGGAGGGCGCCTGTGCCTTCTCCGATGACGGCCATGGCGTGCAGAGTGCGGGCATGATGCGCACCTGCATGGAGTACGTCTCGCAGTTCGACCGCGCGGTGCTGGCGCACTGCGAGGTCAACTCGCTCACCGCCAACGGCGTCGTCAACGAGGGGCGCGCCTCCACGCGCCTCGGCATGTTCGGCTGGCCGGCCCTGGGCGAGGAGCTGGAGATCGAGCGCGACATCGAGCTGGCCCGCCTCACGGGCTGCCCCTTCCATGTGTGCCACATCTCCACGGCCCGCGGGCTCGAGGCGGTGCGGCGCGCCAAGGAGGAGGGCCTCGCCATAACCTGCGAGGTCACGCCCCACCATCTCTTCCTCAACGAGGACGACATCACGGATCGCTACGACACCAATCTCAAGATGAACCCGCCCCTGCGCACGTGCGAGGACATGGACGCCCTGCTCGAGGGCATCGTCGACGGTTCCATCGACTGCCTGGTGAGTGACCACGCGCCCCATGCCCGCCACGAGAAGGAGTGCGAGTGGGAGATCGCCTCCTTCGGCATCATCGGCCTGGAGACCTCGCTGCCCCTCATGCTCACGCACCTCGTGGGTCCCAGGCGCATGAGCTGGCAGCGTCTCATCGAGGTCATGGCGGTCAATCCCCGTCGCATCCTGCGTCTGGACGAGGTCAAGGCGCAGCGCGGCTCCGCTGCGGACCTCACGCTCATCGATCCCACGAGGAAGGTCACGATCACGGCGGGCTACTTCCAGAGCAAGTCCAAGAACTCCGCCTTCCTGGGGCGGGAGCTCATGGGTGTTGCGACGGACGTCTTCGTGGACGGTAGGCGCACGCTGGCGGACGGTGCCGTATGTTAGTAGGGAGCGCGGCCGTTGGCCTCCACGGCTTCGAGGTCGTCTCCAACGGCGAGGTGGCCGAGGGCGTGTTCCGTCTCGTCCTTCGGTCCCCGGATGTGGCGCGCTCCATCGTGCCGGGGCAGTTCATGAACCTCAGGGTGCCGGGAGACGCATCCCACATCCTGCGCATCCCGCTCTCGTTCTCCCATGCGGACGCGCAGGCGGGAACGGTGGAGGTGGTCTACGCCGTCGTGGGGGAGGGCACGGGGCGCCTGTCCCTCATGCGCGCAGGCAAGCGCTCCGACCTCATCGGCCCTGCCGGCACCGGCTGGCGCGGGGGCGCCTCAGGCCGCGCCCTGCTCGTTGCCGGAGGTGTGGGCGCACCGCCCCTCGTGGCGGCGGCGGGCATGCTTGCCAAGGAGGGCGCGGCATTTGATGCCATCCTGGGCGCCCAGAGCGCCTCCAGGCTCTGGGGACGGGAGTGCCTGCTGGAGCTGGGTGCCGGCACCGTGACGACAACCACCGATGATGGCACCGCGGGGCTCAGGGGCCTCACGACCGACGCCATGGCGCAGCTGCTGGCGGCCAGGACGTATGCCCAGGTCTACACCTGCGGCCCTGCCCCCATGATGGCGGGCGTTGCACGGTTGGCGGCAGTGCATGACATTGCCTGCCAGGTCTCCTGCGAACAGCTCATGGGCTGTGGCTTTGGGGTCTGTGCCTGCTGCAACGTGCGTGCGGCGCACGGCGGCTACAAGTCGTGCTGCACGGACGGCCCCGTCTTCGATGCCCGGGAGGTGGTGCTGTGAGTGCGGTGAGCATGGCCGTCAACCTGGGCGGTGTCAGGATGAAAAACCCCCTCAACACGGCCTCGGGCACCTATGGCTTCGGCAATCAGTTCGAGGGGTTCTATGATGTCTCGTGCCTGGGGGCCATCACCTGCAAGGGATGCTCGGCCGTACCGTGGGAGGGCAATCCCGCGCCTCGCCTCGCCGAGGTGCCGAGCGGCATGATGAACTCCGTCGGCCTCGCCAACCCCGGCATAGCGGCCCTCGCGCACGAGGGCGCAGCCTACCTCTCCGAGCTCCGTTCCAGAGGCACGCAGGTCATCTGCCAGGTGATCGGCCACTCCATCGAGGAGTATGTGCGGGCTGTGGAGCTGTACGAGGAGTTCGCCCCCTTTGCCAGTGCGCTCGAGCTCAACATCAGCTGTCCCAACGTCTCGGCGGGCGGTGCCGCCATGGGGTCGACCCCCCGGTCGGCGGCCGAGGCCATGCGCGCGGTGCGGCCGCACACCAGACGCCCCGTCATCGTCAAGATGGCCCCGCACGACGTGGCCGAGATAGGCCGTGCCCTCGAGGATGCCGGTGCTGACGCCCTCTCGCTCATCAACACCATCCCCGCCATGGCCATTGACGTCCACACGCGCAGAAGCAGGCTCGCACGTCCCACGGCGGGGCTCTCGGGCCCCTGCGTCCACCCCATCGCCGTGCGCATGGTATGGGAGGCCTCCCGTGCCGTCAGCATACCGCTCTGCGGCATCGGTGGCGTGGCGTCGGGCGAGGATGCCGCCGAGTTCATCCTGGCCGGCGCCACGGCCGTCTCGGTGGGCACCGCCAACCTCTATGACCCCACGTGCGCCCCCCGCATCCTGGACGAGCTGAGGGAGTGGGCGGCCTCGCAGGGCGTCCGTGACATCAACGAGCTGGTTGGAGCCTTCGAATGCTAGACGAGAGGCAGGCACGCGACAGCATCATCGTCGCCCTTGATTGTGGGGCCCAGGAGGCGCGAGAGCTCGCTGGGCGCCTTTCGGGCAGGGTGGGCTGGGTCAAGGTGGGCATGACCCTCTACTACGCCGAGGGGCCCTCCATCGTCGCCGCCCTGCACGAGGTGGGGTTCAAGGTCTTCCTGGACCTCAAGCTGCATGACATCCCGTTCCAGGTCCATGGTGCGGCCTGCGCCGCCTCGCGTGCCGGCGCGGACCTCCTCTCCATCCATGGCCTGGGCGGCCCTGCGATGGTCAGCGAGGCGCGCGCGGGCGTGGAGGAGGAGGCGTCCGGGCGAGCGGAGCGCACCCGTCTCGTGGCCATATCCGTGCTCACGAGCATGAGTGCGCAGGCGCTGGCCGAGATAGGCATCGCCTGCTCGGTCGAGGAGGAGGTGGCACGTCTCGCACGCCTCTCCGTGGGGGCGGGGTCCGATGGCATCGTCTGCTCGCCGCAGGAGGCCGCGGCGATGCGCACGCTCCTGGGCCCCGAGGCGCTCATCGTGACACCGGGCGTGAGGCCAGCGGGCGCTGCGACGGGCGACCAGCGGCGCGTGGCGACGCCGGCGGCCGCCATCGAGGCGGGGGCATCGAAGCTCGTCATCGGCAGGCCCATCACACGGAGCGCGGACCCCGTCCGCGCCATTGGCGCCATCGTCGAGGAGCTCCTGGGGGTGGCATAGGACCTTCAGGTCCCGACCTTTTATTTTACTTTAAGGGTATTTTTGTGAAGTTAGGGCCCCACATCGGGCTTTTTGGGCCTGGCGATTGAAAAAGCGCCCGTCAATACGCACAATGCTTGCTTGTACTGCCTTGACCTGCTATTCTCGTCACGGCAGATACGCGCAACTGCGTATGTGTAACCCGATGTTTGGAGGAACCATGGCACTACCTCAGCTTACTGATGAGCAGCGTAAGGCAGCCCTCGAGAAGGCCGCGGCCGCGCGTCACGCTCGCGCTGAGCTTCGCGAGAAGATCAAGAAGGGTGAGACCTCCCTCGAGGACGTCCTCGACTCCGATGACCCCATTGCTGCCCGCATGAAGGTTTCCGCCCTCATCGAGTCCCTGCCTGGCTATGGCAAGGCCAAGGCCACCAAGGTCATGGACGAGCTGGGTATCTCTGCTACGCGTCGCGTCAAGGGTCTGGGCGCCCGCCAGCGCGAGCAGCTCCTTGGGGTTCTCTCCAAGTAAGTGGGCCAGACGCCTCGACTCTTTGTCATCTCTGGGCCGTCAGGCGCCGGGAAGGGCACGCTTCTTGCGCGCGTGCGCAAGCGTCATCCCAACCTGGGCCTGGCGGTTTCGGCTACTACGAGGGAGCCGCGCCCAGGCGAGGTGGATGGTGTCTCGTACCACTTCCTGGACGAGGAGGAGTTCTCCCGTCGCGTGCGCGCGGGTGAGTTCCTCGAGTGGGCCAACGTGCACGGTCATCGCTATGGTACGCTCAAGGGCGACGTGGACGCCCTGCTCGCCTCGGGTACGTCGGTCATCCTCGAGATCGATGTCCAAGGCGCCCTCAACGTGCTGCGCCTCATGCCCGATGCGGTCCTCATCTTCATCGAGCCGCCGTCGCTCGAGGAGCTGGAGCGACGGCTGCGCCAGCGCGGCACCGAAGACGAGGGCCAGCTGCGGCTTCGGCTCAGGAACGCCCGCAGCGAGCTTGAGCTTGCCGACAAGTACGACGAACGTATCGTGAACGATGACGTCGATGCCGCCTCCGATAGGCTGCTTCAAATAATCCGCTCATACGAAGGATAGGGGACTCCCATGGCCGTTACCAAGCCTGAAATTGACAACCTTCTCGAGCATACGGAGCACAATCCCTTTCTTCTCTGCTCCATTGCCTCCAAGCGCGCCTGTGACATCAACAGCATGATTCGTGGCCAGCACCTCCGGGTGACTGCCGTTCAGGAATTCGACGACATCACTCCGATCGTCTCCGGCAAGGATACCGTCTCCGTCGCCATGGAGGAGATCGAGGAGGGGACGCTGAGCTTCGTGCGCGAGGACTTCGACCGTGACATCAAGGGCTCCAACGAGCGTGTCGAGCACAACCTCTGATGAGCGACAGGGTCTGCCTCGTCCACTACCATGAGATCGGGCTCAAGGGAAAGAACCGTTCGACCTTCGAGCGTCGGCTCGTCACCAACCTGCACCGGGCGCTCAGAGACCATCCTGTACGCGCCGTCAGACGCATCTCGGGCCATGTGCTCGTGAGCGTCGACGGGGGGCAGGCGACGCCCGAGATGGCGCACGTGATATCCCGCGTGCCCGGCGTCGCGCGCGTCTCTCTGGCCTACCTATGCACGTTGGACGAGGAGGAGTACTGCGCCGCGGCCGTCACGGCACTGCACGAGGCGGGGGAGTTCGACTCGTTCAAGGTCCACGCCCGTCGCTCCTCCACCGCATACGGCCGCCATACGCTTGAGATCAACCGACTGGTGGGAGACGTGCTCTGCCAGGAGTTTCCCACCAAGCGGGTCCAGATGCACAAGCCCGACGTCACGGTCTGCGTGAACGTGATCAACGCGAGCGTGTACGTATATGCCGCGAGCGGCCCGGGCGTGGGCGGCCTTCCCGTGGGCACGGCCGGCAAGGTGGTCACGCTGCTCTCCAGTGGCTTCGACTCTCCGGTTGCCACCTGGATGGTGGGACGCCGCGGCGCCGTGTGCGTGCCCGTCCACTTCTCGGGTCGTCCCATGACGCCCGACACGAGTGAGTGGCTCTGCCAGGACATCATCAATGCACTGGCGCCCTCCGGTATGATCGGTCGTCTCTATGTGGTGCCCTTTGGCGAGCGTCAGCGCCAGATATCCCTGGCCGTGCCCCAGAGCCTGCGCATCATCACCTATCGGCGCGTGATGTTTGCCGTAGGCGAGCGCGTCGCCCGGCTCGAGGGGGCAAAGGCACTTGTGACGGGCGAGTCGTTGGGCCAGGTCGCCTCGCAGACGCTCGACAACATCGCCGCGGTCAACGAGACGGTCTCCCTGCCCGTGCTCCGCCCGCTCATCGGCTCCGACAAGCAGGAGATCATGCGCCGTGCCCAGGAGATCGGGACCTTTGAGCTGAGCTCGCAGTCGGTGGATGACTGCTGCACGCTCTTCATGCCGCGTCGCCCCGAGACGCACGCGCGCCTGCGCGAGGTGCACGAGGCGTGGGACTCCTTCGATCACGATGCTATGATCGACGGTCTGGTGGCCTCCACAGAGTATGTCGACTTTGACCAATGCCCCAGCTACAAGCCACCACAGGAGCTCAAGGAGCGCCACCCTGCGCTTGCGCCGCGCCCATGGCAGGGCAGAACGCCGCAGACTGGCGCAGAATCGGCCCGATTTTAAGCCGCCACCTGAGAATCTCGATGTGTTCTCGCCTCACCATGGTGTGAGGAGGTGTTCGTATGGCCCAGAGGACACGAGGAAGGTCACGTCGAAGGGGATGGCGTGCGGGGGTGGCACTCGCCGTAGCCGCCGCCGTGGCAGTGGGTGCGGTCGTCATCTGGCGTGCGGGTGGCATGACGGATGGCGCAGAGCTTGTCGAGCACCGGGCCGAGGCGTCTTTCGACGACGCGGAAGCGGCGACGGTGCCACGTGACGCACCGGTGGGCACCGACAACGGTGCCACACAGGATCCCGCCACGCTGGTGGTTGATGTTGATGGTGCCGTCATGTCGCCCGGCGTCTACGAACTTGCTGCCGAGGGAGCCCGCGTGCGCGATGCGATAGCGGCCGCCGGGGGCCTGGCAGAGGACGCGGACACCACACAGCTCAACCTCGCGACCCTGCTCCAGGATGGCCAGAAGGTGCATGTCCCCCGCATGGGGGAGGCGCCGTCTGCGAGCCCGACCACGGACACTGCAGGCCGGACGAACGCCGCCCCCTCCGGCTCGTCAGGTTCGACCGCCCCGATCAACATCAACACGGCAGGCGAAGAGGAGCTCAAGCAGCTCCCCGGCGTGGGGGATGCCACGGCGGCGGCCATCGTCAGGGATCGGCGGGAGCACGGGCGCTTCGCATCCGTCGATGATCTCATGCGCGTCTCGGGCATAGGGCAGAAGAAGCTCGAGAAGCTCCGTCCACGCATCTGCGTCTAGCATGGAACGCCCCGTCAGGCCCTCCGTGCCACCAGCCCTGGGAGCCCTCGCGTGCGTGCTCGCGGGCGAGCAGCTCCTGCTGCGGGACATGGTCGTCCCTGCGTTCGGGCTGTGCCTCCTTGCGCTGCCGGCGGCCGGCGCATGCGTGCTGTGGGGCTGGCGCCGAGGGACGGCGGTGCGGACGGCACGCAGCGCGGTCGCATTGACGGGGGCTCTTGTTATGGGCTGCGCGCTGGGCGGCATGCGGGCCGAGGCCGATGCCATGGTGGCCAGGCGCCTTGGGGACATTCCGATATCGAGCTGTCGCATAGAGGTCATCGGCGACCCACGCATCAGCGCCGCGGGTGGCCTGAGCTCCCGCGGAAGGGTGCACCTGCCCGATGGCGCCACCGCTGACGTGTGGCTGGGCCTTCCCGAGGAGGCTCAGCGTGGCAGCACGCTCTCGTGCGTGGGACGCTTTGCGCCCAATGAGGATGACGCATGGGGCATGACGTCCGCAGCCCAGGGCATCATTGGCCGCGTGCGCGTCGTGAGCGTGCGATCCGTCCAGATGCCCTCGGGACCCTATGGCCTCATCCTGCGTCTCAGGCAGCGGATGGTGCGGGCGATGGGCGCAGGCGAGAGTGGGGAGGGGGCGCTCGTCGCGGGCAGCGTGGGCGGCTACGCTGCGGCACTGTCATCCTTTGGGATCGATGGGGACTGTGCCCGTGCGGGCGTATCGCACCTTGTTGCAGTGTCCGGCGGTCATCTCGTCATCCTCACGTGGCTGATCATGGCAGCGCTCTCGCACACCCGGCTGCAGCCTGCGCCGCGCATCGCGCTGTTGCAGGTTGCCTGCGGCCTCTTCGTGCTCTTCTGTGGGCTGCCCGTCTCTGCGGTGAGGTCCTGGGCCATGTGTGGCGTGGCCGGGGCGGCGCAGCTTGTGGGACGCAGGTCGCATGGCACCTCTGCCGCGGCCCTTGCGGGCCTGGCGCTCGCCCTGCTCGACCCCGCCGTCTCCGGCCAGCTCTCCTTCCTCCTGTCGCTCGCCTCCGTCCTCGCGCTCTGCCTCTTCGCGCGCTATGGGGCCTATGCGCTCGAGGAGCTGCTGGTACCCCGAGCGTTGCGCCGAACCGTGGCCCATCTCCCCCGTGCGGCGAGGGCTCCGCTCACGACAGCTGGCGAGGCCGTGCGTGACACGGTGGCGGCGACGCTCTGCTGCCAGGTGGCCACGCTGCCGCTCACCATCCAGGCATTCGGCCAGGTCTCGCTGGTGGCGCCCCTTGCGAACCTGGTGCTGGGCCCACCCTTTGCACTCATGATCGGGTCGGGCGTCCTGGGATATGCCGCCGCGACGGTTCCCCCGCTGGAAGGGGTGGCGTTCGCTCCCGCGCGATGGGTGTCACGGGCTGTGCTGCGAGCCGTACGCCTGCTGGCGGGCATGCCCTGTGCGAGCATCCCAGCGGCCCCTCATCCGTTGGCAGTCACGGTGGTTGTCGCGACGTGCGCATTGGGGCTCTACCTCACCTGGCCGCATGTCAGGAGGCGCGCAGTGGCTCGGGCACTCGCGCTTGGGCTTGCCATCCCAACGTTCGTCGTGGTGCAGGGCAGCCTGTTGGCCCCCGCACGCATCTGTGTGCTCGACGTGGGGCAGGGCGATGCCATCCTGATCCAGGACGGCCCCCATGCGCTGCTGGTGGATACGGGACCCGACGCCTCGGCCGCCCATGGCCTTGCGAGGCTGGGCGTCCTCAGGCTCGATGGCGTGCTCCTCACCCACCTGCACGATGACCATGTGGGAGGGCTGGACGAGCTTGCGGTGCCGCTTGGGAGGCCTGAGGTTCTGGTCGCCCGCGGTGTGGCACCCTCCATGGGGGCTGAGCTGCGGGAGGCCGTGCATGTCGTCAGCGGTGCCGACCCCGTCGAGGTGTCTTGGGGGGATGCCATCCACGTGGGACGGTTCACGCTCGTGGCCATCTGGCCACGGGGGCGGGTCTCGGGCAACGAGAACCGGGACTCTCTCGAGCTTGCGCTTTCATACGATGCGGACCGCGATGGCGTCATCGATTTCACGGGACTCCTCACGGGGGACGCGGAACGGGACGAGACGGCCGCAGCCCTGCAGGCGGCGCACCTGGGCAGCTTGGACTTCCTCAAGGTGGGCCACCACGGCTCACGCGTCTCGCTCTCGCAGGAGCTGGCATCGCGCCTTTCACCTGGCGTCGCCGTGGCATCGGCCGGGGAGGGTAACGAGTATGGGCATCCCGACCCCACCTGTGTCTCGTTGCTCAAGAGGGCTGGGGCGAGCTTCTACTGCACCAAGGATGTGGGCACGGTCACGCTCCTGCCTCGGGAGAGGGGCTGCCTCGTGCGCACGGAGCGAGGTGCGGAGAGGGGCGGCGATGTGTCATAGTGGACGGGTGAGAGGAGAGGAGAGATCCATGGCACAGCTCACGTTGCTTCCCGCATACCTCATCGTGGGCGAGGACGAGCTCAAGAGCCGCACCGCCCTCACGCGGCTCAAGGGCAGGCTCGACGAGGGGCTTGCCGCCTTCAACCTGGACGAGCATGCGGCTTCGGGAACCCTCGAGGCGCAGGCCGTGCTCATCTCGCTCAACACGCTGCCTGTGGGAGATGGCTTTCGCCTCGTGGTCATCGAGCGCGCGGAGCGGCTTTCCAAGTCCGTGAGCGAGGCGCTCGTCGCGTATCTGAAGAATCCCAACGAGGGCTGCGTGCTGTGCCTGGTGGCCTCGAAACTTGCCAAGAACACGCGCCTCTACAAGGCCGTCGCGGCCGTGGGCAGGCAGGCCATCATAGACTGCACGCCCAAGAGACGCTGGGAGCTGGCCCCCCTGGTGCAGAGCCTCGCCCGCGCACATGGCATGCGGATGGGCGAGGCTGCGGCAGGCGAGCTCGTGGGCAGGGTGGGGGAGTCCACTACCCTGTTGGACACGCAGGTGAGGAGCCTTGCAGCCCTCAAGGGGGATGCCGGCGAGATCACGCTTGAGGACGTGCGCGCCCACGTGGCGCGCGTGGCCGAGGTCAAGCCCTGGGACTTCCTGGATGCGCTCTCCCAGCGCGACCTTCCCCGCGCCCTCGAGCTCTACGGGCTCATGGACAATCCCTCCGAGGTCGCACTCACCTCACTCGTGGAGGGGCGCCTGCGCGAGCTGATATGCGCCCGGAGCCTGGACCGGCGCGGCGAGGGCGGCTCGCTGGCAACGGCCCTGGGCCGCGCGCCCTGGATGGTGAAGCACCACCTTGGTTGGTCGCGTCGCTTTGGTGCCGGCGAGCTCGAGCAGGCGCTTGCCGCATGCGCCGCCTGCGAACGGCGCCTCAAGGGGGGGCTCGACCAGAAGACGGCCTTCCTGGAGCTCATGGCAGTCGTCTGTGCCTGACGACGTTCCTCGACACTAAAAAGAGGCTCTTTACGGTTTCTAGTGGGTAGCACATGCCAGCTTCTTCTGGGCCGTGAGGTCCAGACGGCCCAGCCTGAGGAGGATCATCGTCCTGAAGTGGGCGATGCTCCTGAAGCCCCTGGCGGCGCTGCGGACCGACTGGACGACAAAACTGAGGCCTTCCAGGAACGAGTCGGTCGAGCCCCTCTTCCACCAGTCGGGGATGCCCTCGCGCTCCTTCCCGAGCGTCCTCGCCACGGTCTTCATCTTTCGGACATTGGAGTGCATCATCCACGAGCAGAGGCGCTCCAGGGCCCTGGCCGCCGACCCCCTGTCGGGGCACGGGTAGACGTCCTGCAGCGCCTCTCCCATCTGGCAGGCCCTCGCCGTCCTGGGGCGGGTCCTCGCGGGGTCGGGCTCCTCCCCCGTCGCGAGCTGGCGCTCCGTGAGGCTCTCCCTCCGCTCGGGCCAGACGCACTTCGTCCCCGCGAGCTGCCGGCGCCTCTCGGCGGACTCGCGCCTCCCCTGGCACCTCACGTGGTCGATCGCCCTGTTCGGGAGCTGCACCGCGTGGGACCTGCCCGCGGCCTGGGCGGCCCGGGGCGCGGCGCGGCGCGCGATCGTCCCGTGCTGCCAGACGCCGGGGTGCCTCCAGGCCCTCTCGCACGTGTCGCAGGCGCCGCACCTCCCGTGGCACACGGGGCACCCCGCCGCCTGG
>NZ_AWEZ01000061.1 GCF_000468755.1 Olsenella profusa F0195
CACCAACATTTCCGACACTACCTGGGTGTACCAGCGGGTGGACCGTTTCGATACAAGACGACCATCTCCTGGAGTCTACAATCACAACAAGCCAGGTTCGGAGCGAATAGGCCGTTACGCAACTTCCCGTAGCCTATCCCCTCATCAATTCTCGCCCCGATAACTCGAGCCAAGCCGTAACGTTCGATTGCCCACACTCCTCGCCCGTCGCACAACCGCCCCCAATTTCCCGCGTACAAAACGCCTGATACGATTCCATATGCTAGGCTCGAACGTCCACTTGGCCATCATGTCCTCAACGGTCATGTCCCCCGCTACATCATGCAGGAACTCATCACGCCTCGGATGCGGTGCCACGCTCCTTGTAAGCGATGGATTGCCCACCATTACTTCATCCCATGTAGCATCGCCATAGGCAACCAAGCCCCGCAACCCCTCCAACACCACACGGCCCTTGTCGCTGTTGCATGTGACGGCAGATACGCCCAGCCCATCCTCAATCTCGGGATGGATATTCTGAATCCCCCAGAAGTCGCCAAGGGTCATATCACTCCCGCAGCATCGCTTCGCCGGACAGTCTAGGCAGCTCTTCCGTAGTGATGCATTGCCCAGGAAGGCCTTCATATACCAGTCCGCGCTAAAGACGGATGTCCTCACCTCCTCTGATGCAGAAGAATACGCAACGGAAAACGTCAGCCAGCCAGATGACTTGCTTCGAAAGTTAATCTCGTCAATTTTGGCCCCCGTAGTGTGACTCATCCAATCAACCCACATGCGCCACAATCTGGGAGACGGCACCCCATGGCAAATGACATCCACCAGCAAAAGTCTCTCGCAAGGCACGCGCCTCAACGACAGATAGTTACGCATCGCCGCAATCTGGCATGCGGTCCCCGAGAACAGCACGCTCTTACCTGCACCAAGATCCCTGCTCACCCCCTCATAGATTGCTCGCGACATAGTGCTTTGTACGTACTTTGAACGCATGAGACGATCGAGCGTGCACTCGTCATCCGCACGTCTGTGCGCGACTGCCCTGCAGCCATCGACAAATGCCGCCCCATAAACGGTGCCACCGTCATCACTCAGGACCTCCTTAGCCAGTAGGCCAAAAATCGCTCCAGAGGAAGAACGCCGCCGCAAGCCATCCTCCGATGCCTTGGCCCAAGCAATCGAAGCGACACCATCTGTCTCCCCCATTTCCAGAACAGGACAGGCCTTGGCGCAGAGCCCACACCCAGTACATCCTCCGTGATACACCGGGTGCACAAAGCCAAGGTCATCAGGGGTCATATCAAGACATGACACGGGGCAGATGGCTGCACATGCCCCACACCCACAACAGCGATCGCCCACACAACTGATAGATGGTACGTTTCTAGCGGCATGACCGCTGGTTTCAGCGCCCGTCATCTACGACCTCCTAGCACACCGCGAAGCCTGCCCAGCATGTCACGTACAATGGAGCGCTCATAGTCGGTAAAGAACTTCGCCCAACCCAGCGCAAAGAACACAGAGACGAAGAACAGAGCCTTGACAAGTACACTGATGTATGAGGGTCCTAAGCCTGACGCATTTGAGAAGAGCATCGTTGACACAGTGGTAAGGGCGACTGGAGCTAGCACAGGAATGACATTGCGCCAGAACGCTAGAGTGTCGATTCCAATCTTTGCATGGTAGTACCAGTTCATGATGGGCCCTGTCCCCACAAAGAGGAACAGTGCTGCAGTAATTGCACAGCCGACAACCCCAAATTGAGCAGAAGCAGGAATTGAAATCAGCAAATCCATCAGCGCTATTACGATATAGACAATTGCTCTAAAGCCCTGCTTGTCCTTTGCCTGCAGAACAGTAATGCCAAGATTTTGCACCAAGGCAACAGAGAGGCCTACCATAAGGATGAGCACAGCCCAAAAGGCGTCACCATATTCGGGACCAGCCCATACATAGATGAACTCTTGGCCGACAGTTGCAAAGCCACCACAAAGCCCCCAGACAATAAGCGCCTGAATATGTCCGATGCGGTCGAACAGATCGTTGATGGCACCCATATCCTCCGTTTCGGCGCTCATGGCTGTCAGCTTAGGCAAAAAGACATTCGTCACACCCGTAGATACCTCCATGTAGCCACTCGTCACCAGCTGGGTGGCAACGCCATAGACACCAACCGCCGCCGCCCCAACGACCGCGCCAAGAACAACCTGTCCCGTTTTCCAAAATATCTGGTCAAAGACCATATTGAGGAGGATGTACCCTGAGAAAGAGAAGATATGAAGCAATAGGCGTCTATCCCAATGATAGAGCTTCGCCCGTACCCGCAGCCTTCCCCTGCAATATACGACATAGGAAAAAATCGTAATGGCATTTATCACAACCTGCACAGCAAGTACCCATAAGGCACTGGCGCGCCACTCAAGCACAGCGATAATGCCGACGAATTGCATGAGATACTTTGCAATGCGTGCAGTTCGAGCAAATACGAATCGCTCATTTGCATTGATAATTGCGAGAAACCAGTTTCCCGGCAGTACGATCACGCAATTGATCACCACAAGGAGCATCATGTGATGGGCGAGCCCGAGCTCACCTGCCGTAAAGGACTGTCCAAAGAGAACCGGCAACAGCAGATCGAATCCAATGCCTACCGCTACAGCCAGCGCTGTGAGCACACCATAGATCACAGCAGCCATGGCAAGCAGATTCTCGACATGGCGCTCATCTTCCTTGACTCGCTCCTCAACATAAAAGCGACTCAAAGTGGTAGAGAGGCCCATGTCCATAACAGAGAGATAGGCGATTATTGAACCGATGAGTTGATAGACACCATACTCAGCAGACGAGAGAAAGCCAAGCAACAAGGGCACATAGACAAACGACGTCACAGCATTGATGACAAGCCCCACATAAGAGAGGATCGCGCCAGCTCTCCTTTGATTAATTCTCACATGCGCCTCCTTAGCAGCCCTTGAGGCAGGATTTGAGATAGCTCATGAAATGATCCTGCTCAAGGCGTATGCGGGAATTGACCCCTCGATAGTCGCCCGCATGATCCAAGCTGAATTGCGGACTTCCATAGATTCGATCTTCAAGCCCCATCATGGTAGACAGGCTGTCAAGGCGCGAGAACATACCACCTCCATTACCTCCACGCTTAACGATAGACAGAGGGGTCTCCATGAGAATGGAGAAGACCGACGCATGAAACGAATCCGTCACGACGTGTTTGGCGTGGTCTATCAGGTCGATAAATTCTGCTGGTCCGGCAGGTAGATCTCCCTTATTCTCCCGATCGTTAAGGGCAATTGTTTGGATACGTCCGCCATCGGTAATCTTATCCAGCAGTGTCCTGTAGGTGCCGTCATCCCTTCCAAGCAAATAGGTAAAAACATATGGCTCGACAGGGGTAATCGCATCCGACGAGAGACTCCGCCACACCCCCTTGTCAATCACGAGTGTAGGATCGCATATCACTTCAGCATCTCTACCTGTACACTCATAGATGAGCTCGGCACCACGCTGCTCCCTCACAGAAAGCCGGTCGAATCCTTGGATTCCATGGCTTATTGCTCGCATTTGCCTTTTGTCAAGCGTGCTTAACCCAATACTTGGTGCCAAAGCAATGCGCTGCGATGGATTGGCAAACTTTAGGAAATACCAGTCTTGATAGTCGTGAAAATAGTACGGATTCCATACCTGATCACTGCCCACGGATACTGCATGGAAACTACGTGCTGTTTTCCTCTCACACCGTTTTGGAACCACAAGGGTATCCATAAGAGACGAGAAGCGTCTGAAGGCATCAAGACGCTCCGGAGACATCATATCCTCAACCTTGCTGGGGGCGCTCTCTTTACCCAAGAATGATTTAGCGGCACCCTTAATGAGGCTTGAAATGCAGGCGCCATCTCTGCCTTCAGGCACAAGTACCGTAGGTTGAAACCCCAGCATGCTATACACAGCATATGAGGCATACAGCTGCAATCTGTTGCCGTAATTGAAGTTACCAGTAAGGGTGACTATTCCAATAGCCTTATTCATAAGTCATCGCAATCCCTGTATACACACCGTTCCTATGCATCCAGACCAGCTCTATTCATGTCATTTGACTCTTGCTCTAGAAATTAAATTCAATATTTTGCATAATACAACCTCAGGCAAGAGAGTGTCGTGCCTGAAAAGGAGAGCTCTCGCCCATACATCGAACCTGCCGTGGCGTTTGTGTTTGGGAAGTGCCAGCCACGTCTTGCAGGCATTGTCACAAAACGGCTCATACCTAAGCTTTCGGATACACGCGATAGACTGTCTAACGCTCTTGTGCATCACTAGGGCCCTCATCTCAAATGCAAGCATGCCCATGTAGTTGTTTATGAGTCCCTCTATGTCATCGTTTGAATGGCCCAAATGAGCGAGAATCGTCGACTCAGCGAACGCTTGCTGAAGGCAGTAGGCTATGTCAAGAGCCTTGTGTGTCGTAGACTCGCCGTTTGAGCGATAGTAGTAGAGAGCTCGATCAAATAGATATATTGACCTTGCCTTTTGGAGGGCATTGAAGACCTCAACCCTATCCTCGGCAACACGAAATACAAAATTTGGAGTCGCAATGTCATCCATCAGCAGCTCTCTCTTTATGGCTTTGCTTGCGAGGTTGTTGAGCCTATAGGTACTCAAAAAGAGCGACAGACACTTCTGTGCATCCAAACTGATGGCCTCACCAGGACAATCTAATGCATTTCCAAACAGTTGTTCATAAGCAATCAGTCGATTGGAGCCATCAGATTTGTCTGATAAGTTGAAGAGGACGACATCCGGATAAACGCCATCGATTATCGTTGCAAGCTGCTGCAACGCATCAGTGCCGATAAGCGTGTCATCAGCATCCAAAAACAGCAGATAGGAACCGTGAGCGTGTGCGATTGCCGCTCTGCGGGCATAGTATGGCCCCCTATTCTGCGCAAAGGACACGACCTCGATCTTATCTGCCGGTATAATGGTCTGGCAGCTAAGAAGATCATACGTCCCGTCCGTCGAAGCATCGTCAACCACAATTACTTCCCAGCTAGGGCAGGTTTGACTCAAGACACTATTCAGGCAATCCACCAAAAAGTGTGAAGCATTTCGAGCGGGCACACACACTGAAAAGAGTGGACAATTTTCAGGAAGATGAGGAGCGTGATTATCTTTCACAGCTGCATATCTCCGCTAGAAAATGAGTAGGGGATGACTTCATGATTTCCCTGAATATCATAGTAACCATAACTCCATCCAAAGCTAAGCATCGAGACGCTGAGACAAAAAACGAGATAAGATCTGCCGTCAGAAATCTCCCTTGACATGAGTGCCATATATACCGGTAGGATATAAATAAAAACTAACCCGACACGATATAAGTACTTAGAAACGACCGTCAGAAGCAGGAGAGCCATACCCAGCAAGATGATAACGAGAAGTGAAAGAATATGTTGATGCGTGAAGCGATTCCTTTCGCACATCAGAAATAGAACCGTCGCTGCTATTACATAAAGTAATGTCATCATAAAAATACTGATAGAGCCATTTTCTGCGAGTCTCCCGTCAATGAGATAGCTGTCATAGACACCAACACCAGCAAATAGTTTTGGCTCCATAAAAATGAGGGACAAGAGGGCTGCCAATAGAACCGCAGTAAGGAGTAATTTCAAGCCGGCGCTAGCACGCGATGACTGCGCGAGCCTTACCAAGGGGTATATAAAAAGAGCGACAGCGGTAGAAGTATGAAATCCTATAGCAATGGAAATCCACACTACAAAAGGTACAATTCGGTTATTAACGGCATAGTAAATGGCAATCAAGACAAAACCCATGGCCATCATCTGTCGCATCATGTTGAAGCTCATGGGGAAGAAGAGCAGGCAGTAGACAAATATGGCTAATGGTTCCATCTCATCGCAAAAGAGATGGATGGAGCAGACTACCGGGACAACAATGACCGTTTCCATTAGAAACAGAAACCAAAACGAACTGTGCGTGGCATTAGCAGCTATCCAGATAAATACCTTGGCTAAAGGAGCCCAAGTTGAATAATACGACTCAAAGAAGAAAGATGTGAAGCTGTTCGATGTGGCGACCCGTAAGGATGGTATCCCATACACCAGCGTGTCCGTACCAACGGTAAAAGCTCGTCTGCCAGCAAAAAAGGATAGCCATACAACAAGGCTGCAAATCAGGAGGCCTTTTATGATGTGATTGCTTGCTCTCTTTTGCATTACGGACAGCAGAACAGCCCCGAGAGCTATTCCCAGATATACTGGCATCGTTAGCTCACCTCTCTCCAGTGCGAATCTCAGTAGGCTCAAGCAGTGCCTGAGCAAAAAGCTGAAGCTTGTCGATTGCCCCATCCACTGAAAAATCCTTTACACGCTCATACGCTTGAGTGGAGTACCTTTGATACATTTCTTTGTCCGTGAGTAGCTCGAACACATGCGCTGCCATTTCATTGGCATCCTGAATTTTGCACAATAAGCCATATTCATTATTACCGAGAATCTCACGGGGCCCTGTCTTGGAGTCGGTTGCAACTACGGGCTTGCCAAGTGACATCGCCTCAAGCATGGCCGTAGGCAATCCCTCCCCCGCCACGCTAGCGTGAATTACCACCGATGCAGCGGCATAGTACGGCAGAGGATTATTCTTATAGCCGACAAAGACAACTTGGCTAGAGATACCGAGGCCTTCTGCCAAACGTCTAGACTTATTCATATCCGGGCCATCACCAATAAACAGTAACTTTGGCTCCAGGCCATATGTGTGTTTTAGAGCATACAGCGCTTTGATAACAGTCGGTTGATCTTTGTGAGGGTAGGAAAAGCGGGCAACCATCAGTAAGTATGAGCCATACTTCTCTCTTAGTTGCTGGACTTGAGCAGCATCAATTGACTGGTTACCGATGGCTATCGGATTGTATATTTTTCTTATCGTAAGGTTCACGTGCTTGTTAGCGTAAAAGAACTCCTCATTGCCCTCATCTACGAGACAGACAAGATTCCGAATTTTTTTATAGAGATTGATATATCCATCACTCATCAATAGATAGCTTGAGATGGCTCCATGCATCCAGCCAATTGATACATGAGACTCTACATATTTATTTGCAACAAAGGTTAGATCGTTGAAGTGCCCCGAGAATGCTATAGAGACATCAACGGCAGGGAGCTTCCTTCTATAGAGGGGGCTCAATATCTTATTGGCAATGGATAGCACCATGAAAACGAGCGGATAGAGATATCTACCCCACCATCCGTATTTAATCAGTTGACAGTAACGCTCAGGCGCTCGACCTCTTCTAAAGTCCTTTTCGATATATGTAATGTCTGGCAAGAGCTGGTCAACAAATTCAGTCCTGGATGTATCGAGGTTTACCACGGTCACTTCGTGTCCACGGCGCACCAATTCGTTGCAATAATCTATGCCAACACGTTCGATGCCGCCGTATCCAAGACCATCAAATACAAAAGAGAATCTCATTTCCCCACCTCGGTAGCCCCGTAGGGATACAGATAGTCCGCCAGCTCCCGCTCAATATACGTAATGTCAGCGGACATTTGGGGGTAGTCCAGCCACTTGCAGGTATTCCCTTTTGACGTCATTGGGTCAAATGCAGTACGTGGATGCGTATGATCCTTCTCGTTGAGTCCCACAAAACTACGAATGCGTGCCGTTTCTTCATCATAGTGATAGATCAGATCTTCAAAGCGAACAAAAAGGGTTGTAGTTGGATCGAAGGTCTCAACGTCACGATGGTGCCTCGTGTAGCGAAACCACTTCACGAAGTCCTGGACGCTTTCATGTGGAATGATGCCGTCTTTCCATTCCATACGCTCGAGCAGATAGAGATCCCTGGGGTCCCTATCCACGATGATTACCTTTATATCATCGAAATAGCGGGTGTACCTAGCCAGATTGGTTGGCGGTACCATCTGGTCTACCATGATGGTTTTCTGTGAGCCATTACTTGCTACCGTCAGCAATTCACGAATATAGTCCCGGGTGGCGTCGACGAATTCTTGGTCAGATGGTGCGGCACAGTAAGTAGTCTCATTCTTCAATGTATTGAGAACACGATCTGGCTGGCTTCTCCATATCGTAGCATGCAACAACTTATTGGGAAGGCGCTTGCGAACATAGAACCAGGTGCCCCGATCGTATAAGTCATACATCCACCAGCCCTTATAGGTAAAGTCAGTCAGGCGGTCTATATATCTGTAGGAGATGTCCTTCCATTGTCCCCGAAAGAAAGGGGCGTATTTCTTACTCAGGAAATTGCCGTTGTAGAAATCCACGAGCCGCTTAAAGCGCTTGATCGCATGCCCGGAATTATGCCTGTTATGATTCTCTACGAGATGAAAGTAGAGGTCGTCGATGCCGTCAGGATCATGCAGGAATCGGAACTCTTCGTTCGTGAGAGAGTAGACATCTGAAAACTCCGACACATAGTCTGTAATGGCACTTGATCCAGTGCCATAGTAGCTGGCACATGAAATAACCCTCATGAAGCACGGTTTCCTTTCCTGCCAGACATATACGACATTGCCATTACATCTTGCCAAGCACACGGCATAATGTGCAAAACGCAGCAAATGGACTTTCACCACAGCATGCCACTGCCGCAGCCAAGCGTTCCCGTTTACGTGCATGACGATCGCACAGCACGGTATATCGATGCCTGGCCAGTACAGCCCAGAGGACTGCAGAGTCACATTTGTCCCTTTCAGTTGCCCGTTTACCCTTTGGTGACTGTGCATAGACCATGCGGCACACAGAGAAACATCGGGACGCCGCAGGCTTGGATAAGTTCGGATACCACTCACATACAGTACGAAAAAGTTCATGGGCAATATGAACTGCAGAAGTCGCTTTAAGGTGATAATTTGCTTGCTTGGTCAATCCGCCATCTCTTACCCGATAGGCATAGAGGTTGCACCCATCAAGCAGCGCGATTTTACTCACTCGATGAATAATACGGTATATGCACGCGAGATCCTCGTAGTAGATACCAGTCGGAAAAGGGTCGGTTCCCAAAAGGTCACGCTGATAAAGCCGCCATTGAGGCCCCGTCTCCATTTGCTGATAAAGCAATAGCCGTAATGCCTCATCGGTGCTACACGTTCGTGCGCTTCGCGTACCTATACTTCTATCATCCAAATGGAGCATGTCTCCATCTTGGAAATTCGTGCCATGAGGAATTGCGACGATTTTGCAATCGAGTTGCTGAGCGGCAGATAGTAGCGCTTCGATAAATGAAGGGGCAATATAGTCATCTGCGTCAACAAATGAAATCCAATCACCATGAGCCCATGAGAGTCCGTTATTGCGTGCTGCTGATGGACCAGAGTTGCTCTGGTGAATAACGCGAATGCGCGCATCTGATACTGCCAGCTCATCACAGAGCTCAGCAGTACCATCGGATGACCCATCGTCTACCAATAGAATTTCTAGCTCTGTATAGGTCTGGCAGCAAATACTTTCAATGCAGTGGCGAAGATATCTCTTTACATTGAAGGCTGGCACTATGACTGAGACAAGGGTTTCATTGATCACTAACCATCACTGCCCTTGTTGTTGAGTCACGTGAAATCCTCCCGCCTATGCAAGAATCCGTAAGTTCAGAGAACGCATCGCAGTAGTATGAGGTGAGCCTTTTTGCCACCCTGTGAATGTCATACTTCTCGTAAGAGCTGGCATTAGCACTGCGATTCCGCAGGATATTGTCGTTGGACAATAGATTCGATATGCTCGCCATCCATTCGTCTACTCCTCGATCAATTGGTAAGGCTATGTATCTTTCAGATAGAATAGCTTCACCCGGTATGCGATTAGAAATAAGACAAGGCAATCCTGCACACTGTGCTTCCAATAGAGCAAGCCCAAAACCCTCATAGAGTGAAGGAAAGGCAAATACATCCATTGCTTGATATATATCTGCCACATCCTCACGCTGCCCCAAAAATAGAACATCCTTTTCCACACCAAGCTGTAACGCCAGATGTTGCAGATTTGCTTGCAGCGCACCAGAACCAACAAAAAGCATTTTGGCATCGATGCCCTGCTTGAGTAGGCCCTGGAGCAGATAGAGAAGGAACCGTTGGTTCTTTGTCTTAACAAGTCGGCCAACATTGCCAATCACAAAATTCGATTGCTTGAGCCCCAGCTCTTCTCTCAATCGTATTCTTGTGCCATAGTTGTAGGCAAATCTGTCTATCTCAATGGCGTTTGGCACTACTGCAAAGGAAGCAGTATCACCAAATAGCCATTTGCCTGCATCACCACTGCAAGCAAATCGTTGTGTCGGATAAACATTTGCAAACATGCGAAACATATGCTTCACGATATTTCGTGAGAATTCCCCTCTGCCCATAGTCGCATGTGAATGCGCGATCCGCACGGGCACACCAGCGCGCTTGGCAGCTCGCAGCGAGAACACCGAGAGCGTGTTCAGATGGGCGTGCACGATTCGGTAGCCCTCATCCCTAAAGAGCCGCTCTAAAGAGCGTGAGTTCGCCGGCTGCCTTTGGTACGGCGGTACCGTGATCACACGTCCGCCCAATGACTCTATCTCGCTCTGCGGACACAGCTGGGAATCCTCGTCCACAATGAAGTCAAACTGCACGCGCGTGCGGTCGATGTGCCGGTAGTAGTTCATGACGACGGCCTCTACGCCGCCGCCGTTCATCTTGCCCATGACCTGTGCGACGCGGATGGGTGCTTCCATGGCGCTAGCAGCCCGTCCCGTTTCCCATGGCCCCAAACGTGCGGAAGAACACCTCAGCGTCCAACCCCAGCGAGGCATGCTCCACGTAGTACAGCTCCAGCTTCTGACGCTCGCCGGTCTCGTAGGTAGCATCATTGCGGGCCATCACCTGCCACCAGCCCGTAATGCCGGGACGCATACTCACGAGCAGCTCGCCGTCATCGCCATACTGCTCCAGCTCCTCCGTCACGATGGGGCGCACGCCAATCACGCTCATCTGGCCCACGAGCACGTTCAGGAACTGCGGCAGCTCGTCGATGGACAGCCTGCGGATGACCCTGCCCACCGGTGTGATGCGCGGGTCGTCCTCCACCTTGCGCTCGAACTGCCACTGCGCCAGCTGCTCGGCGCTCAGGTACTTCTCCACGTCGTCCGCATCGCGAACCATCGAACGGAACTTGAGCACGCCCAGCGGCCTGCCATCGCGCCCCACACGATGGTCCACGTAGATGGGCGATCCCTTGGACTGCAGGGCGATCACCAAGCTCAGGACGAGTCCGGGCACCAGTGCCACGGCCAGCACGATGAGGGAGAAGGCCACGTCAAACGCGCGCTTGACGAAGCGGAACAGGTAGCGCTCGCGGTTGCGCGCCATGACGGCCGCACGATACGCGGGCGTATAGGCCTCTCCCTCGGATGCAGGGACGTACGTGGAGGGCGTCAGCAACGCGCCGATGCCCCTCGAACCGGAGCGGTCGGACACAAGCCCCAGTGAGGGCCACGAGGAGGTGGAAGTGGCGGCGCTTCCCGTCTCGTCGACAACCGTGTCGAGAACATCAATCGCAGACACTGTTCGTCTTGCTCCCCTCGCGCAACACGTCTCATGCGCCGATGGCGAGACATCGACCCGAGCAGGCCATCGGCTCATGAGAAGATTGTTATCAGTAACCTATACGCTTCTATAGATACTTAAATACAATCTAACAGAAAGCGAACGGGCTGGTCGCACATTCAAAAACAAAGTGAAAAACTTCCCGGCGCCCGGGAGCTGCCGGTGGGCTGGCCCGGCCTAGTCCCTGAGCAGGCTGGAATACCTCTTCCAGGCGCGTGCGAAGGAGGCATAGTGCCTCACGACATGGGCGTCACTGGCAAGATAGCTGTAGAGTCCGGCCTTGAGCATACGCTTTGCCGGGCCCTTCTCCGCACCCAGGCGCCCCCCGGTGACGAAGTCCGTGGACGCCTGCAGCTTGCAGCCCATGCGCACGAGCTCCTCCGCCAGCCCCATGTCCCTCTGGATGGCCCTGTAGCGCTCCGGGTGGGCGATGATCACCTGGTAGCCCATGCCCTGCAGCTCGAAGATCGTGCGCTCGTAGTCCCCAAAGCGGCTGGGGCTCGCATTGACGGAGAGCTCCAGCAGAAACTCGTCCGAGCCATCCACGTGCAGGCTTTGTGCCCAGCCCATGCCCAGCTCCATGAGCTTGCGATGGTTGACCTCGAAGCCCATCTGCAGCGGCATGGCGATGCCCCGCGCCGCGGCGGCATCCCGCAACGTGTGGAAGGCCTCCCACATGACGTCGAAGTCGAAGTAGGGGTCGCGGCAGTGCGGCGTGCAGGTGACGGACGTTATGCCCGCCTCCTGGGCCGCCTGCAGCATGGCCAGGGAGTGCTCGAGGTCGGGCGCGCCATCGTCCACGCCGGGCAGTATGTGGCAGTGGAGGTCGCGCACAGGCTAGCCCTCGGGACGTTCCGCGCGTACCTGGGGAGCCACCCCCCTGCCATGGGCGACCGCATGGACATGGCGGGCCGATTGCACGGGTTGCACGCCAACGGCACCACGGGCCGGCGCGGCCTGCGGACGCTGGGCACGTGCGGGGGCTGCGGTGGGGCGCTGGGCCTGGGGCTTGGGCTGGGACGCGCGGGGGGCAGGCCGTGCCGCGGGGCGGGCGGGCTCCATCACGGGCCCCTCGGCCTGGGCGGCGCCCGTGCCCTCCTTGTAGTAGCTCTCGTAGTAGTAGCCCGAGCCCCTCGTCTCGCAGCCATTCATGATGACACCGGCAAAGTTGCAGCCCGCCTGGCGCAGCTGCGTTGCCGCGCTCGCCACGTCCCCACGCTTGGCGAAGCGCTCGCGCACCACCATGAACACGGCGTCCACCATGGTCCCCAGCACGGCGGCGTCCACGAAGGCGTCCACCGGGGGCGTGTCGAAGATCACGTAGTCGTAGGTCTGCCCCATCTGCTGCAGCAGCGCCGCGAAGTGCCTGGAGCCCAGCAGGTCCGAGGGGTTGGGGATGTGGGGCTCCGCGTCCAGAAAGTGGAGGTTCTTGGTCTTGGTGCCGATGACCGCCTGCCTGAGGGGAACCTGTCCCGAGAGCACCGAGTAGATGCCATGGCGCGCGTGGACGTCGAGCACGGCGGCCAGGGAGCGTCGGCGCATGTCGCACTCCACGAGCAGCACGCCCTTGCCCGACGTGGCGATGGCACTCGCGAGGTTGGAGGCGACGAAGGTCTTGCCCTCGTTAGGCACGGATGAGGTGACGACGATGGTCTTGATGGGATGGTCCACGCTCATGAAGCGGATGTTGGCGAGCAGCGTCTTGGAGGCGTTGAGCACCGACTGCATCGCACGGTCCATCGACTTGGCGGTGCGACCGTTGGAAGCTGGGGCAAAGGGCATGGCTACGACCTCCCGAGGTTGGGGAAGTGGCCGATGACGGGCACGCCCAGGAGCTGCTCGGCCTCTTCGGAGCTCTTGACGCGCGTGTCGACGAGGTCCAGGACGACCACGATGACCATGGATGCGAACAGGCCGACCAGCGCCCCCACGAGTGTGTAGAGCGCGCGGCGCGGACCCGAGGGCTCGGTGGGCACGCTGGCGTTGTCGATGACGTTGACGGACTCCACGCCCATGACCTGCTGCGCCACGCCAGACACGTGGCTCACGAAGGCGTTGGCGACGTCCGAGGCGGTCTGGGGGTCCGCACCCGTGACGGAGAGCGAGATGACGCGCGTGGTGGTGGAGCTGGTGACGTCCACCTTGTAGCCGCTCAGCGAGGGGAGGCCCAGGGACTGTGCCACGTCCTGCTCCACGCGATCCGACTTGATGAGGGTCGAGACGTCGTTGGTGAGCATCTGGCCGGCGGAGAGGTCGTTGTAGGCCGTGGCGTTCTTCCCGTCATCGCCCTGAGAGAGCACGTACATGCTGGTGGTTGCCGTGTACTGGTCGGGCATGATGCGCACGGCCACGCCCGTGACGAGCGTTGCCGCCACGGTGAGCGCAACCACGAACGTCCAGTGCTTGCGCAGGAGGCCAAAGAATTCGAGCAGGGTCATCTGTGTTCGCTTTCCGTATGTTCGCTCGGTGGTGGTGAGGCACAGCACGACGTGCCATAAGCCTTGACCAGTATCCCACACCTGGATGGATACAGATATAATTCATGTACATAAATGCTTTCTACATGTTGTTGAAGGTGGGTGACGGCTGGCTCGCGCCGCTCCTGCGCGCTGCCGCTTTCCCTGCTCTCCTCTACTCCCCGCGCTCGCCCTGCTCTCTCCCGCTCCCCACTCCCTTCCGCTCCCCCGCCTTCCAATCGTGCGAGGTTTCCCACGAGTCATGCGAGGGCGTACACGTATCGTGCGAGGTTTTCTCGCCGAGAATGTCTCGTGTGCTGACTAGAGTCCGCATGCGAGACGAAATCGGCCAAAAAACCTCGCACGATTGAGATGGAACCTCGCACGGTCGACATGAGACCTCGCACGACCAAGGAGACCACAAAGAGGCAGCAAGATGGCGACAGGGAGGCGAAACGCCTGAGGCGCCAACAAAGCAAGCAGCTCTTCATAGAGCCTCCACGCGCATCATTCCCGTGTGCCCTTCCTGAAAATACACTCAATAGACATCGCTGGTGAACACCCTTGTGACCCTGATAGAAAACTGCTGTGATTTAAGAAACTAGCAGGTAGACATACTCAAAGGGACGTACCACCTACCAGAGCGTATGATGGGTCCCATCCCTGCGACAGACGGAGGCAGGCATGGAACTCTTCCTCACGGGACCAACGGCATTGGCGGTCATTCGCGCCGCGCGCCGTCCAAACGGACCAATCCTCGAACCATGCGACCGACGCCGACCCAGCACCTTTGCCCGGCTGCCATTTCCCGCAGAGAGAATCGGCTGGCTTCTGGACGGCGGTATGTCGCGTGTCGACGAGCGGCATCCCCTGCACCTGCTCGTGCCACGAGCGGACGCTCGGCGCATACCGCGCGCCATCCTCTGCCATGTCTGTGCGCGCACGCTTCCGGTTGGGTCGTTCCTGCGCATGCGCATGGACCCACAGAGCCTTGACGCGTGCGACCTCCCCTCCGACCTGCAGATTTTTGTTGAAGCACCCGCTTTGTGCATGGTGCACATGTCCCAACTGCTGCACGGCTCCGCCCGAATCAGAACCCGCGATGAATACCTTGCATTCGCACGGCTGGCCAGGCTTGCGGGAGAGCTCTGTGGAACATATGCACGCAGTCCCGAGAACTCCACCATTGGGTCCATGACATGGAATGTCCAACCTGTCCTCTCGGCTGACGATCTGAAAGGATATCTGGCAGAAATCTCGCACATGCAGGGTCTCCCACTCATGCGCGTTGTCGCCACGGTGACGGGAGACGGACATGCCTCCCCTATGGAAACGCTCTGGCATCTTGTGTTCACGTGCCCCACCAGCTTGGGTGGCATCGAGCTTGGCGAGATACGTGAGAACGAACCGCTGGGTATACCTAGGCATCTTGTCCATCGTCTCGCGCATAGCAGCATGAGACCGGACTTCTTCTGGCCACGCCTGCAGGTGGCTGTCGAATACCAGGGAGAGGCCTTCCACGGCTCCGCGCCTGGACACCAGACGCTCGTAGAGGACAGCAATCGCATTCAGGATTATGCGGCATTGGGCATAACGTGCCTCACCATCACATATGAGGACACGAGAACCACAGCCGCAATGGAACGCTGCATCGAGCGCATCCTTATCGCGGCGGAACGCAGGGTAGGAAGGACAGCGGTGGCGCGCTCACGCGCCGCCCTCAAGGATGACCTGGGTCGACGACGTCGCTCACTGCTGATTGCCACTCTCTGCCCCTCGTCTCGGTGCATCTCCTAGCGTACTGGCGATATATTGTGCTGCACTCCTTGGCCGTGCGAGGTTTTGCATAGGCCGTGCGAGGTCGTACACGGATCGTGCGAGGTTTTTTCGCCGAAAACGTCTCGCGTGCGGACTCTAGTCAGCACGCGAGACGAAATCGACCGAAAAACCTCGCACGATTGAGATGGAACCTCGCACGACCAAAAGGGACAGGGAAGGAAGACCTCAAGAGAGGTAGTCTAGGAACACGGACCAAGGCGGAGGGGGCGGTGCATGGACGAGCGGGAGACCATAGTGACGCTGCGGCGGTTGGTGGACATCCTCGCCGAGGAGCGCGGCCGGAAGCGCACGAGCGGCGACGACCGAGATGAGCTCTGGGACGAGTTTCGCGCCTATGTGAACACGCGACAGCCCACACCCGCCACGCAGGAGTTCCTCTCGTTGCAGGACGCGCTGCTCACGAGCGAGATAGCGCGCAAGGGCATCATGCGGGTGGAGGACACCGAGCCTTCCCCCGCCGACGGTCGGCTGCGCCTGTGGCAGGGCGACATCACCTGCCTGGCCGCCGACGCCATCGTCAACGCCGCCAACACGCAGATGCTGGGCTGCTGGGTGCCCGGCCATCACTGCATCGACAACGCCATCCACACCTATGCCGGCGTGCAACTGCGCCTGGCGTGCGCAAAGCTCATGCAGAGGCAGGGCCACGACGAGCCGACCGGTCACGCCAAGGTGACGCCCGCCTTCAATCTGCCCGCGCGCTACGTGCTGCACACAGTGGGTCCCATCTATGCCGGGCGCCCCTCTCCCCGACAGGACCTGCAGCTGACGGACTGCTACCGGAGCTGCCTCGACGCGGCAGAGGAGCTGGGACTTACGTCCGTGGCGTTCTGCTGCATCAGCACGGGCGTGTTCGGCTTTCCGCAGGAGCACGCCGCGCGCATTGCCGTGGACACCGTGCGCTCGTGGCTCGATGAGCAGGGCAGTGGCATGACCGTGGTGTTCAACACGTTCCTAGACGCGGACACGACCATCTACCAGCACATACTGGGGCTGGGATCCTCCGACGACGTCGCCAGCTAATCCTCGCTTCGGTCGTGCGGGGTCTTACGCAGGCTGTGCGAGGTTTTCTCGCCCAGGGCGTCTCGCGTGCTGACTTCAGTCCGCACGCGAGGCGGAATCGATCGGAAAACCTCGCACAGCCGGCATGGAACCTAGCACAACCGGAGGCCGGGGTGGAACCCAGCGTAACCAACCATGCCCGGCAGACACTACCTAGTGCTTGTGCCTGCGGTAGCGGCGGCGCGTGGCATGGGCACTCCCCTTGCGGTCGGTGGCCTTGAGGCGCGCGATCACGTCGTCGGCACTCTTCCCCTCGAGCCGCGAGCGCAGCGCCACGACCTGGTCACGCAGCTGGGCCGCCCGCTCGAAGTCCATGTCGGCCGAAGCCTGGATCATCTCGTCCTCGAGTGACCCCAGCACGCGGGACACCTCGCTGGCCGAGAGGCCCGAGAGCTCCTCGGCCACGGCGTCGGCCGCCGCGCGCTTCTCCTCGCCGTCGCCGGCCTCAGCGCCTGCCGCCGTGAAGAACTCGCCGTCCACGCGCGACTTGTCGCCCAGCGTGGCCGCGGCCTCCTCGATGAAGCTCGCCACGTCGGTGATGGACTTGTGGATGGTCTGCGGCACGATGCCGTGCTCCTCGTTGAAGGCCTCCTGGATCGAGCGGCGCCGGGCCGTCTCGTCCATGGCCTCGCGCATGGAGTCGGTCACGCTGTCCGCATACATGATCACCTGGCCGTGGGCGTTGCGGGCCGCACGTCCCATGGTCTGGATGAGGCCGCGCCGGTTGCGGAGGAACCCCTCCTTGTCCGCGTCCAGGATGGCCACGAGCGAGACCTCGGGGATGTCCAGGCCCTCGCGCAGCAGGTTGATGCCCACGAGCACGTCGATCTTGCCCAGGCGCAGCTCGCGGATGATGGCCACGCGGTCGAGCGTCGCCGTGTCGGAGTGCATGTAGTTCACGCGGATGCCCTCGTCGAGCAGGTGGTCGGTGAGGTCCTCGGCCATGCGCTTGGTGAGCGTGGTCACGAGCACGCGCTCCTTCCTGGCCGTGCGCGCCTTGATCTCGTCGATGAGGTCGTCGATCTGTCCGCGCACCGGACGCAGCTCCACCTTGGGGTCCAACAGGCCGGTGGGACGGATGACCTGCTCCACCTCCTGCTGACTCACCTGTTCCTCGTAGTCGCCGGGCGTGGCCGAGACGTAGATGAACTGCGGGATGCGCTGCTCGAACTCGTCGAAGCGCAGCGGGCGGTTGTCGAGCGCCGAGGGCAGGCGGAAGCCGTGGTCCACGAGGGTCACCTTGCGCGAGCGGTCGCCCTCGTACATGCCGCGGATCTGCGGAACCGTCACGTGGCTCTCGTCGATGATGCAGAGCATGTCCTGGGGGAAGTAGTCGATGAGCGTGTAGGGTGGCTCGCCGGCCGTGCGGCCGTCCAGATGGCGCGAGTAGTTCTCGATGCCGGAGCAGTAGCCCATGGTCTCGAGCATCTCGAGGTCGTAGCTCGTGCGCTGCGAGAGGCGCTGAGCCTCGAGGATCATGTCGTTGTCCTTGAGCTCCTTGACGCGCCCCTCCAGCTCCTCCTCGATGGTCCTGATGGCATGGTTCACCTTGGGCCGCTCGGTCACGTAGTGCGAGGCGGGCCAGATGGGGATGGCATCGAACTCGCGCACGACGTCGCCGTTCAAGGCGTCCACCTCGGCGATGAGCTCCACCTCGTCGCCAAAGAAGCCGATGCGCAGGGGGTTCTCGGCGTAGGGCGGAAACACGTCCACGGTGTCGCCGCGCACGCGGAAGGTGCCGCGGGAAAGGTCGTAGTCGTTGCGGTCGTACTGGATGTCGATGAGCTCGCGGATGAGGTCGTCGCGCTCGAGCGGCTGGGACTTGTCCACGTTGGGGGCGAGGCCCGCGTAGTCCTGCGGGCTGCCGATGCCATAGATGCAGCTCACGGAGGCCACCACGATGACGTCGCGCCGGGAGAGCAGGCTCGAGGTGGCCTGGTGGCGCAGCTTCTCGACCTCCTCGTTGATGGAGGCGTCCTTCTCGATGTAGGTGTCCGTCTGCGGGACGTAGGCCTCGGGCTGGTAGTAGTCGTAGTAGGAGACGAAGTACACGACGGCGTTGTGGGGAAAGAGCTCCTTCATCTCGGACGCCACCTGGGCGGCCAGCGTCTTGTTGGGCTCCATGATGAGCGTGGGCCTCTGCACGGCCTCGATGGTCTTGGCCATGGAGAAGGTCTTGCCCGAGCCCGTGACGCCGAGGAGCGTCTGGTAGCGCAGGCCGCGCTCGACGCCATCCGTGAGCCTGGCGATGGCCTGGGGCTGGTCGCCCGCCGGATCGAAGTCCGAGACCACCTCCAGGCGCTCGGTGCCGTGCGTGAGGCCGAAGCGCTTGAGCTCGGCGCCAAAGCGCTCCTTGGCCTCGGGCGTGCCCGCCAGCGGCTCATAGGTGATGGTCGTTCCCTCGTCCGACACAAAGCTGCGTGCCTCTGCCATGCGACTCCCCTGCCATCCACGGTCATACAGGACAAGTGTACCCACCGTCCTCGCCCGCACGGCTTGGACACATTTGGCTCGTAAAGGGACCCCGGTCTCCGCAGGGTACCGCATCGAGCGGACACGTGCAGGGGATCTCGCAGGCCTGTGCCGGCGCCCACCGCCGTCCTTCCCTCGCCGACGCGCACCACCAACATCGCAGGGCACAGCAGAAACTTGCCAACGAGCTGTTATCCTTCTACATAGGCGGCGGAAGGGGACGAGCATGGCGATCACGGAGGTAAGCGGCTCTGACCTGGACGATTACCTCGACATGCCGGACTGCCCGCAGTGCGGCAGCGACGACGTGGTATGCACGCAGTCGTATCCCGACGGCCTTGGTGGCACCGTCAAGGTCTACCTCTGCAACAGGTGCGGGCACATATGGACGGAGACCGTGAGCTAGCCGCGCGCTTGGGAGCCGCTATCCGTCGTACATGTCCTCAGCGCATACCAGGCGTATGTCATCAGACGTTCGCCGCTGGACAACGTCCTCGCCAACGCGGGCTTTCGTGAAGAGATAGAGCCACTGCCTGCGGTACCTCCCCATCAAGCTGCTCCTGGCCTGCAGCACGGACACTGCTTCGCTCACATTGACCGAGTTGCGCCACGTGCACTCGCCAAGCAGGACATCATGCTCAATCTCATCGGACGCGACCACGTCGATATCAGCCTGCTCATGTGCCACGGGGTCGGTCCCCCACCACGAGCCGACATTGGTCACCGTGAGGGGCAAGGCACCCTTTCGCGCCTGTCTCACCACCCATTCGCGACAGATCCGCTCGAAGACATGCCCCTCGTATTCGAGGCGTCGACTGCCCGAGAGCAGGCGCTCCGCCACCTGAGAGCCAAGGCCGTTCTCCACCGTCGTGACATAGGGCGCCACAAATCGGTACCAGAACGAGAACGCTGGGTCTGCTATGCGATAGATGCTGCGACGGCTCTTGGATGGTTCCCCGTGTGGCACGACCCGCTCCACTATCCCCAGGTCAATCAGCGTCTTGAGGTAGGCGGTTATGCTCGAGGGCGACACCGAGGCACGGTCTGCGATCTGGTTGGAGCGCGTGGCGCCATTCGCGAGGGCCCGCATGACCGAACTGTACACCGCAGGTTCACGCAGCTCCTGCCTCAACAGCATGGACGGTTCCTCGAACATCAAGCCGGTACGATCAAAGAACAGCGCAGTCATGTTCTGCACATAGCCCTTGGTGGGGTCCAACGCCGCCAGATAGTAGGGTGTGCCGCCAAGACCTGCGTAATAGCTCATCCGCTCCTGTGGAGGGCAGGCAGGCATCATACGCGCGGCATCGAGATAGTCAAAGGGCAAGAGCTTGAGCTGAGCGCTGCGCCGGCCATAGAGGGGGCTCTTTTCGCCCAGGACCTTGCTTTCCATAAAACCCTGATCGCTGCCGCACAGGACCATGAGGCAGTTGGTCCCCTTGAAGTCATGATCTATCGCCACCTGGAGGGCAGAAGGCAGGCTCGCGTCCGACGCCGCAGCATAGGAAAACTCGTCAAAGACGAGCAGCAGGTGATCACCTCTGGCCGCCTGTGCGACAAAGCGCAACGCATCACGCCAGCTGGCAAACGAGGGCATGGAGTCGGGCAGACCAACGTGGGCCGCCACTGCCGCCGTGAAGTCCCGAAGGTTGTCCACGTCGGACTGTATCTGGGCAGTGAAGAAGAGCGTCGGCTTATCGCCAGAGAAGCGCTCAAGCAAGGCGGTCTTCCCCACGCGTCGACGCCCATAGACCACCGCTAGCTGAAAGCCGCCCCGTGCCTTGTCGTACAGCTCCTGCAATATCCGCAGCTCTTCATCACGTCCGACGAACATCACGCACCTGCTAACATACTTACTGTAATAATACTTATCGCAACAAGTATGCTAGCACGAATACTTCTTTCTACGGTTCATCAGAGGTGCCATTCGTTCGGGCGGGCAGTCCTCCCTGTATCGTAAGCGTGCGGCACGGGCTAAGGCCCGTAAGGAAGGCCGGGCCGGGAATGGCTTCCCGGCCCGGCCTCTAGTGATGGGCCATCATATCAGCTGGATACCTTACGCGTCGGCGTACATGGCCTTCAGCTTGAGGAGGTGCTGGTAGCGATCCATGGCCGCCTGCTCGCTCTCCTTGAAGAGCTTGGTCGCGCGTTCGGGGAAGCTCTGGGTGAGGCTGGCGTAGCGGGCCTCGTTCATGAGGAAGTCGCGGTAGCCGCCCTTCGGCTCCTTGGAGTCCAGCGTGAACTTCTTGCCCTCCGCGGCCTCGGGGTTGAAGCGGAAGAGGTTCCAGTAGCCGCACTCGACGGCCTTCTTCATCTCCTCCTGGCAGTGGATCATGCCACCCTTCTTGATGGAGTGCATCTCGCAGGGGCTGTAGCCGATGATGAGGGACGGGCCGTCGTAGGCCTCGGCCTCGGCGATGGCCTTGAGCGTCTGGGGCATGTTGGCACCCATCGCAACCTGGGCGACGTAGACGTAACCATAGGACATCGCGATCTCGGCGAGGGACTTCTTCTTGGTCGTCTTGCCGGACGCCGCGAACTGGGCCACCTGACCGAGATTGGACGCCTTGGAGGCCTGGCCGCCGGTGTTGGAGTAGACCTCGGTGTCGAACACGAAGACGTTGACGTCGTTGTTGGATGCCAGGACGTGGTCGAGACCGCCAAAGCCGATGTCGTAGGCCCAGCCGTCGCCACCGAAAATCCAGAAGGACTTCTTGGAGAGGTAGGACCTGTCGGCCAGGATGGACTTGGCGGCATCGGAGCCGTCCTCCTGGAGCGCCTGGACGTAGGCGGCGGAGACGTTCTGGGAGACGCCGCTCTGGTTGCGGCCATCCAGCCAGGCCTGGGCGGCCTCCTTGAGGGAGTCGCTCACGTTGCCGGAATCGATGAGCTGCTGGGTAGCGGTGGCAAGCCTGTTCTGCTCGGCCTCATAGCCCAGGAACAGACCCAGGCCGTGCTCGGCGTTGTCCTCGAAGAGGGAGTTGTTCCACGCGGGACCGTGGCCCTCGGCGTTCACGGTGTAGGGCGCGGTGGCCGCGGGGTTGCCCCAGATGGAGGAGCAGCCGGTGGCGTTGGAGATGTACATGCGGTCACCGAAGAGCTGGGTCACGAGACGCGCGTAGCTGGTCTCGGCGCAGCCGGCGCAGGAGCCGGAGAACTCGAGCAGCGGCTTGTGGAACTGGCTGCCCTTGACGTTCTTGTCGCTGATGAGGTCCTTCTTCTCGGAGACCTCGTTGACTGCGTAGTCCCAGACCTCAGCCTGCGCGGCCTCTTCCTCCTGCGGAACCATGGTGAGCGCACCGCCGTCGGCCTGCGTGCTCTTGGGACACGCGGTGAGGCAGTTGTAGCAACCCATGCAGTCCAGCGGGGAGACGGCGATGGTGAAGGTGTAGCCCGTGCCCTTGGGGACCTTGAGCTCCGTGGTCTTCATGGCAGCGGGCGCCGCGGCGGCCTCCTCGGGGGTCATCGCAACCGGGCGGATCGTGGCGTGCGGGCACACGTAGGCGCAGCTGTTGCACTGGATGCAGAGGTCCGGGTTCCAACGGGGCACCATGACCGCCGTGCCGCGCTTCTCGTACGCGGAGGCACCCAGCTCCCACTGGCCGTCCGGGTTGTCCTTGAAGACGGAGACGGGCAGGCTGTCGCCCTCCATGAGGTTGATGGGACCAAGCAGCTCCCTCACCTGCCTGACGATGGCGTCGCGACCCTTGAGGTCGGGCACCTTGGGCTTGTCCTCGGCCGTTGCCCAGTCGGCAGGTACCTCGAACTTGTGGAACGCGGTGGCGCCGGCATCGATGGCCTTCCAGTTGGACTCGACGATGGCCTGGCCCTTCTTGGCGTAGGACCTCTCGGCGGCATCCTTCATGTACTGGATGGCCTTCTCGGCAGGCAGGACCTTGGCCAGCGCGAAGAACGCGGACTGCAGCACCGTGTTGGTACGCTTGCCCATGCCCACCTTGGCGGCGAGATCGATGGCGTCTATGAGGTAGACGTTGATGCCGTTCTTGGCGATGTAGCGCTTGGCGACCGCCGGCAGGTGGTTGGCGAACTCCTCATCGGACCACTGGCAGTTGACCAGGAAGGTGCCGCCCGGCTTGAGGTTGCGGGCCATGCCGAAGCCCTTGATGATGTAGCTGGGATTGTGGCAGGCCACGAAGTCGGCCTTGGCCACATAGTAGGGCGAGCGGATGGGAGAGTCACCGAAGCGCAGGTGCGAGATCGTGACGCCACCCGTCTTCTTGGAGTCATACTGGAAGTAGGCCTGGACGTACTTGTCCGTGTGGTCGCCGATGATCTTGATCGAGTTCTTGTTGGCGCCCACCGTGCCGTCGCCACCAAGACCCCAGAACTTGCACTCGATGGTGCCGGGGGCGGAGGTGTTGGGGGCATCGGGATCCATGGGCAGCGACAGGTTGGTGAGGTCGTCCACGATGCCAATGGTGAACTCGCGCTTGGGGGCATCCTTCTTGAGCTCCTCGAACACGGAGAAGGCTGCCGCGGGCGGCTCGTCCTTGGAGCCGAGGCCGTAGCGGCCGCCGGTGACGGTGAGGTCGGACGCGCCGGACTCGAACAGAGAGCTCACGACGTCCTGGTAGAGGGGCTCACCGATGGAGCCGGGCTCCTTGGTGCGGTCGAGCACGGCGACCTTCTTGACCGTCTTGGGCAGCGCCGCCATGAAGTCCTCCACGGACCAGGGGCGGTACAGGCGCACCTTGACGAGGCCGACCCTCTCGCCGTGGGCGTTGAGGTAGTCGACAACCTCCTCGAGCGTGTCACAGAAGGAGCCCATGCAGACGACGACGCGATCGGCGTCATCGGCACCGTAGTAGTCGAACAAGTGATAGTCGGTGCCCAGCTTGGCATTGACCTTGTCCATGTAGGACTGCACGATGGCGGGCAGTGCCGTGTAGCGGGCGTTGCAGGCCTCGCGGTGCTGGAAGAAGATGTCGCCGTTCTCATGGGAGCCGCGGGCGCTGGGATGCTCGGGATTGAGTGCGTGGTCGCGGAACCTCTGGAGGGCCTCGGTGTCCACCATGTCGGCGAGATCATCGAAGTCCCAGGTGGCAACCTTCTGGATCTCGTGCGAGGTGCGGAAGCCGTCGAAGAAGTTGAGGAACGGCGTGCTGCCGGCGAGGGCCGCCAGGTGCGCCACGGGCGAGAGGTCCATGACCTCCTGCACGTTGCCCTCGGCGAGCATGGCGAAGCCGGTCTGACGGCAGGCCATGACGTCGGAGTGGTCGCCGAAGATGTTGAGCGACTGCGTGGCCACGGTGCGCGCGGACACGTGGAAGACGCCGGGCAGGCCCTCGGCGGCGATCTTGTACATGTTGGGGATCATGAGGAGCAGGCCCTGTGACGCCGTGTAGGTGGTGGTGAGGGCACCGGCACCGAGGGAGCCGTGCACGGTGCCGGAGGCGCCGCCCTCGGACTCCATCTCGACGATCTTGACGGGGTTGCCAAAGACGTTCTTGACACCCTGCGCGGCCCACTGGTCGACGTGGTCTGCCATGGGACTTGACGGGGTGATGGGATAGATGCCCGCCACCTCGGTGAACGCATACGAGACCCAGCCTGCGGCCTCGTTGCCATCCATGGACTTGAACTTTCTCGCCATATCCTCTCCTTAGAAAAGCGATACGGTCCGTAGGCGTCTGTCTACGGCTGATACCTATAGACAAGCGTGGGCCGCGCCGGCTCCCTTGTGTCCCCGCAGGGCGCGTCCCCGCCACCTCAATAGTACCGCAACGGGACGTCATCGCAGGGCTGGTCGCCGTGCGGTGGCCATAGCCTGTGGGGCGGAGCCACCGAGAATCCCTAGAGACGTAGGCGTAGGCGCCCCATCAATCCAGCTGCATCAGGTTGCAACCGCGGTGCATGTCCCGCATCCCGTAGTCGGCAAGGGCGACAGTTCGCTTCGCCCCCTTGAGGTACTACAGGATGTCCTCCAGCTGGAGGCGCAGCTCCTCGACTGAGTCGACAATCCGCTGCGCCACGAGTGCTGGCCTCATACTTGACCTTGTGCTCCAGACACGCGATCGCAAGTGCGATGATGAGTAGAATCGGGACGGGCAACGTCGCCACGGAGGACTTATGGGATGCAAGGTCATACTCATTCGCCATGGGCTCACCTACTGGAACGCCAGGAAGATGATGCAGGGTCAGGTCAACATTCCTCTCAACGACGTGGGAGTCCGACAGGCAAGGGGCCTTGCAAGGCAGATCTCTCCATTTCCGTTTGACGTCTGCTACGCCAGTCCCCTGGGACGTTCGCTCAAGACGGCACAGCTCGCCCTCGAAGACCGCAACATACCCATAATCAAGGACGAGCGCCTGATCGAGCATGGCTACGGTCTCCTCGAAAGCACCAGCTATCGCCGGACACCCTGGTTTCGGCTCACCTCACAGGCATATAACTACGAGTGCCACCCCGAACGCTACCGCGCGCCCATTGGTGGGGAGACCTTCGAGGACGTCTACGCCCGCGCACGCAGCTTCATAGACGAGGTGCTCCTGCCGGAGGCGGAACGACACGACGGCATCCTGGTGGCGGGACACGGCGGGATCAACTGCGCCATCATGGGATGCCTGTTTGACATACCTCTCAAGGACTTCTGGAGCGTCAAGCAGGCCAACTGCGGCTACACCGTCATCGATGTCGACAACGGAACCCCCGCCATCGAGTACTCGACTCCCGTGGAGGTTAATGCGAGGTAGGTCGAGGTGGGCCGGATGGCCCAACCCAATGCCCCGTCGGTCTGCCGTCGGCTGGACCCGGCGTGCACACGATTTCGAGACGCATGCACGCGATCCTCGTCACGCGCGCATTGTCAGGCAGAACGGCCTGGACCCAAGGCGGCCCTTATGCAGAGGGCCATGGAGACGGCGCCTGCGTCGGGCGTGCCCAGGCTCCGCTCGGCTGCGGGACGGGCGCGGCCGACCCTCGGGACCAGGTCCGCGGTCTCCTCAGCCGACTTCTGCGCAACCTCGGCGGCCACAGACCAGGCGTCCCTGAGGGACCTGCCCTCGACGGCCTGCGCCTCAAGCTCCTCGCCAAACGGAATCAACACATCGAGCATGGTCTTGTCGCCACGATGGGCACCACCTAGGGAGAGCATCCTCTCGTAGGCAGCCTTGACGGCCTTTGCGGCCAGACTTGCGTCGTAGGACTCGGCCTGGTCACCCACGACCTCACCGGCAGCCTCGAGAGCAGAACCCCACAGGACGCCAGAGGTACCACCGGCCTTGGCTGCCCAGGCCCTGCCAGCCTCCTTGAGCACGGAACCTGCGGCAGCGCCCCTTTCGCGCGCGGCCTTGGCGGCGTCGGCGGCGAAGGTGGAGCCCTTCACCATGCCACGGCCGTGGTCGCCGTCACCGGCGACGCCATCGATCCTGGCAAGGTCGTCCTCGGCATCGACAATGGCGGCCTGCATGCGCGCGAACGCGTCGACGATGCAGTCCGCTGCGGCGTTCGAGGCCTCGGAGCCCTCCTCGAAGGTCTCGGCAGCCTCGACAGACTCGGCATAGACCTTGCGCTCGCCAGCAGCCATGGAGCTTGCGCCCTTGCGGAACGAGGCGGTGTCACAGGGGGCGCTCCAAAAGGTCTCGAGCTCATCGTCCAGAAACTCGACGGCAAGGGCGATACCCTCCATGTCGAGGGACGTCACGTACTCGCCCACCAGCGGCTCGACCAGCGTGTAGCCCCTGTCCTCGAGGAGCCCGCGCACGGTACCCCAGACCACGAAGAGCTCCTCGTACTTGGTGGAGCCCAGGCCATCCAGGATGACGGCGATGCGCTTCGAGTCGTCGGCAGGCGCCTCGGCCAGGACGCGGTCGACCAGGATCCGGGCAACCTCGGCGGCAGGCCTCAGGTCATCCTCGCCTACGCCGGGCTCCCCGTGGATGCCCTGGCCGATCTCCATCTTGCCCTCGGGAACGTGGAACAGCGGTGCCGCCTCGCCAGGCAGCGTGCAGCCACGGAAGCCCATGGACATGGTGCGCGTGCGCTCGTTGGCCTTCTCGGTGATGCGGACGAGGTCGTCGAACGAGACGCCGGCTGCCGCAGCGGCACCGGCGGCCTTGAAGACCATGAAGGTGCCCACGTTGCCGCGACGCTTCTCCTTCTCTTCGGCCTTGGCGGCCGCGACGTCATCGGTGATGTAGAAGGAGCGGCAATCGACGCCCTCCCCAACAAGGCGGTCGCGGGCCATGTTGAAGTTCATCTTGTCGCCCGCATAGTTACCGCCAACGATGAAGATGCCCCTGCCGTTGTCGACGGAGCGAGCGACCCCCAGGACGTCCTCGGTGGAGGGGGAGGTGAACACGTTGCCCACCACGGTCCCGTCCATGAAGCCATCGCCCACGATGCCGCAGAACGCGGGATAGTGGCCGGAACCACCGCCGTTGATGACGGCGATCTTGCCTTCGGGCATCTTGGTCGCACGGGCGACACCACCGGGAACCTCGACGACATAGTCAGGATACGCAGCGACATAACCCCTGAGCATGTCCTCGCGGAAGGTCTTGGGATCGTTGTAGAGCATGCGAGTCTCCTTTCGACTGGCTGAGAAGCGGTAGAACGGCACAGAGAGACGCTATCCCACCTACGCCGCTAGGGTTGGTACGCTACTGTTGGTCGGCGAAGTAGTTCTTCAGGCCCTCAAGCATGTACTTGCCTGCAAGGGCACCCTGGTCGACGATACCCTTGGCCTTGGCTGAATGGACGGCCGCCTTGCCGAACTTCGGGAGCATATCCTTAGTGGCTTCACAGCCCTCCTCGGCACCTTCGACGGCGGCGGTCAAAACGTCCAGGAAACTGGCCGAGGCATCGGACTCAACCAAGGCAGCTGCCCGCTTCGCCCCCGCATCGACGGAATCTAGGATGGTGCGGTCGCCAAGCTCGCATTTGCCACGCTTCCTGATGCCGATGGCAAACTGGGTCACGTACGTGACCATGTCAGCAGGGACAAGCTCGGTCTTGCCCCTGAACGCCTTGCCGGCCTCCATGATGCCCGAAGCCATCAGAGTTCCCATGGTAGAGGGTACGGTGTTCTGCATCCTCATGGCACCCTTGAGCATCATCTTGCCGATGTCACCCTCTCCCGTAAGGTCACGCAGGAAGGCAGGAAGAGCACCATAGCCCTTGCTCATCGTGAGACCGAGGTCACCGTCACCCATGACGGCATCCATCGCGCAAAGCTCGTCTCTCTTCTCGGCAAAGAGGGTGCCGACATAGTCAAACATCTGCGGAACGTTTTCAATCGTAAGCTTATTCATCACTCAAACCCTCCCGAGCTTGATACCCACCAACCCCTTTGCGAGCGTGCAAAGACTACTTCTGGCACAGGAAGGGGGTGTCGATGGGGTAGTCAAAGTAACTCTTGAGCTCATCGTCGACCTTGCAGATGGAGATGGAGGCACCCATCATCTCCATGGAGGTGGCGTACTCTCCGGTCCAGGAGCGATAGACACCGATGCCCTTGGCCTCGAGCTGCTTGCGAACCGAGTTGTTGAGGATGTAGAGCTCCTCGACAGAGGTGGCTCCAAGGCCATTGACGAGCAGCGCGACCTCATCACCGTCAGCGAGAGGCATGTCGGTCAGAATCTCGTCCACAGACTCCTCGGCAAGCTCATCTGCGGTCTTGATGGGGCCGTTCCAGACACCGGGCTCACCATGGAGGCCCATACCGAATGCCATCTCGTCCTCGGCGAGCTCGAAGTTGGCATGACCGACCTCGGGGACGACGCAGGGGGTGAGCGCAAAGCCAACGGTGCGGACGTTATCGCCAGCCTTCTTGGCTGCAGCAAGGACCTCGCCCAGGGTGCCCATCTGGTCGGCCCTGGCGCCAGCCGCCTTGTACATGAAGAAGATCCCAGCGACACCACGGCGAGCCTCGGGATTCTTGTTCGAGAGGACGTCATCAGCGCCCACTATGGACCTGGCCTCGATATCGTCCATCTCGAGCATCTCGGCAGCCATATCGAAGTTCATGATGTCACCAGTGTAATTGCCGTACAGGAAGAGGACGCCGGCACCAGCCTCGACCTCAGTGGCGATGTTGTAAATCTGCTCGGCCGAGGGAGACTGGAACACACCGCCCACACCACAGCCGTCAAGCAGCCCCTCGCCAACATAGCCAAGGAAGAGGGGCAGATGGCCCGTGCCTCCGCCCGTAATGATGGCGACCTTGCCCTCCTTCTTCTTGGCGGTACAGTAGCAGCGCAGGTCATTGGCCGCATACGTTACCTGATCCGGATGTGCGGCGTAGATGCCAGAGAGCATCTCGTCCACGTAGCTCTCGGAACTGTTGATGATTTTCTTCATGCTTGCAGTCCTCTCAACCAAGGGAGTAAACGATGTAGTTGGTGACCACGGTCAGAAAGAGGTAGACGGTCTCCATGTACTGGAAGGGCAGGTGCTCCTCTCCCTTGTACTTGGCCGTCCAGATATATCCGAGATAGAAAGCCGTCGCGATATCAATGCCGACCATGTCAAAGTTCGGGCTCGGGAAGAGCCAGCGCATGACAACGAACACCGCAAAGAACGACATTCCTATGTAGAGGGACCACTTCTGATCTCCCTTGATCATCTGGTTGTAATAGAGCAGCGCGTCCTTGTCGGTCCTGCCGTAGCGCCGTTTGGCCTCAAGCGCTGCGCGGACCACATACATGGAGAGTGCCCCCACAAAATACAGGACGGCAACAAGAGCTGTCGTGAGCAGAGTCCCTCCCACGAAGAGAACGCGGGCCGCCAGAACCCAGACGGCGCAGACGGCCGCGAGCTCAACGAGTGATGCAACACGTGATCCCACGGACACCGGCTCCGGATGCCTGCGCTCAGAAACCTTAGGGAGCGAAAAGCCCTTGCGGTTGGTCTGATTCGGGGCGTTGCCCTCTGCCGACTTCTTCCTTGGATTCTTCTTACTCATCTCACAGCTTCATCCCTCTTGGCCACCCATGCGTATCCGTCATCCAATCATGCCGTCAGATGGCCCACCCCCCAAGGAAGTGAGCCATCCTCACGAGGAGGATCACGCATTGGGGAACTTGATCTCCTTCGGGTACTCCCACTTCTGAAGCTCCTCGACGGGGAAGGACTTGGGCTCCTGGCCGCCATTTGCAGTAAGGGCGTGGTAGTAGAGCTCGGCAAGCTCCTCGATGTAGCAGACCTTGAGATAGGCCTCGTCGATGTTGCCCTCGTCAACGGCGACGGATCCATGTCCCTGGAGAAGGAGGACGTCAGCTTCCTTGACAGAGTCGACAACGGAGTCCGCAAGGGCGGGGGTGCCGGGACGGCCATAGGGAGCGACCGGGATGCGAGCCTTGGAGCAGTTCAGGTTTGCGATCTCATAGACGACCGCAGGGATGGGCTTCTCGAGGACGGCGAAGGTTGTCGCAAACTGGGAGTGGGCGTGGGCGATTGCCCTTACGTCCGGACGGATCTGGTAGATCTTGAGGTGCATCAGAGATTCCGAAGTCGGACGAAGTCCCGTCTGGTTCTCAACGACGTTGGCATCAAGATCCATGACGACCATATCGGGAACGACAAGGTCCTCGCGGTCAACGCTCGTCGGCGTGATGACCACGAGACCGGTCTCCTCATCACGGGCGGAGAAGTTCCCGGACTTATGCTTGCACATGCCCTCCCTCTGTGCCTGCTTTGCGACGTTCATGACCCTGAGCTTGAGATTCTCCAGCATTTGATACCTCCATCTAAAGGTGCTTCCCCTAAAAAAGGGACCGACAGGCGCACCCTGACACCTGCCGGCCTGGAACAGCTGCGCAGAGCGTTGTCCACGCCGGCCCGAACTGCCTTTCGCTTACTCGGCCTGTGCCTCGGCAGCGGCCTTCCTGGCCTTCCGCTCCTTGGTGAGGTCGTGATACATCAGAGCATAGCCGCCAATCCAGACAATCAGCATGCCCAGTGGCAGGACGTTTCCGTCCTGGACGGCAAGGAACTGGGAGAACGCGTAGGTAAACCAGGGGCCGTCAATCGAGGAGTTGGAGATGAGGCCGGAGGCACCCAGGGCGTCAGCGGCAACGGCACCCGTAGAGGTCGCGAGTTCGGAGATGAACGGGGCGAAAGCGGTGCCCACGAGCAGGAAGATGGGTACGCCGATGGTGGACAAGATGATCATGCGGGGCAAGTTGCCCTTAGTGACCAAGTAGGCAGGGACGGCCAGGGCGATGTTGACGATGCCGGCGAAGGGAAGAATCTGGTTCTGTGGGAGGATGAACGCAAAGAGGACGGTCACGGGGATGCCGTAGATGACCGCAAGCCAGATCTCGTTGGAGCCACCAAGGAACGGCCAGTCAAGACCAACGACCAGCTGACGACCCTCGAACTTGCCGTGCATGTAGTCTGAGACCGCCTCGGAGATCGGGGACAGCGACTCCATGAAGTACTTGGAGATAACGGGGAACAGCGTCAGGCACATGGCGCATTTGACGCCGAGGGTGAGGAGGGCGCCGAGGTCGTACTGGCCGAGGACGCCGAAGAAGCAGCCCAGAATGAAGCCGAGGACATGATTCTCCGCGAAGATACCGACCTTCTCATGCAAGGCCTCGGCATCGGCCTTGTGGTTGAGAGCCGGAATCTTACGGAGCAGCTTGTCGATCGGATAGTAGATTGCAGACAGGAAGACCATCTTGTGGGTGCAGGTGACACCAGGGATGCCGGTAAGCTCACAGATCTCGTCCGAGAAGAGGTCGGCTGTCTTAAGCTCGAAGGCAATCTGGATGGCGGCGATCACGAAGGCAAGAACGATGTTGCCGGTAAGTCCAACGACACCCACGGCCGTGAAGATCTTCCCCCAGACGTTCCAGAGGTCAGCGTTGAAGGTGTCGGTCTTGTTTGCGACGAGCATGATGATGTTGATGACGATCATCAGGGGGAACATCAGAATCGCATATGGCCAGGACCAGGCGATTGCCGCCATGGTTGTCCACCCACCGTCGAGGATTGGCAGGTTGATACCGATGTTCTTCAGCATTGCCTCGCCGACGGGCGAGATGATCTCACCCATATAGCTGATGAGCATCGACATGCCCGTGAAGGCCACACCGAGCAAAATGCCGGAAGAGATTGCGTCCTTTGGCTTCATCCGGACGACGAGACCCATGACAATCATGATGATGGGCACAAAGACGGCTGCTCCCACCGAGCTTAGGAAGCCGTTAATCCATGCACTTGCGGCTGCGAAGTCCACGCTTCTCACTCTCCTTCAACCATGTTTCTTCTCGCTTGCCTATCTGTCGCGTCCACGGTCGCAAAAATCGACTCGAGAGAACACCTAGCCCCGGTAGCTCTTGATCGCATCGAGCAGCTTCTCGTACTGCTGCTTCTGGCCGACGCCAGTCAGAAACGCAATGCCATCGATGACAGGCAGGTCGTAGGTCTTCTTGTCCCTCACGATGGTGATGTAGGCAGCGGCATCCTTGAGATGGCGGTCGACGGACTTGAGGTCAACGGCCTCGACCTTTGCGTCGACCTTGTCGGCAGCAAGAAGACGATTGACCTTGGATGCAACCGTCTGAGAGGTGGCGACACCACTACCGCACGCAACGATCACCTTGACTGACATGTTCTCCTCCTTTTTGTGTTGCGGGCCCCTTTTGGCACGCACGGCTAAGCCAAGTGGTCAGACGCACTATTCGTGCGCCCATTCCATGCTGTTGAACGCTTCGAAGAACTCGTCCTCGGTCTTCGCAGAGAAGAGCGGATTGGCCCACTCGGACTTCTGGAAGTTGTGCATGAGAATCTGGAGCAGCTCGATATGCTCGCCAGGGTCCTTGAACCCGAGCATGCAGACGAGCTTCACATCAAACTTGTTGTCTGGATCGGACATATCACCCCACTTAACCGTATTCTTCAGGCGCACGGGGGCTATGAAGGGTTTGAGGATGGCGTCTGCCATGGTATGGGGAATGGCTATGGGATACGGCTCGACCGGAAGCGCGGTCGGATACTGCGCCTCACGCTCCTTGATGGTGGGAAGGTACCTCTCATTGACATAACCCTTTTCCAGAAACCTGGCCCCCATGATGTCGAACACCTGCTCACAGCTCTTCGCGTCGAGATCGAGAGCGGTCAGGTCGCGCATGATGATTTCTTTTCCTAGCATGAAATGCTTCACACCCATTCCGCATCTACATGGTCATATGGACTGCTACGTGCTCAAGGACAGCCTATCGTCCGCGAAACCGCCACACTAGCCAAAGGTCTTTCACGAGGAGGCGAAGCATATATACTGGTTGATTCTTTTTCATGTTCTTGTGAAGCCAGGTGGTCTAATGCTCCTCAGAGCCCCCACACCTGCGATCCGCGCGTCAGGACGGCAGACCCGCTCGATTCAACATCTTGGCAAGCTTCCAAAATGCGGGGCTACCTCTGTATGACGAGATACTCATAGCGTTCTATCAGGCTCGCGGCCTCAAGGGGATCGGCGGCCTTGCGCATGTCATCCAAAAACGAGTTCCTCGGCATCACAATCATGTCAAGGAGATCGGCAAACGCCTTCAGATGGGTCTTAACACATGCTACTGAATCACCTGATACTCGCAGCGCTCGATGACGGCCGCCATCTCCTCGGGCGTCTGGGCACGACGGAGCTGTGCGACGAAGTCGACCTCAGGCCTGAAGAGCATGTCCAGCAGGTCGGCAAAGGCCCTGAGATGCATCTTCGCATCCACAGCGCTCAGGGTGCACACGAACTCGATGGGATCGTTCCCCTCGCTGCCAAAGGCCACGGGTGTCTCGAGCTGCACGAGGCTCATGCCCATCTTGGTGGCGCCATCCTCAGGCGAGCTGTGCGGGATGGCAAAGCCGGGGGCCAGGGCCATGTAGGGACCATGCTCCTCGGCCCCCCGTATCATCGCATCCACATAGCGCGGCTCTATGTAGCCCATTTCGAGCAGGGGCTGGGCTGAGGCGCGTATGGCGGAGCGCCAGTTCTCGCATGCCACGCCCTTGCGTATGTGACTCGCCGGCAGCAGCTGGTGCAGGTAGGGTGCGATGATCTGATCCTCAAGCTGCTGCGCCTCCCGGAAGAAGCGTCGAACCTCAAGGCGCACCTCCTGCATCAGACAGTCATCGTCGGGCACGCGCCACCGCACGATGGGCTCCAGCCTATCCAGCAGCTCCTGGGCAGAGAAGTGCTCTGAGTCGGTGTCGAGCAGCCGAACCGTGGACTCGATGGAGCTGAGCTTGGCATGGATCACCTGGCACTCGCGATCGGTGAGAGGCAGCCGTATGACGATGTGTTCCACGGGGCAGTTGTCCAGGGGTACCGTCGAGATCACCAGATCCGCCTGGTACGTCTCTATATAGGGCACGTCATGGGCCGGCATCACCTTGACGATCCTGATGTCGAAGTGCCCCCGGAGATCCTCGGCGAGCAGCTGAGAGGTTCCTATGCCCCCGTCACACACCACCACGACACGAGGTCGCACTCCCCGATTCTTGCGTCGCTCCAAGGCGGCGCAGATGTGGAGCGCCACATACAGGATCTCGACATCCGTGATTGTGCGTCCCGCATACTCCTCGAGCGGACCAAGGTTGTGCCTCACCGCATCGATGACCTCGGGATAGTCGTTGATGACCTCCTCAAGGTCCGGACTCTGCGGGAAGCGGGACGGCTCGGTCGAGAACATCGACTCGAGATGGTTGGAGAGATACTCGAAGAGGTCGTAGTCGTGGTTGAGGTCGATGCCTATCTCGTGGGACATCCGTCGGATGAACGCGCGTGAGACCTTCTGAATCTGCATCGCATCGATGTTGATGTGCAGCTCGTTGTGGTACCTGAGCGTCCGCTTGAGCGCTGCGAGCGCCTCGACCTCACCCCTTCCCAGGCTGACGTTGCAGTACTGGGCGACAAGCTCTATGACGCTGCGCTCGAAGCCGTGGCCTGTCGCGCATGTCTTTGCCGTCTCGCCCGCGCATCCCTGGCGCCCCTCGAGAGCGGCGCCCTTGCGTACCCTGTCCACGGCAATGCACAGATGGCTTGCAGTGATGCCAAAGCTCTGATCAGGCATGTTGATGCCATGAGCATGGCACTGCTCGTTGAGGATCTTTCGGATGACGATGGCGTCTTCCTTGACATGCTCGTTCTCGGGGAAGTGCATCCACTGGTCGACGACAGGGGCATGTCGGCAGATGAAGCCCGTCAGAAACGCCCGTCTGAGTTCCTCTGGCCCCTCGACCATCAACCCGTGGCTCGACTTCGAAACCACCCGCAGGCCCGCCTTCACCACAAGGGCCTTTATGCCGTCAAGGTCATTGAGGACGGTCGCACGGCTCACCGAGAAACGCTCGGCGATCTCCGCCAGGGTCACATAGTCCATCGAACCCACGAGGATTGCGGTGCCGAGCTCCTTGCGCTCCTCGCTTGACATCTTGTAGGCAAAGGTGTCCCGCACGGGAAGCCGACCCATAGCCTGCGAGAAGTCCTCGGGCCGCCGAATGACACCACCGCGCAGGAACTCGAGCTGGCCCAGCCCCTCCTTCCCGAGGAAGTGGTTCAGCGACTTGATGTCGTTGCGTATCGTCCGCTCAGATACGCCAAACTGCTTGGCCAGGCTCGCGAGACTCCATTCGTCACCAGGGCGAGAAAGCCTCTGCACTATCAGAAACGTTCGCTCATTCACGACACGTCAGCCCTCCCCGAGACACGCGCGATGGCATCGCGACGAGAACAGGGGTCACAGACGCGCGGTGATGCAGAGCATGGGCGCCCTGCCGATTGGTCGCCCTCGACCACTCGGGCGGTCAACCACCCTGTGGGTACCGCGCGCGGGCGCAAAGCGCTACACGCCCTGCGCTGCCCCTCCCTACCTACGGTAACCCATGGAATCAGCATCCGTTAAGCCAAAAGGGCTTCACTCATGTGTGAAGTCCTTTGACATGAAGGAGGGCCGACGCCCCTCGGCATTCGCCGCAAGGATGTCCTCGAACGCCTGTGCCACGGCATCGTCCCGCGAGAGGCCTATGTGCCAGGCGGCAGCCTGCTGCACGCTCTCGTCGGCATTGGCGACGGCAACGGAGTTGGGCAGGGCCCGAATCATCGAGAGGTCGTTCTCCGAGTCGCCGAAGGCGCAGGCTTCCGTGGGATCTATACCCAGCTCGTGCGCGATGAGCAGGACCGCGTCGGCCTTGCCCCAGCCCAAAGCACTGACGTCGATGACCCTTGCCACCAGACTTGGCATGACAAAGCCCAGCTCTGGGACGCGCAACCGCAGGAGGTCGCGCACCTTCGTCATCTCCTGGCGGCTGCAGGAGCACTGGAGGTTTGCCTTCACGTAGCTGCCTGTGGGAACGCGGGGAAGGATGCACTGCGTGTGCCCATCCCAGGTATCCGGTGGGTTTGCGAGGATGCGGTCGGGATGGGGACTCACCAGGCTCACATGGGCGGGGTCGGTAAGGCCATAGAGCGCGAGCCAGACGTCGAGGCACTCGCCATCGAGAACGTCCACCACCTGCTGCAGGAGCCCAGACTCGATGGCAACCCACTTCACGGTGCGCCCATCGACGCGCACGACCTGGCCGTTGGCGAAGGCCCCCGTCGCGTAGCATGTCTCATCGTCCCCGAACATCCAGCTCATCGCCGCCGGGACCCGTCCCGTCACCGGTGCAAAGTGCACACCCGCCACCTGCAGGGCACGGATGTCCCTGAGGGCGCGCGCACTGGCACGCGGTGCCCCAAAGGGAATGAGCGTGTCATCGAGGTCGCTCAGCACAAGCTTGATCATGACATCATACCTTTCGACGACGAGTCCCTTCGATGGGCGAATGGGGCCATGCACATCCCAAGGGCATGGTAGCGGAACGGCCAGCACCCCACCATTCTGACGTACCTGTCCCTCTCGATATCATCCACCTGCGTGAAGCCTCCCAGGCCTAGCGCGGCAACGAGAAGGGTGACCTGGAATCGCCCGACCCCGCAGCCCTATTAGACCGAGACAACACCTCGCCCGTTACAAACAACACCTCGCCCGTTACAAAAGTGTAAGCAAGCGGCCCCACCGCTCCGCTCTTACGAGCCAACCCATAGTATGAGAAAGCATCCGCATCGCGCAGCGCTGTACCGCATTGCCGGACGGCATGCCGTTCTAAGGAGTTCTCATGAGCAAGAACATCACGCGCCGCGAGACCATGGGCCTCTTGGGACTGGCCACGTTCGGCCTTGCCGGCTGTTCGGGCGCCGGATCCACGAGCGGCACGGACAAGACCTACAAGATCGGCGTGCTCCAACTCACGGAGCACGACGCCCTCGACAACGCCAACAAGGGCTTCGTGAAGGCATTGGACGAGAGCGGCATCACGTACACCATCGACCAGCAGAACGCCCAGAACGACCAGTCCGCCTGCCAGACCATCGCCACCAAGCTCGTGAACGATGGCGATGACCTCATCCTGGCCATCGCCACGCCCGCCGCGCAGGCCGTAGCCGGTGCCACCACGGACATCCCCATCGTGGGCACCGCCATCACCGACTTTGCCGCCTCCGGCCTCGTGAGGAACAACGACAAGCCCGCCACCAACGTCACGGGCACCTCGGACCTCACGCCCGTCTCCGACCAGTTCGACCTGCTCGTGCAGCTCTTCCCCAACGCCCAGGACGTGGGCATCCTCTACTGCACCGCGGAGTCCAACTCCGACGTGCAGGCACAGCTCGCCGAGGAGGCGGCCTCCAGCCACAGCCTCAAGACCAGCCGCTACTCCGTCTCCAGCTCCAACGAGATCCAGCAGGTGGTGGAGTCCATGATCGGCAAGGTGGACGTCATCTACTGCCCCACCGACAACACCATCGCCGCGGGCATGCAGACCGTATCCATGATCGCCAACGACAACGGCCTGCCCACCATCGTGGGCGAGCAGGGCATGGTGGAGAACGGCGGCCTGGCCACCTACGGCATCGACTACGAGCAGCTGGGCAAGATGGCCGGCGAGATGGCCGTCAAGATCCTCAAGGGCGAGTCCAAGCCCCAGGACATGGCCATCGAGCACGAGGATGCCAGCGAGTGCGCCCTCGTCACCAACAAGGCGACGGCAGACAAGCTGGGCGTGGACCTCTCCGTGCTGGGGGACACGCAGACACAGGTCTAGCGAGCCGCCGCCGCAACGCGGAGTCCCTGGTGCCATAATCAGACAGGCCGACGGTCGCGTGCCCCTCGGCCTGTTCTCCTTTTTGAGGAACCACGACCAACACGCAACGGAGGGAACGCCATGTCACGGAGTATGCCATGTTGATGAGCCTGCTGACCGTCTTGCCGGGAGCCGTTTCCCAGGGAATCATCTGGGGCATCATGGTGCTGGGCGTCTTCATCACCTTCAGGATGCTCGACATCGCCGACCTCACCGTGGACGGCAGCTTTGCCCTGGGCGGCTCGGTGGCTGCCGTCGTCTCGGTCAATTTGGGGCTCGACCCGCTCGTGGCCATCCTGCTCGGCATGCTTGCGGGCGTCGCCGCCGGCTTGGTGACCGGCATCCTGCACTCCGTGCTCGACATCCCCGCCATCCTCGCGGGAATCCTCACGCAGATCGCCCTGTGGTCCATCAACCTGCGCGTCATGGGCAAGTCGAACACGCCGCTGCTCAACGTGGACACCGTGTTCACCCGCCTGGCGTCGCTGCTGGGCGTGTCGCAGGCGGTGGCCACGCTCATCATCGGCATCGTGTGCGCCACCGTGGTCATCCTGCTCATGTACTGGTTCTTTGGCACCGAGATCGGCTCGGCGCTGCGCGCCACCGGCAACAACGAGGACATGTGCCGGGCCCTCGGCATCGACGTGCGCGTGACCAAGCTCATCGCGCTCGCCTTCTCCAACGGCCTCGTGGGCCTCTCCGGCGCCCTCATCTGCCAGAGCCAGAAGTATGCGGACATCAACATGGGCACGGGCGCCATCGTCATCGGCCTGGCGGCCATCGTGATCGGCGAGGTGCTGGGGTACTTTGCCAAGGCCTTCGGCAGCAGGCTGGTGTCCGTGGTGGCAGGCTCGGTCGTGTACTTCCTCATCCGCGCGCTCGTGCTGCAGATGGGCCTGGACGTCAACGACATGAAGCTGCTCTCCGCCGTGATCGTCGCCTTCGCCCTCGCCATCCCCGTCATCGCGAAGCGACACAGGATACGGAGCGGGTACCGAAGGGACACGGCGAGTGCCATGAGGGAAGCGCCCGACGCGCCCGCCATGCCCGAGCAGGCCGATGAGGGAGGTGAGCGGTGATGCTGGAGCTCAGGCACGTCACCAAGACGTTCAACCGCGGCACCGCCAGCGAGAAGCCCGCCCTCACGGGCGTGGACCTCACGCTCGACGACGGGGACTTCGTCACCATCATCGGTGGCAACGGTGCGGGCAAGTCAACGCTGCTCAACATGATCGCAGGCGTCTACCCGCTCGACAGCGGCCAGGTGATCCTAGGTGGCGTCGACATCAGCATGCTGCCCGAGCACGCGCGCGCGAAGTATCTGGGCCGCGTGTTCCAGGACCCCATGCGCGGGACCGCCGCCGACATGGAGATCGTGGAGAACCTGGCGCTCGCCAAACGTCGCGGCGCACGTCGCGGGCTGGCCTGGGGCATCACCAGGGAGGAGCAGGCGGAGTATCGCACGGCCCTCGCCTCGCTCGACCTGGGGCTCGAGGAGCGCCCGACGGCCAAGGTGGGCCTGCTCTCCGGCGGCCAGCGCCAGGCCGTCACGCTGCTCATGGCAACGCTCCAGAAGCCACGCCTCCTGCTGCTCGACGAGCACACGGCGGCGCTCGACCCCAAGACCGCCCAGAAGGTCCTCGACCTCACGCAGCGGCTCGTCGACGAGCACCATCTGACCACGCTCATGGTGACGCACAACATGAACGACGCCCTCCGCCTGGGCAACCGCCTCGTCATGATGAACGAGGGCACCATCATCTACGACGTCGCGGGTGCGGAGAAGGAGCGTCTCACAGTGGCCGACCTGCTGCAGAAGTTCGAGGATGTGGCGGGCAGCGAGTTCGCCAACGACCGCGTGCTGCTGTCGTAGCCACGCCGGGGCGGCTGTTGTGAGCTTGTGGGTGCCAATCGCACGCATGTGGGTGCCAATCGTCGCGTGTGGGTGCTTTTCTCCCGTTCTGGCTCCTCGCGACCTGGGATTTTGTCGGCCTCTTTCGGGAGAAAGACACCCACGCGAATCGATTGGCACCCACACGGTTTAAGCCGCATCGAATCTGAAGTCGTGCATGTTGAGACAGGTTTCCGATCTGCATGGCGGCAGGACCGTCATCACATCCCGACCGGCACGGCTGAGCCAACCGTTGGCCAGGACCGTCCCTCCCGAGCCACTCCTCTCAGGGAGTATGCTAGGTGTGGCGAAGCGTGGACGAGGGCACGGGCGCCATCCCTTACCCGGTCCTGACCACTCCTTACAAAGCGATTACACGTGTCGGATGCGTCTGGTGAGGGCGCACCACACGGACATGGCAGACAGCGAGTCCGCCGACGACCGCGTGCCGCCGTCCTAGCCACGCCAGCGCGTCGTGGCTGCGGGGAGGGTCACCACATCCCCTCGCGGCGTCCCCTGGCGAACTCGTCATCCAGTCGGGCGAGCCGTACGCGACAGTCGTCGATGACCTCCTGCAGGCGATCCTCCGCCTCGCGGCGCCGTATGTCGCGACTGCGCCCCTCGTCCTCGGCAGCGCCCTGGAACCATCTCAGTTGGGCAGCCGCGGCATCGACCTTTGCCATGAGGGAGGCCGGGAGCAGCCCGGAGGCGACGCGCTCGCTCACGCCGAAGAGCTCTTGGCCCGTGAGGGACGCGGCCTCCTCCACGCGCTCGGCAAGTCTCTTGTCCTCGTCGCGCATGGCGTCGAGCTCGCGCTCCAGCGTGCTGCGCCGTGCCACACCCTGCCGGCCGATGGCCTCCCGCCTGTGCTCGTACTCCACTCTGTTCATCGGTGCCCCTAGAGCGTCCGCGCGCGTATGTCATCCACCACGTGGAGCGCGCCGTCTGCGGCGACAAGCGCCTTCGCGTCTGCCTCGACGAGCTCGGCGAGCTTGGCCGACGCCGCCTCGGCGACCTCAGCCAGACCGTCATGGTCGCTGCTGCCAGGAACCGGAGCGAGGGAGGAAAGGCGTGTCACGTTTGCCTGGGTTCTCCCCACCTCGGCCTGAAGCAGGTCGCCCGTCGCGGCCTCGGCGGCCGCCTCACTGGTGCGTATGGTCCCCTCTGCCATGAGGTCCCTCCGTTCCCGCTCGTGCGTCGCTAGTTGCCGGCAAGCTCCCTCTCGAACTCGTCGTTTTCCTATGTGGTCGTGGGATTATCGTGCAGGAATATCTTCACCGGATAGCCCAAAATGTCGGAAAACTTCTTCTCATAGGCAGGGATGACCTCGTTCTGGATGTAGAAGTGCCACTCGGTGTCGTCCCGTTCGTAGATCTCGTTCCTTTCCTCAACACTGAGCGACTCATCACTCAGTCTCCCATCCTGGAAGGTAAGCCACAGAACAAGACAGCGAGCCGGAGCCGGATCCGCCAAGTCATCCTTTACGTTGCCACTCCCGACATCATAGTACCAAGTCAAGGCAACCCCACTGCTACTCTGCCAAACGTGCTCGCCCTCGTAGCTCGTGAGCTCCTGGTAGGTACGCGCGGCGAGGACAGCGAGCGCCTGCCTGCCCTCATCCGTGTCGAGCGATTCGGTGCGCAGAGCCTCTATGTCCTCCTCCGATAGGCGCTCGATGCGCAGGTTGCTCCTCAGGTAGAGATAGGGGGAGGAGAGGTGCGAGCGGCTGCGGAACCACTCGCAGAGCGTGCGCGCCGGATCGCCGGACCTCACGTCGTAGCCCGGGATGCCCCTGACCTCGAACTCGGCATCGAGGCTCTGCATGTCGAGCGCCTGCTCCAAGTAGAGCGACAGGGCCCGGTCGTACTTCCCCTGGAGCTCGAGATAGCCCAGGTCCGGTCCGTCGTCCCTCGAGCAGATGCCTCTCTCCTTCGCGAGCTTGAAGTCGTAGTCGTAATCACCGACTCCTCTCCCAAGGAGCGCAAAGCCCTCGAACTCATTGGTCTGACCATCCGTAGACCCTATGCGCATCGTCGTTTCCATGGAATCCTCCCCGCCCTCCGTGATGAGGAGCCTCACAAAGATGGCCCCCAAGACCACAACGGCACAGAGCACCAACGCAAGCAGCACGCGCCCGTGTTCTCTCCTCATGTTACTCATAGTCCACCGTCTCATACGCAATGGTGTCATCTGGCCCATAGTCCTGCGGATCCACGTAATAGCGCTTCCCCCAAGAGGAGACGATGATCCTACCCTTGTCGTCAACACCGAGCACCGTGACGGCATGACTGCCCTCTGGATTAGGGTACTTCTCTCCCGTCTCGCAGTCGTACATGTACAAAGGCGAAATTCTCAGAACAACATGCCGATGGGTAATCTTCCCGACTAAGAGAGTGAGCGCTATTGCAACTACGCCGAAAGAACCTTTCACACTTTTTGATTGAGACATGTGGACAGTGATTCCATACGTCTTCAACCAGCGAGTAAAGCGATACTTTCGGTCACCGGGTGAGGTACCCCTCCCTTGAGTGCTGGAGGGGTCCTCATTCGGATCCATCTCGTCCCCACCATTCGGCCCAGGGTTGTGGTTGTCTTGGCTCGCATAATAGTCGAGCAGTAGCCAATCCTTAACACATTCATCCGGCACTTCGTCGGGAATGCCAAATTTGGTACGCAAGTCTGGGATCGAGTACTCCTGCATGAGCGTGTTGATATCGGCTACGTAGCCGCACCCCTCATCGCTAAGCTTCTCAAGATAGTCAGAAATCTGCTTGTCAGTCCAGTCCGGATGCTCCTTCCGTATGCGCTCCGATATCCATTTTCTTGCCCGTGCGCGCTTCTCGGGATCCTTATCCCACCACAGGTGATACAGCTCTGCCTGGTCACCGTCCTCGCCCTCTGGGAGGTCCTGCATAATCCCGTTCGAGTCTTTCTGCGCGTCATCCACCACCGAGGCTGCGCCCACATAGAACGTCGAGGACTTGGCCGCATACTCCTCCACGAGGCGTATCTTGCGCTCGTACTCGGCTGCCTCCGCCTCCTTGAGCTGGCGCATGCTGTCGCACACACGCCGCCATGGCTCGCCGAGCGGCCCTGCCCAGGAGAGGTCGTCCGAGCGCTCGCCCCACTCCTCAGCGCCCCCCCCCGAGCGTGCGAGAGCTCGTCGGCGAGGTGGTCGGTGTCCACGCTGCCGTCGGGCTCGGAGGGCTCGAGCAGCGCCGCGGCATCGAGGTTCCTCGCACAGCCCTCCGAAAGCGAGCGCAGAAGAGACGCCTGGGACCTGACTAACGGCGCGCGAGAGGCGATGCGCCCACGCAGGGCACTGTAGCCCTCGCCCTCCAGACCGAGGGAGGCTGGGTCGAAGGCCTCGAGGCGGGCGGCGAGACGCTCGGCCTCCTCGGCCTTGACCTCCCACACCCCCACGTTCCTCTCGAGGGCATCCTTGAGACCGACGATGTCAATCCTCATGCCGTGTCACTCCCTTGGATAGGCCTTGGACGTTGACCATGCATATATAGTCTATCACGGTGGCCGGCCTGCTGCAGGAGTCCAGGGACGTGATGGGCAGCGAGTCCGCCGACGACCGCGTGCCGCCGTCCCAGCCACGCCGGCGCGGCGCCTGGCCCGCAGGGTGGGTCAAGCTGCGGCCGCGCGACGTTGCGCCCCGCGGCTGCGTACTGTGGGTGCCAATCGCACGCATGTGGGTGCCAATCGTCGCGTGTGGGTGCTCTTCTCCCGTTCTGGTTCCTCGCGACCTGGGATTTTGTCGGCCTCTTTCGGGAGAAAGACACCCACACGAATCGATTGGCACCCACAGGGCCTGGACCTCAAAGGAAAGGAAAGGGACGCCGAGGCACCCCCATGAAGCCGTATGGTGGCCTCCGCCACGATGCCCTCCTTGTTCCCTCTCGCATGTCGCTATGCGCCGGCAAGCTCCCTCTCGAACTCATCGTTTCCCTCCTTGGTCATGGGGTTGTCGTGCAGGAAGATGTGCACGTCGTAGCCAAGTGCGTCGGAGAACCTCCCCTGGTAGAGAGGAATGACCTCATTCTGGATGTAGAAGCGCCGGTCCAGGTTTCTGCCGTAGATGTCGTTCCTCTCTTCCACGCTGCGCGACATGTTGAGGATGACGTGCTTCCCCTTGCATAGGTCATCCTTCATTGCATCCATCCCTCCAGGAATGTTTACTGGACGGGGAAGCGACACACTGGCATTGATGCCATACCCCTCAAGCCAACGGTGAAGGCGATACTGCTCGTCAAAGAAGTTCATGCCCCTCCCGTCCGTCTCTTTGGGATCCTCGTGCTCGTCGTACGTGTCCTCCCCCCACGACCACGGCCAACGGCTGGGGTTGTGGTTGTCCCGGCTCGCGTAGTAGTCGAGCAGAAGCCAGTCCTCCACCTGGCTATCGGGCACGTCGTCCGGAATGCCGAACCTCTTGCGTAGATCCGTAATCGAGTACTGCTGCATCAGGGCATTGATGTCGGCCGCATAGTTGCAGCCTTCATCATTGAGCTTCCAAAGAAAGTCTTCAATCCTATTATCAATCTGGTCACTGCCCCAGTCCCACTCGGGATGGTATTTCCTCACAAGGTTGCGAATCCAGTCCAGCGTTGCCTGGGCTTGCTTCCGCCTTTCCTCATCCTTGCCATACCTAAGCGTGTTTTGCGCATTGACCCACAGGTGATGCAAGGGCCGTGAGATCAGCTGGAAGGCCCTGGAGCACTACAGAAGACACACAAGCGAAAAGAGACCATCCTCCCAGGTCATCACAGGGAAAATGGCCTCTTAAAGTGCAAAGGTCAAAGTGCAAAGGTCAGAATATGTCCACGGCACGTTCCACGGGCTGCCGAAGTCCCATGCGGACTCCTTCAGCTGGAGGTACAGCTACAAAGATTCTGCAGATGCATACACAGAGCACCTGCATGGGATGTGCCTCATGCAGGTGCCACTCTCCGGAATCGCCGCGATCGCCACGGTACAGCTAAAGTTGCCTAAGCTACTTACAGTTCAGGAGACCTAACTATGCTGCAAATACTCAGCCATTAATTGCTATTCTCGCTCTTGGAGTCGAGTGCATCTTTTGCCTTTTCACCCAACTCACTTGCTGTGTCTTTTATATCCGATGCGATCTCTTTAGTTTTTCCGACTGCCTTATCCATGATTCCCTCTGCCTTCAGGGAATCATCACCTGTCGAATTTCCAACAGCCTCTTTTACCTTGCCTTTTACTTGATCTGTAAATCCTTTATCAGTCATCTTGTTCTCCTTAGGGGAATATATACTAACTTTATAGTTTTGCTTCTCCTTTCTCTAGGAAAACTCATTGTGTAATGGTACTGGAAGTAAATCGGACGATCAAGCTTTTCAAGTATATGGGACCTCGGACATTTTGCCGGACCAACCGCCTATGCCGCGTAGCCCAGTTCCTGTCTGTGCCGTCTGATCGTCTTCCATCCTGTCGACTTCTTCAGCCTGGCGTCACGGTACTACTCGATGTAGGCGTCGAACTCCCTCGAGAACCTCTCGAAGGGGACGCCATCCAGCCCCCGCCCTCGAAGAGGTCGCTCTCGAGCGTGCCGGAGGACGGGCCAGGGGAGAGCGCATGTCCGGCACGGAGCAAAGGCGGGTGGCGGTAGAGGCCCTCGTCGAGTTCGGACCGAGCGCGCGAGAGCTCGTCGGAGAGGTGGTCGGTGTCCACGCTGCCGTCGGGCTCGAAGGGCTCGAGTAGCGCCGCGGCATCGAGGTTCCTCGCGCAGCCCTCCGAAAGCGAGCGCAGAAGCGACGCCTGAGACTTGGCAAACGGCGCGTGAGAGGTGACGCGCTCACGCAGGGCACTGTAGCCCTCGCCCTCCAGACCGAGAGAGGCTGGGTCGAAGGCCTCGAGGCGGGCGGCAAGACGCTCGGCCTCCTCGGCCCTGGCGTCCCACACCCCCACATTCTTCTCGAGGGCGTCCTTGAGACCGATGATGTCAATCCTCATGCCGTGCCGCCCCCTTGGACGAGCCCTGGACGTTGACCGCACATGTATAGTCTATCATGGTGGCTGGTCAATCGCAGCAGTTCTAGGGCATGACCGGCAACGAGTTCGCCAACGACCGCATGCTGCTGTCGTAGCCGAGCCGACGCGATGCCTTGTCAGTAGGGTCAACCTGCCGTCCCGCGACGTCGTGGGTCGCGGCTGTGGGTGCCAATCGCACAGCCAGAGGTCATGTGGGTGCCATTCCCCACCCGTGTGGGTGCCTTTCTCCCGCCAGGGGGCATGTGGGTGCGATTCGCTGCATGTGGGTGCGATTCGCATCCTGCCGCTTCCACTGACCTGGGACTTTGTCGGCCGCGTCCGGAAGAATGACGCCCACACGAATCGATTCGCACCCACACGGGTGGAGAAAGGCACCCACACGGCTTAAGCCCCAAGAGAGGGAACGTCGTATGTGGCAGCGGCCTCCATTCCTTGGGCCGCCCCGGTATCTAGCCCTTGCAGACGTAGCCGGTCGCGCGGCCCGCGCCGACCTTCTCGACCCTGCCGTGCGCAAGCAGGTCGTGGCGCGCGCGTTCGATGATCATGAGCGAGATGTCGGGGCATTCGCGCGCGATGTCCGACTTCGCCGCCTTCGTTGTGTCATCGGGTCTGAAGCTGTGCGTGTCGTGCCCTCTCTATCATAAGCTAGGTAGCTGAGCCACCCCCTTGGACGTTAACCATGCATACACAGCCTACCAAGGTGACCGACCCCAAGTATGCCACTGACCACACGCAATGCCTCAGCGGCTCACCTCAAGGAGGGTCCTGCCGCCTTGGCTGATCGTTGCCTGCGGCGCCGGGTCGAGGCGCAGGTCCACATGCAGGGTCTCTCCCCCACGGCCCGTCGCGTCATAGGAGTAGCTGCGGTTTTTGAGATGAGTGGGCCGCGTGGTGGCATGGGTGAGCCAGGGGTTGCTCCGGCGCAGGCCGATGAGGCGCCGGCACAGGCCATACATCCGCTCCCCCTCTGCCGTCATCCAGGTTGGGGCGGCAGGAAAGGCGGGACGCACCGCATCGTCGCCGCCCAGGCCCTTCGTCTTGACGCCCTGCAGGGCCTGCTCGTCGCCGTAGTAGAGGCACGGGACGCCTCCCACGGTGAGCAGGATGGTCACCGCCAGGGCGGCCAGGTCGTCGCCGACCATGCTCGCTATGCGCGTCACGTCGTGGTTGCCCACGAAGGTGAGCGGTGCGAACGTCCCCATGCAGGCGTTATGCCGCTTGAGGCACCAGTCGAGCTCGAAGAAGTTGCCATCCTTGAGCGAGCTCCAGATGGCCTTCCACAGCTCGTACTGCGTCACCGCGTCCATCCCGGAGCGCCGCACGATGGTTGCGTAGTCGCCATGGATGACCTCGCCCACGAACCAGGCGTCAGGAAATGCGCGCCGCACCTCGGGCAGGACGCGGGCCCAGAAGTCGGGCGGCACAGCATAGGCCGCATCGAGCCGCCATGCCGAGACACCACGGCGCATCCAGTGAAGCATGACGTCCCGTACGAGGTCCGCGACCTGCTGCGAGCTGTGGTCGAGCGCCGGGAGCTCGCGGAAGCCCTCGAATGTCGCATAGTCCGCGGACCCATCGGGACGGCGCGTGATGGAGAACAGGTCCTCGTGCCCCCGTCCGGCGAGGGCATCCTGGAACAGCGGGTGACTGCGCCCCACGTGGTTGAACACGCCGTCGAGCATCACACGCAGGCCCCGCTCATGACAGGCGGCGACAAGGCGGTCGAAGGTCGCGTCATCGCCGAGGCGCGGGTCAATGTGGAAGTAGTCGGTGGTGTCGTACCCATGGGTCTCGGAGGCGAACACCGGGTTGAGCATCAGGCCGCTCACGCCCATGTCGGCGGCATAGTCCACCCATGCGGCCAGCCGGTCGAGCCGGGGTGTCAGTGCGCGCTCCCCCTCCGAGGCCGGGCGCACGGGCGCGCCGCAGAAGCCCAGCGGATACACCTGCCACCAGATGGTGCCCTCGTTGATGTCGTTGCCCATGGATGCCTCCCGATGTCCCTCGCCAGCCTGGTGCATCCGCTCGAATGGCCAGGCCGTCATGTATACCGTTCGGTAGATACTATACCGTACGGTATAGACAAGGGCAAGTGGAAATCATGCGATTCCCCGCCGGTCGACTCGGCCGCTGGCGGGACGGACCTGCAGCCCCTCTCGATATATACTGCTCCCATGGGAAACGAGACCAACAGCAGAGACGCCATCCTCGGCCGCGCCCTGGAGCTGTTCGCACGGCGGGGCTATGACGGCGTTGGCGTCGCACAGGTCGCCGAGGCGGCAGGCGTCACCAAGCCGACGCTGTACTACTTCTTCCACAGCAAGGAGGGGCTGCTTGCAGCCGTCCTCGAGGAGCAGTACGCCTCGTTCAACCATGCCTTGGCCGAGGCGTGCGTCTATGAGCCGCACCCGCATGAGTATGGGCGCGACGTGCGCCCGGCCCTGCTGCGCGTGGCACAGCTCTACTACTCAGCCGCCAGGACGAACACCGACTTCTACCTCCTCAGGCTGTCCCTGTCCTTTGCCCCGCCCGACTCCGCGATCACCAGGATGGCGGAGCCGTACATGCACGAGCAGTACGCCATCGTCACCCGGCTGTTTCACGACATCGGCGCGTGTCATGGGGGTGTGCGTGGCCGGGAGCTGTCCTGTGCGGCCCACCTCGTCGCCATGCTCAACGCCGACGTCGCGTTCTGGCACCAGGGCAGGGGGAGCCTGGATGACGACCAGGCCGAGGCAACCGTGCGCCAGTTCATGCACGGCATCTTCTCGTAGGTCGGAAAGACTCGCATCATGCGGACGACGTCAGGATGGCCTGTCCGAATATCATGATGGGCACCATTGCTTGACTGACTGCCTCCCAAATTTGCGAGGCAGGTATAGAAGACGAGGTCAAGAGCGGCCGGCGAGGCAGACGGGCGGGCCGGTCGCATTCTCCCTGCGCTTCCCCCATACCCGTACGCTCGTCGTGGGATCTGCCACGTGCAGCGTGGAGAGCTTCTTCCTTGCCGGAGAGCACGAGCTCTTCGCCATCTGATGGTGCAGACGCCTGCCCCAAGGGTCTGGACCCTCTTGCCGTGCGCAAAAGGGGACAAGGGGGCTGGGCTGGCGCTCGTCTGCGCCAGCCCAGCCCCCTCGGAGACACGCACACCGTCAGACGCCCTATGCCACCTCACGAGCATCCGACAGGCTATCCAGGATCCTCTCGTCCTTCCGCTCCCACTTGGGCATCGGACGGAAGAGCTGGAAGAGCATGGCAGCCAGGAGCACGAAGGCCACGACCGTCCAGAGGCCAAAGCTCCCGAAGGCGACGAGCTCATAGAGCTGGTTTATGAGCAGGCCGATCACCCAGCCGAACACGCACTCGTAGCCGATGGCGAAGGCCGTCCACCTGCCAGAGTCCATCTGCCGGCGGATGGTGCCCATGGCGGCAAAGCACGGTGCGCAGAGCATGTTGAACGCCACGAACGCGCACATGGCACCCACGTGCAGCGTGCCGCCCACAGTGAACATGTTGGCAAAGCCCTGCCACATGGTGACGGCGTTCTCGCTGGCGTCGGAACCTATGCCGTACAGCACGCCGAACGTGGAGACGAGGTTCTCCTTGGCGATGAGGGCCGAGACGGACGAAGCCGTCGCCTGCCAGCTGCCAAAGCCCAGGGGCACGAAGATCCAAGCCAGGGCGTTGCCCACACCGGCGAGGAGGGAGTAGTCCATGAACTCCTTGGGTACGCCCTCCATGCCTGGCAGGAAGCCAAAGGTTCCCGGACCACCATCCCAGCCGCCGATGCCGAAGTTGGACAGGAACCAGATGCCCACGGCTGCCGCGAAGATGATGGTCCCGGCCTTCTTGACGTAGGCAGAGACGCGCTCCCACACGTGCAGGAACCAGGAGCGGACGGAGGGGACGTGGTAGTCCGGCAGCTCCATCACGAAGGGCACGGGCTCTCCCGCGAAGGGCCTGGTCTTCTTGAGCATGACGGCGCTCACGATGATGGCGACGATGCCCATGAAGTAGAAGAGCGGGGCCACCCACCAGGCACCGTTGTCCGCACCGATGAGCACGCCCATGACCAGGGCAATGATGGGCAGCTTGGCCGAACAGGGGATCATGGTGGTGAGCATGGCGGTCATGCGGCGGTCACGCTCGTTCTCGATGGTCTTGGTGGCCAGCACGCCCGGCACGCCGCAGCCCGAGGAGACGATCATGGGGATGAACGACTTGCCCGAGAGGCCGAAGCGACGGAACACGCGATCCATGACGAAGGCCACGCGGCTCATGTAGCCACAGTCCTCAAGGAGGCACAGGGCGACGAAGAGCACGAAGATCTGTGGGATGAAGCCCAGGACGGAACCCACACCGCCGATGATGCCGTCAACGACGAGCGACTGCACGACGTCGGACGCGCCGGCCTCGGTGAGCCAGCCCCTCACGGCGTTGGGCACGGAGTCCACCCAGCCCTCGTAGTCGTGCTGGTCGGGCTCGGGCGTGTCGAGCGCGGTCTCGAAGTCGTCGAGCGTGACCGAGGGAATGGTGTCGAGCTCCTGTCCCGCGGCGAGGACGGGGTTGCCGTCGGCATCCTCCTTGTCGATGATGTTGCCCTCGGTGTCAAGGAAGTTGCCGTCATCGTCCGTTATGGGGACGTCGGTCGCGGTGATGCCCGCCTCCTCGGCGGCAGCCTCGAAGTCCTCGATGGTAGCCTGGTCATCGTCTGTCTGGGGATCGGCGTTGATGGCGTCCTGGACGCCCTCGGTGTCCACGCCCGCGTCGGCCGCGGCGGCAAGGTAGCCCGAGATCTGGTCGGCGTAGTGGTTGTCCTTCCAGGCGTCATCGGCCTCCTGCCATTGCGCGGAGCCGCTGGCGCTCACGAAGAAGCCGTCGGAGAACAGGTTGTCGTTGACCCAGTCGGTCGCCGGCGTGCCCACGGCCATGAGGGCGAACCAGTACACGAAGACCATCACCGCGATGAAGATGGGCAGGCCGAGGATGCGGTTGGTGACCACCCGATCGATCCGCTGCGAGCGCGTGAGCTGCTTGGGGGCCTTCTTGACGCAGGCGTCCATGACCGTGGCGATCCAGTCGTAGCGATCGGAGGTGACGATGGACTCGGCGTCGTCGTCGCGATCCTCCTCGACGGCGGCGATGAGGGGCTCGATCTGGTCAAGCTGCCGTTGGGAGAGCTTGAGGGGCCTCATGGCCTCCACGTCGCGCTCGAACACCTTGACGGCAAACCATGTGAGGTGCTCGGCATCACAGGAACCCTTGATGATGTCGGCAATGCGGTCGAGGGCAGCCTGGACCTCGGGCGAGAAGCACCTGACGCCCTTGGGCGCGACACCCTTCGCGCCCGCCGTGACGGCAGCCCTCACGAGGGCGTCGAGGTTCCTGCTGTGCAGCGCGGAGACCTCGAGCACGGGGACGCCCAACATCTGGGAGAGTCGCTTGGCGTCGATGACGTCGCCACGCTCCGTGAGCAGATCGCACATGTTGAGGCCCACGACCACGGGAGCTCCCGCCTCCAGCACCTGCGTTGTGAGGTAGAGGCTGCGTTCCAGGTTAGTGACGTCGACGAGGTTGATGACGGCGTCGGGACGGTCGTTCACGACATAGTCGCGCGAGACGACCTCCTCGGGCGAGTAGGGTGAGAGGGAGTAGATGCCCGGGAGGTCCACGAGGGTGACGTTGCGATCGGCACGCCAGCTGGCCATCTTCTTCTCGACGGTGACGCCAGGCCAGTTGCCTACGTAGCCGTTCGAGCCCGTGAGCTCGTTGAACAGGGTCGTCTTGCCACAGTTGGGGTTGCCCGCGAGAGCGATGTTGATCTGATCTGCCATTAGTCGCGCGTCACATCCTTCACGTCGATGCACCCGGCCTCGTCCTTGCGCAGGGAGAGCTCGTAGCCACGCACCGTGACCTCGATGGGGTCACCGAGCGGGGCTACCTTGTGCACCAGGACGCGCGTGCCCTTGGTGAGGCCCATGTCCATGATGCGGCGCTTGATGGCGCCGGCGCCATCAAGCCGTGCCACCGTGGCACTCTCCCCCACCCTCACGTCTCTCAGAGTTGCCATTGTTCAACTTCACCCTTCATTCATGCCGTAGATAGACTCTCGGCCCGTTACAGAACGCCTGTGTGACGCCACGTGAGTCACGTCAGTATAACCAATCGTCCGGCCTAGGTCGTCACGATGCGCATGGCCATGTCGCGGCCGATGCCAAACGTGGCGCCCTTGACGCTCACGACCATGTCGCCCGAGACGCGCGAGACCACCTTGACGGGTGCACCAGGAACAAATCCCAGTTCAAAGAGGTGCTGGCGGAGATCCTTGCCTCCGCGCACCTTGAGCACGGTCGCCGTCTCGCCTGCGCTCACCATGGCTAGCGGCAGCTGGGCGCCCTGTGCCTGCACGACCTTCTGTGTCGGCTCATGTGCCACATTGTCTACGACAGCCTCCATGGTCATCTTTCCCTCCCTACGACGCAGCAGTCATATGTAGTATAGAGCTAACTGTCTCGTTGAGGAGTGAGTTTAACAACTTCGGTAAACTTTCATGGAGAGATGGGGAGAGGACACACGGTTGCCGTGGGTGCGGTTCGCTACCCGTGAGTGCGACTTTCCTCGCGCGGCCTTACACAACCTGCACCTTTATCGACCCGAAAGAGAAGAAGGGCACCCACGGCAGGACGAGACCCACAAGGACAAGACCTCGTGCCGCATGGCATGGGTCACGTGCCTGGCGTCGTGTCCTGTGGCAAGCAACGTGGCCGCATGCGCATCGCCCTCACCTGCGACAGAGGCCGCAACGTGCCGGGTTGCCAGAGGACAGAGGCCTGGCGCGCCCCTGTCCCTCTCCTCTCGGCCCATCGTGCCACGGTCTCCCCTCTCCCCTCGGCATGGCCTTGCGCGACAGCCTGGGGTCGGAGATGGGATGGCCCTGCGCGTAGGGGCACAGGGGTAGGCGAGGCCTTCCCACGGCCATATGAGGAGGGGAGCGTGCCCTTACAGCATTCCCCTAGCACCAGACGTACGCCACAGCCTCCCATGGGCGCAGGGTGCCCGCGACGGGGGCGTCATCGTAGTTGCCCACAAGGACCTCCCCGCCCGTGACGAGTGCCACATCAATCGCAGGGGTCTTGTCTCCTGAGAAGTTGCATGCCACCACCAGGCGCTGGTCGCCCAAGGTCCGCTCGTACGCGATGACCTTCTCCGCCCCCGCCGGCACGTCCAGGAAGCGCACGTCCCCCCGCTGGACGAGGGGCAGCTCCTTGCGCAGCCGTATGAGCCGTCGGTAGAACGACCACACGGATCCGGGGTCATCGACCTCCGCCCTGGCGTTGAGCCAGGTGTGGTTGGCGGCCACCTCGATCCAGGGTGTGCCCGTCGTGAAGCCTGTCGTCGCCGAGGCGTCCCACTGCACGGGCGTGCGCGCGTCGTCGCGCGAGCGCTCGCGCACCACGGCCAGCGCCTCATCGGCAGAGAGGCCCCGCTCCTGCAGGATGTGGTAGTAGTTGACGCTCTCCACGTCACGGTACTGCTCGATGCGGTCGAAGCCGGGGTTGGTCATGCCCAGCTCCTCGCCCTGGTAGATGTAGGGCGTGCCGCGCATGAAGTGGGTGCAGACGGCCAAGAGCTCGCTGGAGCGCTGCCACAGCTCGCGCGTGGAGGTGTCACCGAAGCGGGAGTTGGGCCGCGGCTGGTCGTGGTTGGACCAGAAGAGCGCGTTCCAGCCGCCGCCCGCGCACATCCGCTCCTGCCAGTCGCGCAGGATGCGGCGCAGCTCGGGAATGTCGGGCTCCATGAGCGCCCACTTGTCCCCACCGGCGTAGTCCACCTTGAGGTGATGGAAGCTGAAGACCTGCGAGAGCTCATGGCGGCTGGGGTTGGTGTAGCGAACGCAGTTGTCAATGGAGGTTGAGCTCATCTCGCCCACCGTGGGCATGTCCTCGATGCCGCCCTCCCGCACGAGCTCCCGCAGGTACTCGTGGACGTGGGGGCCGTCGGTGTAGAGGCGCCTGCCATCGCCCTCGTTGTCGTCCTCCCAGGTGGCGGGCTTGGAGATGAGGTTGGCCACGTCGAAGCGGAACCCCGAGACGCCCTTGGCCTTCCAGAAGCGCACGACGTCCGCCAGCTCCCTGCGCACGGCGGGGTTGTCCCAGTTGAGGTCCGCCTGCGTGCGGTCGAACAGGTGCAGGTACCACTTGTCGAGGCTGGGCAGGTAGGCCCAGGCGCTGCCACCGAACTTGGACTCCCAGTTGGTGGGTGGCTCGCCGGGGTTCGTGGCCGTGGCGCCGGGCGCCGCATCCACGAGCTTGTAGTAGGCCTGGTAGCGCGCGTCCCCCGCAAGCGCCCGCTGGAACCATGCGTGCTCGGTGGACGTGTGGTTGAAGACCATGTCCAGCATGAGGCCGATGCCGCGCGCCCGCGCCTCGCGCGAGAGCTCCTCGAAGTCGGCCATGGTGCCAAAGAGGGGGTCGATGGCGCGGTAGTCCGCCACGTCGTAGCCGTTGTCGTGCTGAGGCGAGACGAAGAACGGCGTGATCCAGAGGTAGTCGACCCCCAGGCGCTGCAGGTAGTCCAGGCGCTGCGTGATGCCCCTGAGGTCACCGACGCCGTCGCCGTCGGAGTCGTTGAAGCTCCTGATGTAGACCTGGTACACGACCTTGTCGCCCAGCTGCGTCGCCCTGTCCATGCGTCCCCCGTGTCCTTCCGTCGGCTTGGTCGCAGGGGGCGGTGCGACGCGTCGCACCGCCCCCTCTTGCGTCCGTCCTGTCCTAGTACGTGATGACGGTGGTCTCGCCCGCCGTGGCGCTGCCCTGCTCCACCAGCTCGACCTTGCCGGCCTGGCCGGTGCCCGTCACGACCATCATAACGGTGTCCGGATGGTCGGCCGCCTTGATGGTGTCGCGGTCGAACGTGATGAGGCGCTGCCCGGCGTGGACCACGTCGCCCTGGCGCACGTGGGCGGTGAAGCCCTTCCCGTGCATGTCCACGGTGTCAAGGCCCACATGGATGAGCAGCTCGAGGTCGTTGGGAAGTTTGAGCCCCACCGCATGGCCCGACTCGGCCATCATGACCGTGACCTCGCCGTCGCACGGTGCCACGACCTCGCCCGCACTGGGGTCGATGGCGATGCCGGGGCCCATCATGCCCGAGGAGAACACGCCGTCGTCCACGGAGGCGAGCGTGCGGATGGTGCCGCTCACAGCCGCCCTGATGGTGCCATCGGCCACGAGGTCGGAGGCGGCGGGCGCGGCGACGGGCGCCTGGGTCGCGGGAAGGTCCTCGCCCTCGAGCGAGACGTTCTCGACGCCCTCGCCCCTGTCGATGCCCTTGCGCTTGCCCACGACGAAGGTGAGCGCGAACGGCACCACGATGGCGACGAGCATGCAGACGGCAAAGCTCAGGAAGTACTTGGAGTTGATGGAGAGGATGCCGGGCAGGCCACCGACGCCGATGGCGTTGGCTGCCGTGGAGGTGGCGGTGCAGAGGATGCCCGCGAGGGCGGAGCCGATCATGGCGCAGGCGAACGGGAAGACGTACTTGAGGTTGACGCCGAACATGGCGGGCTCGGTGACGCCCAGGTAGCAGGAGAGGCACGCGGGGATGTTGACCTGCTGCGCATCCTCGTCCCTGCGCTGGAGCACGATCATGGCGAGCACGGCGGAGCCCTGCGCGATGTTGGAGAGCGCGATCATGGGCCAGAGCATCGTGGTGCCGGTGTCGGCGATGAGCTGCAGGTCGATGGCGTTGGTCATGTGGTGCAGGCCGGTGATGACGAGCGGGGCATACAGGCCGCCGAAGAGGGCGCCGAAGATGACGCGGAGTTGGCCCGAGATGCCGGCCATGACCACGTTGCTGACCAAGGTGCCGAGCGTCCAGCCGATGGGGCCGACGATGAAGTGGGCCGTCATGACACCCAGCAGGATGGAACAGAAGGGAACCACGATCATCTGAACCACGGCCGGCGTGATCCTCTTGAAGAAGCGCTCGTAGTAGTTGAAGCAGACGGCAGCCAGGATGGCCGGGATGACCTGGGCCTGGTAGCCGATCATGTGCACTTGGGCGAAGCCGAAGTCCCAGGTGTGGGTGGCCCAGTCCTCCGCCGTGGCGCTGGCGACGCCATAGGCGTTCATGAGCTGGCCCGAGACGAGCGTGAGGCCCAGCACGATGCCCAGCATGGGCGTGCCACCCATCTTCTTGGTGATGGAGTAGCAGATGCCCACCGGGATGCCCAGATGGAACACGGCCTCGCCGATGAGCCACAGGAAGTTGTACACGCCCGTCCAGAACACGGAGAGCGATGCGAGCGTCTGCGTGCCGTCGGGCCCGAAGTAGGGCATGTCGCCTAGGACGTTGCGGAAGCCCAGGATGAGACCGCCGGTGATGATGGCGGGAATGAGTGGCGCGAAGACCTCCGCGATGGCGCCCATGGCCCGCTGGAAGGGGTTCTGGTTGCCGGCAGCGGCCTTCTTGACGTCGGCCTTGCTGACCTCCGACACGCCCGAGACGGCCGTGAAGTCGTCATAGAAGTCCGCCACGTCGTTGCCGATGATGACCTGGAACTGGCCGGCGTTGGTGAAGCTCCCCTTGACGGCCTTGAGCCTCTCGATGCCGGGGACGTCCGCCTTGCCGGGGTCGACCAGCGCAAAGCGCATGCGCGTCACACAGTGGGTCACCGCGACGATGTTCTCGCGGCCACCAACGAGCCGTAGCAGCTCCCTGGCGTCTGACTCGTATTTGCCCATCGCTCCTCCTGTCAGCTGACGGTCGCAGGGGCCGTCCCTCTCGTAACCTATTTGCATAGGTTGTTCACCCAATATCATGGCACGGCTATGTGCATAGGTATGTGAGAGCTGCGAGCGTTCCGCGAACGGTAGTATTCTTGGCGTGGGAGAAGACCGCGCGAGGCGGGGGCATCGTCTGGTGACCCCGACCACGCGCGGTCGGGACTGGAAGGAAGGTCACACTCGTCCCATGAAGGCGATCTATAACATCATCTACCAGGACCTCCTCGACCGTATCCAGACGGGCGAGTATCCCTACCAGTCCCTCATCCCGCCCGAGAGCGCGCTCACGGAGCGGTACGGCTGCTCCCACAACACCCTGCGGCGCGCCTTGGGGCTCCTGGCGCAGCAGGGCTACGTGCAGCCCATCAACGGCAAGGGCGTGCGCGTCATCTACCAGCCACGCGAGAGGACCCGCTTCGAGGCGGGCGGCATCGAAACGTTTGCGGAGGCTGCGCGGCGTAACCACCTCTCGTCCCAGACGGAGGTGACGACCTTCGAGCGGATCGCCTGCAACCGGCAGCTCGCCGCCCGCAGCGGCTTTGAGGCGGGCACCCTCCTGGTCCACATCGATCGGGTGCGCGTGCTGGACGGCACTCCCACCATCCTCGATCACAACTACTTTCGGGAGGACCTGGTGCCGGGGCTCACCCCTGCCGTCGCCGCGATGTCGATCTTCGACTACATCGAGCACACCCTGGGCATGCGCATCGCGACGAGCAAGCGCACCATCACGGCCGAGAGGGCCATGCGCGCCGACCGCGCCTGCCTCGACCTCGACGGCTTCGACTTCGTCACCGTCATGTGCAGCCAGACCTTCAACGGGGACGGCATCATGTTCGAGTACACGCAGTCGCGCCATAGACCCGACAGCTTCTCGTTCAGCGCGGTGGCGCTGCGCAAGACGTAGTGCGGCGGCTCACGCGTGTGGGCGTAACGCTCCCGCGTGTGGGTGTCAATCGCATCCTGTCGATTCAGCCGACCTGGGATTCTGTCGGCTGCAATGTGGCGATAGGCACCCACACGAAGGGATTGGCGCCCACACGGAAGCGTGTCGCACCCACATGACTCCCGTAACGGGACAGGCACCCAGACGCAGGGCAATCGCATCATCCCATCCGGGTAGAATCGAGGATGCCTGCATCCCGAGGAAAGGAATCCCATGGCACAGACGCCAGACATCGACACCGACGCCCTTCGCCGCGAGGTCGACGAGACGCTCGGACACGCCACACGTCAGCAGGACCAGGGGCCGCAGCGGTTCTCCCCCGCCGCAGGCAGCTCCATCAGGCACGTCATCGGCGTGGTCTCCGGCAAGGGCGGCGTCGGCAAGTCGCTCGTCACCGGCGCCATCGCCGTCAGCCTGCGCCACGAGGGCAAGAGGGTGGCCATCCTCGACGCGGACATCACCGGCCCCTCCATTCCCAGGATGTTCGGCATGAGCGGCAGGCACGCCACGGCACGCAACGAGCAGCTCGTCCCCGTGACGTCCAAAGGCGGCATCGAGGTCATGAGCACCAACCTTGTGCTGGAGCACGAGACCGATCCCGTGCTGTGGCGCGGCCCCATGCTCATGGGCGCGCTGCGCCAGTTCTTCGAGGAGACGGCCTGGGGCGACGTGGACTACCTGCTCGTGGACATGCCCCCCGGAACGGGTGACGTAGCCCTCACGGTGTTCCAGAGCCTCCCCATCGAGGGCGTCGTGATCGTGAGCTCGCCCCAGGACCTCGTGCAGATGGTCGTGGGCAAGGCGCTCAACATGGCCGCCATGATGGACGTGCCCGTGGTGGGCCTCGTTGAGAACATGAGCTGGATGTTATGCCCGCACTGCGGCGAGCGCGTGGAGCCCTTTGGCCCCAGCCGCCTGATCGAGACGGCCGCGCACGTTGGCATCGAGGCGCTGGACGAGCTGCCCATCGACCCCACGCTCGCAGCCGCCTGCGATGCGGGCACCTTCGAGGACGCGCTGCCCGAGGGCTTTGCGGCCAAGACGGTCGAGCAGATCCTGGCACACGAGACGTTGGCAGGGTAACCCATGACCCGGGGAAGGGCGGGCACCCGCAGCGCCCGACAGGCCGCCCTCATGCGGGCCGCCGCATCCGTGACGATGCCTCCCTCGATGGGCGTCTGCATCGTCGGTGGCGGGGCGGCAGGCCTCGCGGCCGCCATCTGCGCGGCGGAGGCGGGCGCCCACGTGGTGGTGCTGGAGTCCGCCCTCGAGTGCGGGCGCACCATCCTGGCAACGGGCAACGGCCGCTGCAACTTTGCCAACGAGCGGCTCGATCCCGCGCGCTACAACGACCCCGCCTTCGTGGGTGCCACCATGGGCGCATGCCCCCTCGATGACATCCTGTCCTTCCTCCGCGACAGCAGGTTGCGATGGTGTGTGGAGGAGGGCCGGCTCTATCCCCTCTCGCGACGGGCGGCAAGCGTGCGCAACGTGCTGCTCGCACGAGCGGTCCACGCTGGGGCGACGCTGGCGCCCGCGCGCACGGTGCGAGGGATGGGACGCACGGATACAGGTTTTGAGCTGGACATATGCCAGGGCTTTGCATCTGGCGAGGTCACGCGCCTCAATACGGGACGCGTCGTGCTCGCACTGGGGGGCGGCGCCGAGGCAACCGCCACGATCGCCGCGCGCCTGGGGCTTGCCCTCGTGCCGGGCCATCCCGTGCTCTGCCCCGTGGCCACAGGGCCCTCCCCACTCTTGGCCTGTGACGGAAGGCGCGTCTTGGCGCGCGTCTCGCTCGTGCCGCAGGGTGCCGATGCCCCCCTGTGGCACGAGCAGGGCGAGGTGCTGATCAGGGGCTATGGCCTCTCGGGCATCGTGGTATTCGACCTCTCGCGCCGGTGTCGGCCCGGTGACGTCGTGAGGCTCGACCTCGCACCCGAGGTCTCGCACCAGGAGCTCGCCAGGCTGGCGGACCCCACGGGCAGGGGCACGTTCGTGCCCGGGTGCCTGGACGGCGTGCTCGACCCCGACATCGCCACCGTGCTCGAGCGGGAGGCACGGGGCAGCTCCCGCAGCCTGGTCGGCCTCGTCAAGGGCCAGCGGCTCGTCGTGCGCGGGCGCGCGGACGAGTCGCATGCGCAGGTGATGGCAGGGGGGCTCGCCACCACGCAGTTCTCCCCCACCACGCTCGAGGCGCGGGAGGTCCCGGGACTCTTTGCCTGCGGCGAGGTGCTTGACGTGGACGGTGACTGCGGTGGCTTCAACCTCGCCTGGGCGTGGAGGAGCGGCATGGTGGCCGGTATGGCGGCAGCGAGGGGAATCTCCCATGCTTGACATCTCTGACCTGCGCATACCACTCGACGCCCTCGACGGAACCGAGCGCACCGAGGGGCGCGCCCTGCGCGCCGCCGTCCTGAGGCGCCTGCACCTCCCGCCCGATGACCTCGTCGCGCTGGAGCCCCGCAGGCGCTCCATCGACGCGCGCCGGAAGGACGATGTGCACTATACCTACAGCGTGCGCATCCAACTGCGCGGCGCGGCCAATGCGGAGCGCGCGCTCCTGCGGCGGCTGGCCAGGAGGCATCGGGCCAGGAACGTGCGCGTCGCCCAGGAGGAGGACCCCCAGCCGCCCATCCATGTGGGCACGCGTCCCGTTGGCCGACCGGTGGTCATCGGCGCCGGATGCGCCGGGCTCTTCTGCGCGCTCGCCCTGGCGGAGACGGGCCTGGAGCCCCTGCTCGTGGAGCGCGGGCGCGACGCAGCGCGCCGCACGGTGGACATCGAGCGCTTCAACGCCACGGGCGAGTTGAATCCCGAGGACAACATCCAGTTTGGCCTGGGTGGGGCTGGCACCTTCTCCGACGGCAAGCTGGGGACGGGCACCAGGGGCGCGGCCCATCGCCGCATCCTGGAGACCTTCGTGGAGGCGGGTGCCCCACGGCAGATCCTGTGGGATGCCAGGCCCCATGTGGGAAGTGACATCCTGCCCACCGTGGTGACCAACGTGCTGGCACGCATCCGCCAGGCTGGCGGCGAGGTGCGCCTGGACACCAGGCTCACGGGACTGGGCGTCGCAGGCGGGCGCATGACGAGCGTGACCCTCTCGCACGCGGATGGAAGCGGCGGGGCCGTCGAGGAGCGCATACCGGCCCGCGCCGTGGTCCTTGCCTGCGGGCATTCGGCGCGTGACGTGTTTGGGCTGCTGCACCGCGAGGGCATCGCCCTCGAGCGCAAGACGTTCGCCATGGGCGTGCGCATCGAGCACCTGCAGGCCATGATAGACCGCGCGCAGTACGGCCCCTTCGCGGGACATCCCGCCCTGGGAGCCGCCCCCTACAAGCTGGTGGCTCACCTCGACGAGGGTGCGGGCACCGCCTCGGGCCGCAGTGCGTTCTCGTTCTGCATGTGTCCCGGCGGCTCTGTGGTGGCGGCGGCGAGCGAGCCAGGTGGTGTGGTCACCAACGGTATGAGCCTCTCGGCGCGCGCGGGCACGAACGCCAACGCCGGACTGCTGGCCAACGTGTTTCCTTCGGACCTGCCAGGTGACGATCCGCTCGCGGGCGTGGCGCTGCAGCGCTCGTGCGAGCAGGCGGCGTTTGCGGCGGGTGGTGGGGCGTTCGTGGCACCCGCGCAGCTTGTGGGCGACTTCCTGCAGGGCACCCCCTCCACTGCGGGTGGCGCCATCGAGCCCACGTACCCGCGCGGCGTTACCTGGGGCAGCGTCGAGAGGTGCCTGCCGCCCTATGTGACGGAGACGCTCCGCGCCGCCATCCCGTTGATGGGACATCGGCTGCACGGCTTTGCCGCGGCGGACGCCGTGCTCACGGGCGTGGAGACCCGCTCCAGCTCTCCCGTGCGCATCACGCGCGACGAGGGACTGCAGTCCGTCTCCACACGTGGCCTATGGCCCTGCGGCGAGGGCGCCGGCTATGCGGGCGGCATCATGAGCGCGGCGACGGATGGGCTGCGCGTGGCCGCGGCGCTGGCGGAGAGCCTCGGGTAGTCCACCGCGGCGGGCACGACCTGACCGTGTGGGTGCCAATCGCATGCATGTGGGTGCCTATTGCTGCGTGTGGGTGTCAATCGCATCTTGCTGCTTCTACTGACCTGGGGTTTTATCGACCGCGGCAGGGAGAATCGCACCCACATGGACCATATGGCACCCACACGGGGATGGGCGAGGGGAACGAGGGGTCAGAACGCGGAGGGAGACGCACGGCACACGCCTATCGCGAGAGGACGCCCACGTCACCGGCCGTCACGACGACACGCGATCCATCGTCCAGCTTGACGACAAGGGCCATGTCACGCCGGATGTCCACCGCGCGCCCCACCACGCTCGTGCCGTCCGCGCGCCGCACCTCCACGCGATGCCCCAGCGTGCAGCTTGCCGCCTTCGTCCGCACGAGGAGGTCGTCACGCGCCGCGTCGCGCCGCGTCGCCAGCCGCCAGAGCATCTCGCCGATCCTCCCTGCGATGCCATCCACCAGCGCATCGCGCAGCACGGCATAGGTCGGCAGCCCCTCCACGTGCACCGCCAGCGACGTGGCCGCCTCCAGCGGCAGCCGCTCGGCAGGCGTCAGCAGGTTGATGCCGATGCCCACCACCACGCAGACGCACCCCTCATCCATGCCCGCCGTCTCGCAGAGGATGCCGCCCAGCTTCCTGCCGCCCCAGAGGAGGTCGTTGGGCCACTTGAGGGAAAGGCCCCCCAGCCGGTCGTCACAGGCGGCGCGCAGCGCATCCACGGCGGCGAGGCCGGCGCAGGCGGTGACCCAGCCCCCATCCCCCCGCTCGAGCACCACGCGCGGCAGCGGCACCACGAAGGACGCGCACAGTGCCTCGTCGACGCCGCTCTGCCAGATGCGCCCCAAGCGGCCGCGCCCCTGCGTCTGTTCGTCGGTCACGACGACGTCCACCGGCAGCGCGCCCTCGGTGGTCGCGGCATCGTGCAGCTCACGAAAGGCAGACCCACCCGAGCGGTAGGCCTGCCTGGCATAGCTATTGGTGGAGCCCACCTGGGCAAGGTGCACGATCGCGCGGGCGGACGGCCTACTCCCCATCGACCCACACCAGCGAGACGCTGCCAATGCCCACGTTCACGGTGAGCACGGGGCCGGCGTCCTTGACCACCAGCTCGGCTGCGGGCAGCTGACGCTTGATGGCGGACACCAGGCGGTAGAGCGCCTTGGTGGGCTCACCGTAGTGGGCGACGTACAGCCTGCCCACGTCCTCGGGCACGCCCGCAAGCATGGCCTTGGTCATGCCCGCCGTGCCGCGGGCGATGGTCTCCACCTCGATGGTGCCGTGGCGCAGGCCGAAGACCGGGAAGCGGTCGAGCGTGGAACTCACGGAGCGACGCGTGTTGGAGAGGCGCCCACTGCGGCGCAGCATGTGCATGTCGGCCACGGCAAAGCGCGAGTAGACGTGGCCACGAAGCTCCTTGACGGCCGCCACCACCTCGGCAAGGCCCCTGCCCTCGTCCGCCGCCTCGCGGGCGCGGCGTGCGAGGATCTCCAGGCCGGCGCCCGCCATGTGGGAGTCCACGACCTCGATGCGTCCCGCGTTCTCGGCGGTGCCCAGCAGCATGCTCCTGGCCACCTCGGCGCTGCGATGCCCCGCCGAGAGGCGCGAGGAGAGCGTGATGCAGAGCACGTCGTCGCCCTTGACGAGCGCCTCGGAGAAGGCATCGAGGTACGCATCGGGGAAGGCGGGCTCGGTGTGCAACATGGCATCGGAGCCGAGCTGGGGCTCATAGCCCGCGCACTCGTCTGCAAACCGCTCCTCGTTGGCGTGGCCATCCACGCTGTAGTACGTGGGGACGACGGTCACGCCCAGCTCCTTGGCTTCGCTGCGGGTCAGCCCAGAGGTCGAATCGATAACGATGGCTAGCATAGGGCACTCTCCCCCATCCGGCGGAATCGGTCATAGCGGTCCTGCTCCAGCTCGGCGGCGGAGGCGTCCTGGTAGCGTGCGAGCTCGGCCGAGAGCGCATCGGCAAGGCGCCGGGCGAACGCGTCCGTGCCCAGGTCGTGATCGTCGATGATGTCGTCGATGATGCCCAGCTCCTTGAGGTCGGTCGCACGGATCCTGAGCGCATCGGCCGCCTCGGGGGCGCGCTCGGCCGTCTTCCAGAGGATGGAGGCGCAGCCCTCGGGGCTCACGACGGAGTACACGGCACCGGAGAGCATGAGCACGCGGTTGGCAAGCGCCAGGCCCAGCGCACCGCCCGAGCCACCCTCGCCCATGATGACGGAGACGATGGGCACCCTGAGGCCACTCATCACGAGAAGGCTCCGGGCGATGGCCTCGCCCTGGCCGCGCTCCTCGGCACCCATGCCACAGAACGCGCCGGACGTGTCCACGAGGCACACGACGGGACGGCCGAACTTTTCGGCCTGCCTCATGAGGCGTTGTGCCTTGCGGTACCCCTCGGGACTGGCGGAGCCAAAGTTGCGCCGCACGCGCTCCTTGGTGTCACGACCACGCTCGGTACCGATGACGGTGACCGCCTGGCCCTTCAGGCGGGCGATGCCGCCCACCACGGCCCCGTCATCACCAAAGTAGCGATCGCCATGCAGCTCGACGAAGGGGTCGAACACCCGCTCCATGGCGGAGAGGACCCCCGGGCGCTCGCCCGAGCGCACCACGCCCAAGAGCTCATAGGCGCTGCGCCGGGCCTCCTCTGCCTCCGTGAGCGGAGCCTGCTGCTCGGGTGGCCTCTTGCCGGCACGCTGGACGGCGTCCACCGCGGCAGCGGCGAGGTTGCCCAGCAGCTTGGCCGCAGGATTCTCGTCCTTGGGCCTCACCAGGCCGATGATGGGCTCGAAGGGGCCGTCGCCCTCCACCCTGGGCACGCCATGCAGCCCCATCAGCCGCGCGAGCTCCTCGGGGAGGGCGGCACGCGGCGCGATACGGTCGACGAAGCCATGCTCCAGCTGGAACTCCGAGCGCTGGAAGCCGACGGGCAGACGCTTGTGCAGCGTCTGCTCGATGACGCGCGGCCCGGCAAAGGCCACGAGCGCGCCAGGCTCCGCCAGGCAGATGTCTGCCTCCATGGCAAAGCTCGCCGTGACGCCACCCGTGGTGGGATCGGTGAGCACGGCGATGTAGAGGAGCCCCGCATCGGAGTGCCTGCGCACGGCGCCGGAGGTCTTGGCCATCTGCATGAGGGACGTGGTGCCCTCCTGCATGCGGGCCCCGCCCGAGACGGTGAAGCCCACGACGGGCAGGCCCTCCTCGCAGGCGTACTCGAACAGGCGGGTGATCTTCTCCCCCACGACGGAGCCCATGGACCCCATCATGTACTGGCTGTTCATGACGAACAGGGCGCAGCGGTACCCGCCGACGGTGGCGGTGCCGCAGATGACGGCCTCGTTCTCCTGCGAGGCGGCGCGGGCCTTGGCGATCTTCTCCCTGTAGCCCGGAAAGCCCAGGAAGTCCTTGGCCACCAGGTCGGCATCCATCTCCTGGAAGCTCTCGGCATCCACGGTCATGGAGATGCGCTTGCGCGCGCCTATCCGGAAGTGGTGGCCACAGCGGGGGCAGACCTCGAGGTTACCCGCGATGTCCTCCTGCGCGGCCGCATGGCGGCAGCCCGGACAGCGCACGAGGATCTGGCGCTCGGGCTGCTCCACGTTGACCTCGGTGATGGGACCTTCGAGGGTGTTGGCGCTCTTGACCTTCTTGCTGCTACTCATAGAGGTGCTCCATCAGGTTGGTGTGGTACATGCCCGAGACGAACTCGTCGTTGGAGAGGATGTCCAGCTGGAGCTCGGAGTTGTCCGAGACGCCCTCGACCACGAACTCGCCCAGGGCTGAACGTGCCTTGCGCACGCATTCCTCGCGCGTGGGAGCGTAGACGATGAGCTTGCCCAGCATGGAGTCGTAGTACGGCGGAATGGTGACGCCCTGGTAGAGGGCCGTGTCAAAGCGCACCCACGGACCACCCGGAATGTGCAGGGTCTCCACGGTGCCGCACGATGGCAGGAAGTCCGGCGTTTCGGCGTTGAGCCGGCATTCGATGGCATGGCCCTGGACGTGGATGTCATCCTGCGCGAAGGCCAGCTCGTTGCCAGCGGCCACGCGCATCTGCCACTTCACGAGGTCGACGCCCGTGACGTACTCCGTGATGGGATGCTCCACCTGCAGGCGGGTGTTCATCTCCATGAAGGCGAACGTCTCGTTGGCGTCGGAGTAGAGGTACTCGATGGTGCCCAGCCCCACGTAGCCCACAGAGCGCGCGAGGTCGCGGGCGGCCTTGGCCATGTGGTCGCGCACGGCGGGCGTGATGGACGGGCTGGGACTCTCCTCCAGCAGCTTCTGGTTGCGGCGCTGGACGGAACACTCGCGCTCACCCAGCGAGACCACGTTGCCATGGGCGTCACCCAGCACCTGCACCTCCACGTGGTGGGCAGGCGAGATGAAGCGCTCCATGTAGCAGCCGCCATCGCCAAAGGCCGAGGCCGCCTCGCTGGAGGCCTCCTGAAAGGCGCCACGCACCTTGTCCCGGGCCTCCACCTTGCGGATGCCACGGCCACCGCCGCCGGCGCGCGCCTTGATGAGCAGGGGGAAGCCGATGCGCTTAGCCTCGCGCTCGGCCTCGTCGGCATCCCCGAGGAGGCCGGTGCCCTCCACGATGGGGACGCCTGCGGCCTTGGCCGTGCGGCGCGCCTCGTCCTTGTCGCCCATGCGGTCGATGACCTCGGGCGAGGGGCCGATGAACACGAGGCCGCACTCGCGGCACTTCCGCGCGAACTCGGATGACTCGGAGAGGAAGCCATAGCCCGGATGCACCGCGGTGGCACCGGACTCGACGGCCACCGTCACGATGGCGTCCATGTTGAGATAGCTGTCTGCGGGACGTGGGCCACCGATGCACCACGCCTCATCCGCGATCTGAACATGATAGGAGCCGGCATCGGCCGTGGAGTACACCACCACGGTCTGCACGCCCATCTCCTTGCACGCGCGGATGACGCGCACCGCGATCTCGCCGCGGTTGGCGATGAGGATCTTCTCGAACACTAGGCGTCGCCACCCTTGGCGGCATCGCTCGCGACGAGCGCGAACGACATGTTCGCCGTGCAGCACAGCCTGCCGTCGACGGAGGCCTCGCCCTCGGCGAAGTAGAACGGCGCATGGGAGCGCGTGAGGCGACAGACCAGATCGACGGTGTCACCCGGACGTATGCTGCTCTTGAAGCGCACCTTGTCGAGCCCGGTGTAGAGCGGGGTCTTGCCCTGGGTGTCAGTCATCTGGTCGGCGATGAGCACGCAGCAGTTCTGTGCGAGCATCTCGCACTGGATCACGCCGGGCACGATGGGGTTGTTCGGGAAGTGCCCCTGCAGGAAGAACTCGTCACCCCTGATGGCGATCCTGCCGTGGGCCTCGCCGCCCACCACCTCCGACTCGTCCAAGAGCAGCATGGGGGGACGGTGCGGCAGGATCCTCTCGAGCTCGTCTCTGTTCATGGTTGCCTCCTAGTGGATCTTCATGAGGGTGCCGCCGAATTCCACGAGGTCGCCGTCCTCGACGCAGATGTCGACGACCTCGCCATCGCACTCGGCCGTGACCTCGTTCATGAGCTTCATGGCCTCCATGACGCAGAGGGTGTCGCCCTTCTTGACCTTGGAGCCCACATGCACGAAGGGCTCCGCGCCAGGCGAGGGCGCAGCGTAGAACACGCCCACCATGGGAGCCTTCACGAGCGTGAGCTTGCTCATGTCGAAGGCCGCATCCGCGTCCTCCTCCGCCTGCGGAGCGGCGGGGGCCGGCGTGGCGGAGGGCTCCTGCTCCGGGGCCGGCGTGGCGGGCGTGGCGGCCACGGGTGCCACGCTCACGACCTGCTGCTGAGGGGGCTCGGCCTCCAGCTCCAGCACGGTGCCGTCCTCCTCCACGCGCAGACGCGTGAGCGAGCTGGCCTTAAGGATCTGCGCAAGCTCCCTGATCTTGTCGAAGTCCATGTCTGCCGCCTATCCCTCGTATCGCTTGAATGCCAGGGCGGCGTTGTGGCCGCCAAAGCCCAGGTTGGTGGAGAGCGCCCAGCGTCCGTCGAACGGAGCGGCCTCGTTGGGCGTGTAGTCGAGGTCGCACTCCGGGTCGGGGTCGTGGTAGTTGATGGTGGGTGCGACCACGCCATCGCGCAGCGTGAGAGCGCAGACCATGGCCTCCACGGCACCGGCGGCACCGAGCATGTGGCCCGTCATGGACTTTGTGGACGAGATCCTTGCCGCATGGGCCACCCCCTCGCCCAGCGCCCGCTTGAAGCCGAGCGTCTCGGCCTGGTCGTTGAGCTTGGTCGAGGTGCCATGGGCGTTGATGTAGAGTCCCTCGGCGGGATCGAGGCCCGCTTCGGCCACGGCCTCCCTGATGGCACGCGTGATGCCGCCCGCCTCGGGGTCGGGACTCGTGATGTGGTAGGCGTCAGCCGTGTTGCCGTAGCCCATCACCTCGGCATAGACCTGCGCACCGCGCGCCATGGCATGCTCCAGGTCCTCCAGGATGAGCATGGCCGCACCCTCGCCCATCACGAAGCCGTCGCGGTTGGCGTCAAAGGGGCGACAGGCCGTCTGGGGATCGGGGTTCTTGGTAAGCGCCTTCATGTTGTTGAAGCCCGCGAGCGCCAGGGGCACGATGCCCGCCTCGGTGCCGCCGGCGATGATGGCGTCGGCGTAGCCGTGCCTGATGGCACGAAAGCCCTCGCCGATGGTATTGCTCGAGGTGGCACAGGCCGTGACCACGGGAAGCGTGGGGCCAAGGGCCTTGCTGCGGATGGACACCTGGCCGGCTGCCATGTTGGCGATCATCGAGGGAATGAGGAAGGGCGAGACCTTGCGCGGGCCGCCACTGATGAGCTTGGCGGTGTTCTCGATGGTGGTGCCGATGCCGCCGATACCGGAGCCCACGTACACGCCCAGGCGGTCGCGGTCGACGCTGCCCTCAACGTCCAGTCCGGAGTCCGCGAGGGCCTCGTGGGCCGCCACGATGGCAAACTGCACGAAGAGGTCGTTGCGGCGCATCTCGGGCACGCTCAGGAGCCCCGACGGGTCGAAGTCCTTGACCTCGGCCGCCACGCTCACCTTGTAGTCCGTGTCGTCAAAGTGCGTGAGAGGGCCAATGCCGCACGTGCCCGCCTTGAGGGCGGCCCAGCTGTCGGGTGCGTTGTTGCCCACGGGCGTCACGGCACCCAGGCCGGTGATTGCTACTCTGCGCTCCATGCTTCTCCTTCCCAGCCCACAGGGCTGCTTGCTACATGCTCATGCCACCGTCGACGGGTAGGACGACGCCCGTGACGAGCGACGCCGCGTCACTGGCAAGATAGGAGACGGCCGCGGCGACGTCCTCGGGGTCGCAGAGGCGCCCCAGCGGAATCTGCCGCTCGTAGCCGGCACGCGTCTCGTCGGAGAGCACGGCCGTCATGTCGGTGTTCACGAACCCCGGCGCCACCGCGTTGCAGGTGACGTTGCGCGGCGCCAGCTCGCGCGCGACCGACTTGGTGAGGCCGATGAGCCCCGCCTTGGAGGCGGCATAGTTGGCCTGCCCGGCATTGCCCATGATGCCCACCACGGAGCTGAGGTTGACGATGCGCCCGCCCTTCTGGCGCATGAAGGAGCGCGAGAGCGCGCGGATGGTGTTGAAGGCACCCTTGAGGTTGACCCCCAGGACGCGGTCGAAGTCCTCGTCCCTCATGCGCATGAGGAGGCCATCGCGCGTGATGCCCGCATTGTTGACGAGCGCCCACACGCTCCCGAAGTCGGCGATGACCTCCTTGACGCAGGCATCGACCTCACCGGGCACGGCAACGTCGCAACGATAGGCCTTGGAGGTGGCACCAAGGTCCCCGAGCTCGGAGACGACCACCTCGGCGCGGTCTGCGCCCCCGGCATACACGATGGCCACGTCGTAGCCGTCCTCGGCCAGCCGATGGGCGATGGCGCGACCGATGCCGCGCGAGCCGCCCGTCACGAGGGCCACCTTGCGCGACTCGTCGCGCGTGAGGATGGGGTTCTGGGACATGTTGGCTATTCCTTTCCCACGATCTCGAGCACTGCGGAGAGCTGCCCGGGCGTCTCGCATGCGAGGGCACAGACGCCCTCGAGCGTGCGCTGTACGAGCTTGGTGAGCGTGGAGCCAGGCCCCACCTCGACGAAGGTGTCAAAGCCCTGCGCCCTGAGGCCCTGAAGCGTGCGCGTCCAGCGGACGGGGTGGGAGGCCTGCCCTGCCAGGAGGCCCGCCATCGCGGCGGGATCTGCGGGATATGGCTCACCCGTGGTGTTGGCCCACACGGGAGGAGCGCAGGGTTTGGGGGCACATGCCTTCAGCCAGCTGGCAAGGCCTGTGGAGGCGTCGGCCATGAGCGGGCTGTGGAAGGCGCCGGCGACGGCCATCTTGAGGGCGCGGCCCCTGGCCCCCTTGACGAGGGCCTCGAGCCGCTCGAGGGCATCGGGTGTGCCCGCCACCACGGTCTGCTGGGGACTGTTGTAGTTGACGGGCCAGGCACCGGCCTGCTCGGCGAGGGCCTCCACCGTAGGGGCATCGAGCTTGACCACGGCACGCATGCCGCTCGGGTGCGCGGCACAGCATGCGGCCATAAGGTCGCCACGATGGCGCACGAGGGCAAAGCCGTCCTCATCGCCGAAGGCGCCGGCAAACGTGAGGGCGGCCACCTCGCCCAGCGAGAAGCCCGCCACGGCATCGGGGGTGACGCCGTGGGCGACCAGTGCGCGGGCCGCGGCAAGGTCGACGGCAAACACGCTGGGCTGGGTGTTCTCGGTACGGGTGAGCTCCTCCTCGGTGCCCTCGAAGCAGAGGGCGGAAAGACCCGGCATGGCGGCCTCGAGCGTGTCGAACGTGGCCTTGGCCGCCGCCTCGGCACAGGCGAGCTCTTTGCCCATGCCGGGATGCTGCGCGCCCTGGCCCGCGAAGAGGAAGGCTACCTTACCCATCTGGCCGCTCCCACCAGTGCCCGCTCGGCACCGTCCACGAGGTCGTCCACGATCTCACGGGCCGTCTGGCGCTCGCGCACCATGCCGGCGATCTGGCCCGACATGAAGCTGCCCTCCTCGTAGTTGCCGTCAACGGCGGCCTTGCGCAGCGAGCCGGCACCCATGGCGTCGAGCTCGTCCTGCGTGGCGCCCTCGCGCTCCGCCTTGGCGAAGCGCTGCGAGAACGGCGACTTGAGGCAGCGCACCGCGCCACCGTACTTGCGGCCTGTCACGATGGTGGCGATGTCGTTGGCCTTGAGGATGCGCCTCTTGTACTCCTCGCTGACCGTGCACTCCTCGGCGACGAGGAAGCGTGTGCCCACCTGGACGCCTACGGCACCCAGCATGAAGGCTGCGGCCATGCCGCGCCCGTCGGCAATGCCACCGGCGGCGACCACGGGAATCCTGACGGCATCGACGACCTGGGGAACCAGTGCCATCGTCGTGGTCTCGCCCACGTGACCGCCCGACTCGCCACCCTCGGCGACGACGGCGGCGGCACCGGCGCGCTCCACGAGGCGCGCGAGGGCGACCTGCGCGACGACGGGGATGACCTTGATGTCCGCGGCGTTCCACCGCCTCATGTACTTGCGGGGATCACCGGCACCCGTCACGACGACGGGAACCCTCTCGTCCACCACAAGGTCGGCCACCTCGTCTGCGAAGGGGCTCTGCAGCATGATGTTCACGCCGAAGGGCCTGTCGGTCCTCTCGCGCAGCTCGTGGATCTGGCCGCGCAGCCACTCGGCGTTGGCGTTCATGGCGGAGATGATGCCCAGGCCGCCGGCCTCGGACACGGCCGAGGCGAGGCTTGCGTCGGCGATCCAGGCCATGCCGCCCTGGAAGACGGGCTTCTGGATACCCAGAAGCTCGCAAATGGGAGATTCGATCATGGAGGGTGCTACTCCTTCTCTGCGATCAGCTTGTCGACCATGTCGGCGAACTCGCCGATGGTCGCGGGGTTGGACTCGGTATCGATCTCGATGCCAAACTCGTCCTCGCAGGCCATGACGACCTCGACGGTCGCCAGGGAGTCGATGCCGGCCTCCTCGAAGGTGGTCTCACGGGTGAGGTCCTCGGTGACGCCGTCCTGCTCCTTGAGAATCTCGACGATCTTGTCAAAGGTGCTGCTAGCCATGGTTGGTTCCTCCTCCTGTGTCGCGTCTGCGACGCCTCGTGCCGCAAGCGCGGCATCCTCTATAGACAGCCGCGTGCGCGGCGATGTCCCCGTGCGATGCGGCCGCAGGGCCGCGGCCGTGGCGCTAGGCCACGGAACCCATGTCCCACCTGAACAGGCAGGAGTTGACGGCAAGGCCCGCGCCATACCCCACCAGTGCGATGAGGTCCCCCCGCCTGAGGTCCCCCCTGCGGTTGGCGAGGTCGAGGGCGAGGGGAATGCAGGCACTGGAGATGTTGCCCGTCTCCGCGATGTTGTGCGCCACCTTGGCGTCATCCAGGCCGAGGTGCTGCACTACCGAGGCGATGATGCGGTCGTTGGCCTGATGGAGAACGAAGTGGTCGACGTCATCGATGGCGACGCCCGCCGCCTCGCAGAGCCTCTGGATGTCCTCGGTCACGGACTTCACGGCAAAGCGGAAGACGGCGCGCCCGTCCATGACGAGACTGCTCACGCCAGCGTCGCGGTGCTCGTCGTAGGGGCTGCGCGAGGGGATGCCGGGCATGACGAGCGCCATGCTCGGCTGGTTGGTGGCCCGGAAGGGCAGATCCTCGCCCTCGACATGCTCCACCACCGCCGCGCCGGCGCCATCGCCAAAGAGCACGCAGGTGGAGCGATCCGTCCAGTCCACCAGGCGCGTGACCTTCTCGGCCGCCACGATGAGGGCGTGCCTGGCACGCCCGCGGGCAAAGTAGCCGTCGGCCACATCCAGTGCCGCGACAAAGCCCGAACAGCCCACATAGACATCGAAGCTCATGCAGTCTGCCCCAAGGGCGCCCTGTACGATGGACGCCATGGCGGGAACCATGTGGTCGGCCGAGGACGTCGAGCCCACGATGAGGTCGATGTCGCCCACCGTGAGGCCGCTCATCTCGAGGGCCCGCTCGGCCGCCAGGGATGCAAGGTCGTCGAGGGTCTCGGTCGTGCACACATGACGGCGCCTGATGCCCGTGCGCGTATGGATCCACTCGTCGGACGTGTCGAGAAACTCAGCGAGGTCATCGTTGGTGACGACCTTCCTGGGAAGGGCGCTGCCGGTGCCGATGATGCGATAGCTCATGCGTGTCCCACCTCAATGCCATGATAGTAGCCTGCCATGCGACGTACGCCCGTGAGCAACGCGGCACGCTCGACGGAGTTCATGTCTTGAACGATGCGCCTCACCATGTTCATACGGAAAGGCACATGAACACGATAAACCCTTTCGCCCCTGCGTGTGAGGTGGAGATTGACGCGCCGTGCGTCAAGGACATCCTGCTCGCGTACGAGCAGGCCCTTGTCAACGAGGCGACGTGCCATGCACGTAGCGGACGGTGCGCTCACCTCGCATGCCTCGGCAAGCTCGGAGATTCCCAGGGTACGATGCTCTCGGATGGTCGCCCCGCCCACGATGGCGATGGCGCGTGCGTCCCTCGTGGAGAGGGAGAGGTCGCTCCTCTCGCTGAGCAGGGAGCCCTCAAGCGACCCGACCGCATGGCAGAGCTCCATGAGCAGGTCGCCCAGCTCATGTGCCAGCATGGCGGTATCAGCACCGTTCTTGTGGCATGCCGTGCGCTTTGGGCCCTGTGCCATGTCTACTCTTCCACGGGACGTGACGCAAAGGCGTCGGGAACGTGTCACAACTACTTAGTTAGCCTAACTAAGCGAGTGGGCCATGGGAATCTCGTTGTTTTCACACCATTGAGTCTACAAGACTCTGCAACATCTTACACGCCTGACGGGCGCAGGGCCACAGGGAGGAGAGCGGACACCCCCAGGGCCTGGGCGGATGCGTGCCGCCCCCTATGTCAGGTGCGCCTGGCCAAGGAAGCGCCGCGCCTCCTTGGTCCTGGGATGGTTGAAGACCTGATCGGGCGTACCGTCCTCCAAGACCTTGCCCTCATCGAGATAGACCACGCGCGTGGCGATGGAGCGCACGAAGCGCATCTCGTGAGAGACCACCATCATCGTCATGCCATCCTCGGCGATGGAGTGCATCACCTGCAGCACCTCGCCCACCCACTCGGGGTCGAGCGCGCTCGTGGGCTCGTCGAACAGGATGACCGAGGGGCGCACGGCCAGTGCCCGCGCAATGCCCACGCGCTGCTGCTGGCCGCCGGAGAGCATCGCCGGATACTCCCCGGCCTTGTCCGCCAGCCCCACGCGATCCAGCAGCTCCCTGCCCCGACGCTCCGCCTCGGCCCTGTCGACATGCTGCACGTAGCGCAGCGCGGCCGTGACGTTGTCGAGCGCACTCTTGTTCCTGAAGAGGTTGTAATGTTGAAACACCATGGCGGTCTTCGACCTGAGCGCCGCTATGTCACGCTTCGAGGCGGATCGCGCGTCCGCCCGGACGCCGTCTATCTCGATCGTGCCCGCATCGGGCCTGTCAAGCCAGTTGAGCGTGCGCAGGAACGTGGTCTTGCCCGTACCGGAGGGGCCGATGATGGTCACCACCTCCCCCTGGCACACATCGAGGTCGATGTCACGCAGCACGTGGTTGTCCTTGAAGGACTTCTCGATGCCCCGCGCCGAGAGGATGGGCCCGCTCATGAGAAGCTCACCTCCCGCTCATGCCGCCGTGCCCGCCTCTCCGCGACCACGATGAGGCGCTCCAGCACGAAGCAGCAGACCCAGTAGATGGCCGAGACCACCACGTAGGTCTCGAAGAAGCGGAAGGCGCTCGCGCCCACGATCCGCGCCTGCGCCATCATCTCGACGACGGAGATGTTGAACACGAGGCTCGTGTCCTTGAGCATGCTGATGGCCGTGTTGCCGAGCGGGGCCAGCGCCGTCGAGAAGGCCTGGGGCAGCACCACATGCCACACGGCCTGCCACTTTGTCATGTTGACGCTGAGGCAGGCCTCGACCTGGCCCTCATCCACCGACAGCATGGCCGATCGGATGGTCTCGCTCATGAAGCCGGCACCGTTGAGCCCCAGGGCAATGATGGCGAAGGTGACGGGCGAGATGGAGGTGACCGTGAATCTGGCGTCGCCTGCCCTCAGCAGAAGCGGGACGCCATAGTAGACCAGCAGCAGCTGGCACATGGCAGGCGTCCCGCGCACGATGGAGACGAAGACCTGGCACACCTGTGAGAGCACGCGCACGTCAAAGTAGCGCGCCAGGGCGATGAGGAATCCCAGGGCGAGGCCAAGGACGATCGCCCAGAACGCAAGCCGCAGGGTCACGGGCAGGTAGGCCATGATCTTTGGCACCGACTCCAGCATGAACTCAAGGCTGAACGAGCTTCCACCGTTCATGGTATCCCCCATCACATCGACCGACCTGAGGCAGCCATAGGCCTAGCCACCCCTGCTGGACAGTCCCACATCGGCACCGCCAACGTCTCAGCCCTGCTGCTTCTCGGCAAGCGCCACGATGGAGTCCTCGGTGGTGTAGTCGGCCCCGAGGTACTGCTCGGAGATGCGCGCCAGCGTCCCATCGGCGATGAGCTCCTCTATGATGGGGTCGATGGCGGATTTGAGCGCCTGGCCCAGGTCGTCCTTGCGGAAGGGGAAGTAGATGGGGACGTTGCCGGCATCGGTGAAGATGACCATGTCGAGGGCGAGTCCCTGCTCCTCTATGATGCTCTTGCCAGTGATGTAGCTGTCGATGGCGGCGTCGGCGCGATCGTCGAGGACGTCCTGGAACATCTTGTTCACGTCACCGTCGGTGTGGTTGACCGTGATGGGGTTGCCGTTCTCCTCGTTGTACTCGTCGAGCCAGACGGTGTAGGAGGCGGCGATGCCGCTGTCGACGGTCTTGCCCCAGAGATCCCTGATGCCTCGGATGTCGGTGCGCCCCTTCTTGAAGACGAGGGCGTTGGCAGACCAGCTGTAGGGTGTCTCCGTGAAGAGGTACTTCTCCGCCCGCTCGTCGGTCTCGGTGACCTCGTTTGCGATGGTGTCGATCTGACCGGCGTCGAGCGCCGCGAAGATGCCGTCCCACTGGGTCTGGACGAAGTCGAACGTATAGCCGTCGAGCCTCTCGTCCACGGCCTTGGCGACGGCGACGTCGAAGCCATCGAGCTCCCCATCGTCGTTCTGATAGCTGTAGGGCGGGAAGATGCCCTCGGTGCCCACGTTGATGGCGGTCGTGGGGGCCGCCGACCCACCGGTGCCGCCGGAGGAGCCACACCCCGCGAGGGCGGCCAGTGCGGCCACGGAGAGGGTGCCTGCGACAAAGGAGCGACGACTGACGCCCCCATGACGTTCCTCATGATGTGTTGTGGTGGCCATGTCAAATCCTTTCTCCCCGTGTCCCGACGGCGTGTCCCAGCGCCGCGGTGCCCTCAGGCGCCGGCGCGCTGGCCCTGGACGACGCCCGGGTGCTCCCGGCTGGCCTCGGCAGGCCCGGCTCCCGGGCAGGCGGGGTCATCGAAAACGAAAGGCCCGGGAGCGCTCCAGCCCCCGAAGGCCAAGGAGCGACCGGGCGACCTGTCGGCACGAGCGTGCTCGAACACCGTTTTCTCCCTTTACGTACCCCCTCTCCCGTCCTCGTTTCCGCTAAATATGTCCAAAGGTATCGATTTCGCTGCCAAACGTCCCGCGCCCGGCCCCCGGGGCGGGCCTAGGTCCCGGGAAGGGCACGTCCTCTGGCCCACCCGTGAGCCTGCGCTCCGGCGCACCCGCGCCCTCGGACGTGGCCTTGGGTCACGGCACGTGGTTGACGATGATGATGCCGAGCGAGACGAGCGCGAGCGCAGACAGCGCCCTGGGTGGATCGATGACGGAGCCCTCGGAGAGAAGGGCCACCGAGAGGATGAAGCCGAAGACCGGGTTCATGAACCCGAAGACCGAGACCCTGGAGACTGGGTTGCAGGAGAGCACGAACGGCCAGAGCGAGTAGGTCGCGGCCGATATGAGGCCCATGTAGACGAGCAGGACGACGGCACCCGGGCCGACGGGCCGGAGCGTGCCGCCGACGACGAGGCCCATGTAGAAGGGGCAGTACCGCAGGATGGTCTGGAAGAGCGACAACCCGAGGACCGCGCCCCAGCCGCGCCTGGCAGACCCAGGCAGTGGACCGTCCGGACACGCGAGAGGGCCGGTGGAGGCCCGGACGAAGGCTTTGAAAGCGCTTGGCACGCTGGCGGAGGGCCCGGCGTGCCCCCCAGACGACACGGAAGTCGGAGAGGTCCGGGCCGGTCTTCCGGCCCAGGGGAGGCGACCCGGCCCCTAACGTGGGCGCGGGCCCCGAGGCCATCTCCACCAACATCGCCTGCCCGCCATGCGGGGACGGGGCCTCACCTACCCTTCCGGCATCATCGGCCGCGAGGCCGACGCTCCCCTCGCCCGCGAACGCTCGACCCCCATGGAGGGGAAGCTCGCGCCCGACACCTACGGCCGGCCCGAGGGGCCAGCCCCCCTGAGGACATCCGGGCATGCTCGGACCGGGGCGTCCGCCACACGGCACGGGCCTACGGGGACAAGCTCAGGGAGCTCGGGGTCCAGCTCTGCCTGCACATCCATCGGCGGCCTCCCCGTCCGTGGTCGTCTGCTGGGGAAATCCTACCGTTCGGAGACGAGGTGCTCAGCGCGGAATCGGCGCGCTATCCGCATGCTACCCACTAGAAGCATTGAAGAGCCGATTTTGTCCCCGTCTTGCCATCACAGACTGCGTGAGCGCTGAGGGCCACCCTCGCCCCGACCCCAGGCGACGACACCTCGCCTTGGTCCCAGGCGAGGTTCCCCACCTCGGTCCGTAGGTCTCGATCCGCAGACCCCGGCCCCTTGCCCTGCGGCCTCAGCCCCCCTCGGCAAGGGACGCGCGCTCGCCTCGGTCCTTCAACATCGTCGACGCGCGAACCACCAGGTGCGTGGGGATGGTGCGAGTCTCCTTCCTGCGCGCGGGCTCCGCGATCCTCCTCACCATGAGGTCGGCGGCGGCAAAGCCCATCGCGTACGGGTCGGTCGCGAAGGTCGTGACGCCCCCACCCAGGTCGGACGTCCAATCCCAGCCCATGCGGTGCGCCCAGCCCCAGTCATCCGGCCCACATAGGCCCGCCTGGCCCGGGATCGAGACGCCAAGCCCATGGAGGGCGTTGTATGCCGCGATGAGCACGACGGTATTGGTCGCGAAGAACGCCGGCACCCCTCCGTCGCCGACTCGACCTAGGATCGCGGCGACCGTGTCCCTCATGCCCCCCGCCTCCCACGGGTCGATGACGTAGACGTCATCCTCCGCCCTCTTCCTGCCGAAGTAGGTGCGAGAGCCCTCAAGGAAGGCGTCGCGCCTTATGCTGCGCGCCGAGTTGTTCTCGAACGACTCGGTCAGCAGCACGGGGAAGGCGAACCCCTCGTCGTGAAGGTGTCCCATGAGCTCGAGCGTCGGCTCGCGGTACGAGGAGAGCGCGATGTCGAACGCATGGTCGTCCACGAAACGGTCCACCAGCACGACCGGGGTCCCTGAGGTGGAGAGGGATATGAGGCCGGGGTTGTTCGACGTGGTCGTGTTGACGATGAGGCCATCGATCTGGTGCGCGATGAGGGACTCCACCAGGTCGTCCTCCCAGTCCGGCGAGTCACACGCGTCGGTGAAGATGGGGATGTAGCCAGACTCCTGCAGGCGGGTGCTGATGCCGTTCAGGAGGGAGGTGGCGAACGGCGTGGTGATGTTGGCGACCACGACCCCCACCAGGAATGACTGCTGGGTCTTCAGGCTGCGCGCGATGGCGCTGGGGCGATAGTGGGCGATCTGGATGGCCTTCTCTATGCGCCGCCGTGCGTCCTCGCTGAGCATGTCGCCCTTGCCGTTGATGTAACGCGACACGGTGGTCTTTGACATCCCCGCCGCGGTCGCGATGTCCGTGATGGTCGTCCTGTGTGTCGACACCGGCGTCCCCCCCAATCAATGGACTCGGTTTCATATTATCATAACCTGCAGATGGCGCATTTGAATGGTGGGCACGAGATGGTAAGCGATACTGCCAGGAAAATGCGATTAAATGGATGCCTTTTTGTTTTATGGTAGAATACCGTTGAAATCGATTTCAACTACCATTCGCCAAAAGAGAGATGAACCGGAATCTGCATTTCATGATTCTCTTATCAAGAGTTTACCTGATAATATAATAAAATATGTCACAGTATCTCACAGAATCATCTTCTATTTTCACGCGGCAGATAGCAGTATGACGCAAACGGTTTCAAAAAGGGAACCGAATGACGAACCGGGCAGCAGGGCGGTCGGCAGATGTGACGCACACGAGCCTCATCCGAGACCCGTCCCATCCGAAGGAGACGCGCGATGGACACGAACTGTTCGTACTGCATGATCGGGACTGACAACTCGCTGGTGGACGCGTTCGGCATCCCCCTTCGCGAGCTGCCCGCGAGCAACCTCATCCTCTTTAGGGAGCAGAGCCACCGAGGCCGCTGCATCGTCGCCTCCAAGAGGCACGTCGATGACATCTCGGACCTCTCGGAGGATGATGCGGCCATGTTCATGTTGGACGTCCGCCATGTCGCGACCGCGGTGCACGAGGCGTTTTCCCCCACGAAGGTCAACTTTGGCGCCTATGGGGACACGATGCACCACCTCCACGTCCACATCGTCCCCAAATACGAGGACGACCCGTTCGAGTTCGGCGACGTATTCGCGATGAACCCGGGGCGCATCCTTCTTGATGAGGAGGGCTACGGGAAGGTGGCGGACGAGCTGCTCGCACGGCTCTAGGCACAACGGAGCGGGGGGCCGGGCCTCCCTGAACCGCACATAGGAAGGCACGCTTGGGAGAAGGGGATCGATCACGATGAAGCGCTTCATGGACGACAAGGACTTCCTCATCAGCACCAAGACGGGCGAGGAGCTCTTCCACACCTACGCGGAAGGGCTGCCCATCGTCGACTACCACTGCCACATCAGCCCCCAGGAGATCCTCGAGGACAGGCACTACGAGACCATCACCGACGTCTGGCTGGGTGGGGACCATTACAAGTGGCGCCTCATGCGCGCGAACGGCGTGGAGGAGCGCTACGTGACGGGTGACGCCGACCCTCGCGAGAAGTTCCAGAGGTGGGCCGAGACCCTCGAGAGGTGCATCGGCAACCCCGTTTACCAGTGGAGCCATCTCGAGCTCAAGCGCTTCTTCGGCTACGACGGCGTGCTGAGCGGCTCGACGGCGCAGGAGGTCTGGGACCTCGCGAACAGCAGGCTCGCGGAGGACGGCATGAGCTGCCGCGGTCTCATCGAGCGGTCCAACGTGCGCCTCATCTGCACGACCGACGACCCCGCCGACACCCTCGAGTGGCACAGGAGGATCGCCGCCGACCCCTCGTTCAACGTGAAGGTCGTCCCGGCCATGCGTCCGGACAAGGCCCTTGGCATCGAGAAGCCCGGCTTCGGCGAGTACGTCGAGAGGCTGTCCGAGGTCTCCGGCGTGCAGGTCGACTCCTTCGACGACTTCAAGTGCGCCCTCTCGAGGCGCCTCGACTTCTTCGCCGAGATGGGGTGCAAGGCCTCCGACCACGCCCTCGACTACGTCATGGACGTCCCCGCCACCGAGGGGGAGGTCGAGAGGATCTTCGAGGCACGCCGCGGCGGCGCGGAGGTGCCCGAGGAGGACGTCCTCAAGTACAAGACGGCCTTCATGAGGTTCGTCGCAAGCGAGTACGTCCGCCTCGGCTGGGCGATGCAGCTCCACTACGGCTGCAAGCGCGACAACAACACCGCCATGTTCGAGCGGCTCGGCCCCGACACCGGCTACGACTGCATCAACAACCACACGCCCGCCGACCAGCTCGCCGACTTCCTCGATGACCTGAAGGAGTCGTCGGGGCTCCCCAAGACGATTCTCTACAGTCTCAACCCCAACGACAACATCATCATCGACAGCATAGCAGGGTGCTTCCAGGAGGGACCGGCCGTCGGGAAGATTCAGCATGGCTCCGCGTGGTGGTTCAATGACTCCAACGACGGCATGCGCGCGCAGCTGTCCACCCTCGCCAACGAGGGTGTCCTGGGCAACTTCGTGGGGATGCTCACCGACTCCCGCAGCTTCCTGTCATACCCGCGTCACGAGTACTTCCGCCGCGTCCTGTGCGGACTGATGGGTGAGTGGGTCGAGACCGGCATGTACCCGGATGACCGCATGACCCTGGGCACGATGATCCGCGATATCAGCTACAACAACGCGGTCCGCTACTTCGGCTTCCCACTCGAGGAGGTCTAGGGGAGGCTTGGGAGAGGCAGGACAGAGGGCAGGAGGAGAAGAGATGGCCGAAGAGGGGAAAGGCGCCAACTCGGCTGCCGGGGTCGCAACCTCGGAACCGGATGAGGGCAGGAACATGAGGCTCAGCTGGCGCGAGAAGGTCTCCTACGGGTTCGGTGACTGTGGCAACGGCTTCATGTTCGACCTTGGTCAGGCGTACCTCACCAAGTTCTTCACCGATGTCGCGATGATCGCACCCGGCATGGTGGGCGTCATCTTCGCGGTGACGAAGGTCTTCGACGCGTTCATGGACCCGCTCGCCGGCGCCTTCATCGACAGCAGGAGGGGCGACGGGAGGCAGGGGAAGTTCCGCCCCGTCATGATGGTCTCGGCCTGCATCCTGGCCGTCCTCACCGTGGTGACCTTCACGTCGCCGGGCCTCTCGACCGAGGGCAAGGTCGCCTACGCCTTCATCACCTACATGGCCTGGGGTGTCGTGTACAGCTTCACCAACGTCCCCTACGGGTCGCTGGCCTCGGTGATGTCGCGTGACGTCAACGAGCGCGCCCAGCTGGCGACGACCAGGCAGGCGGGGTCGCTGTCGGCACAGCTCATCACCGGCGTCGCGTTCATCCCGCTCGTGCTGCTCTTCTCGGGGTCCATGGGCGTCGCGAACGCCCATGGCTACACCATGGCGGCGGCCGTCATGGGCGCCTGCGGCGTACTGGGCTTCCTCGTGTGCTTCCTGGGGACCCGCGAGCACATCAAGGTCAACCGCTCCACGGGCGGCAAGAGGGAGGGCATCGGGACCTATCTCAGGGTCGTGTTCACCAACAAGCCCCTCGGCGCGATCATCCTGCTGACCCTGTTCACCATCTCCGCGATGAACACCAACAACACCATGATGGTGTACTTTTGCCAGTACAATTTGGGTGACATCAACCTGCAGCCCATCGTGAACGGCGTGATGATGGGCTCCTCCGTGGTGGCAATCCTGCTGATCCCTATCTTCGTCAAGCACTTCGGCAAGAAGAGGACCTGCGTGGTGTGCTTCATCGTCGGCGCCGTCGCGAACTGCCTCAACTTCATCATCCCAACCAATGTCACGACCTTCATCGTCCTCGTCTCCGTCGGCTACGTCGCCCTCTCCATCCCCAACGGCATCACGTGGGCGTTCGTCTCCGACGTTATCGACTACGGCGAGTGGCACAGCGGCACCCGCAAGGAGGGCATCACCTACGCGGCGTTCAACTTCTCGCGCAAACTCGCACAGTCCCTCGCCGCGATCATCTCGTCGGGGATTCTTGCCGCGACCGGCTACGTCGCGAACCAGGCGCAGGGCGAGGGGACGCTCCTCGGCATCAAGGGTGCCATGACCCTCTACCCGGCCATAGCGCTCGTCATGGCGGCACTGATCCTGTTCTTCCTGTACGGGATCTCGGATGACAGGTACCGGACGATCGCGGACGACCTCTCCAACGGCAGGTGGGAAGGGGGGACCATCGGGCAGGGGCCCGACGAAAGGTAGCGTCGGCCCGGCCCCGACGACGGGGCCCGACCGGCATCTGGAAGCCATAGGGAAGCGGCCCTCGCTCACGGTGCTCGGGCGAGGGCCGCCCGAGCCGGGAGGTGCTCATGGAGACGCTCAGCTACAAGACGTTGAAGGACATTGGCTACGACGGGTTCCTGCTTAAGGAGGCCCCGGAGAGGGTGCTCCAGTTCGGGGACGGCAACTTCCTCCGCGCGTTCGCGGAGCGCTTCATCGACCTGGCCAACGAGCGGGCCGGCTACGACGGGAAGGTCGTGCTCGTCCAGCCGCACGCCACCTCGTTCGAGAGGGCCGACGCCCTCAACGCCCAGGATGGCCTGTACTCGCTCTACATGAGGGGCAGGGACGGCGGGTCCAAGGTGGACTCGATGCGGGTCATCTCGTGCGTGAGCAGGGTCCTCAATCCCAACCGCGCGGCCGATTACGACGACATGATGGGGGTGGCACGCTCCAGGGACCTCGAGCTGGTCATCTCCAACACCACGGAGGCGGGGATCGCCTACGACCCCGCCTGCCGGCCTGACGACCGGCCGCCCGCGAGCTTCCCCGCGAAGCTAGCCCAGGTGCTCCACGAGCGGTTCGTCGCGGGCCTGCCGGGCGTGATGATCCTGTCGTGCGAGCTCATCGACCACAATGGGGACGAGCTGCGCCGCTGCGTGGACGCCCACGTCAAGCAGTGGGGCTGGGAGCCTGCGTTCACGGCCTGGCTCGATGAGGAGTGCACCTTCTGCACGACCCTCGTTGACTCCATCGTGCCGGGCGGCATCCGCGACAGGGCTGAAGCCTGGGCGCTTGACGAGCGCGCGGGCTTCCATGACGCATTCGCGGACGTGCGCGAGGTCTTCGACATGTGGGGCATCGAGGGCGCCCCCGGGCTCGCCGACCGGCTGCCCTTCAAGGCCGCCGGCCTCGACACGGTCTTCGTCACCCCGGACGTCACCCCCTACAAGAGGCGCAAGGTCCGCATCCTGAACGGCGCGCACACAGGCTTTGTCCCGGGAGCGTTCCTCGCGGGCTTCGACATCGTCCGCGACTGCATGCACGACGACGTCATACGCACCTTCATGAACGAGATGCTCGACGAGGAGGTCATCCCCACGCTTGTCCCCGAGCTGGAAGAGCAGGGGTGCCGCGACTTCGCCGCCCGCGTGCAGGAACGCTTCGACAACCCCTTCATTGACCACCAGCTCCTGAGCATCTGCCTGAACTCCGTGTCCAAGTGGCGCACCCGCGACCTGCCGACCCTCCTCGACTTCCACAGGGCCTCGGGGAGACTCCCGAGACGCCTGTCGATGAGCCTCGCGATGCTCCTCGCCTTCTACACCTCGGGCAACCCCAGCCTAGAGGAGGACGGCCTTCACCTGACGAGAGAGAACGGCGACGGCTACGTGGCGCATGACGAGGAGCGGGTCCTCGACTTCTTCACCGCCCACGCCAGCGACGGGGACGCGCTGCTGGTCCATCACACGCTCACCGACAGCGACATGTGGGGCGAGGACCTCACCGCCATCCCCGGCCTCGAGGGACTGGTGGCGCAAGACCTCTCGCTCATCCGTGCCGACGGCGCCCTTGAGGCGTTCCGGTCCGTGATAGGCTAGCAGGGCACAGGACAGCGAAGGGAGGGGAGAACCCATGTACCGCGCCCTGAGGATCCAGAGGCAGGACAACGTCGCCGTGGCGCTCGAGGAGGTGCCCGCCGGTGGGGCGCTCGAGGTCGATCGCGACGGCGAGCACCCCACAGGTCTCGTCGCCCTCGAGACCATACAGAGGGGTCACAAGGTCGCGACACGGGCCATCGCCGCCGGCGAGGACATCGTGAAGTACGGCGTCGCGATCGGCCACGCGACCCGGGACATCCCGCCCGGGGCATGGGTGCACACCCACAACATGGCGACCAACCTCTCGGGTGAGGTGGCCTACGCGTACAGGCCGGAGCCGTGCGACCTCGAGCCCGTGGCCCCGGAGGGCTTCCGCGGGTTCCGCAGGGCGGACGGCCACGTGGCGGTCCGCAACGACATCTGGGTCGTACCGACGGTCGGGTGCGTGAACGGCGTGGCCAGGCGGCTCGCCGAGGAGAACCAGGACCTCGTCGGCGGGTCGGTCGGCACCATCCGCAGCCTCGAGCACCCCTTCGGCTGCAGCCAGGCGGGGGCGGACCTGGACCAGACGAGCAGGCTCCTGGCGGCGTTGGTCCGCCACCCGAACGCAGGTGGCGTGCTGGTCGTGTCCCTCGGCTGCGAGAACCTCACCCACGAGCGGTTCCTTGAGGAGCTGGGACCCTACGACGAGGGGCGGGTGAGGTTCCTCACCTGCCAGGACGTGGGGGACGAGCTTGAGGCCGGCCGCGACATCCTGCGCCGGCTCGTCGGGTGCGCCCGCGGCTTCGAGCGGGTGGAGATACCCGTGGACGAGCTGGTCATCGGCCTGAAGTGCGGCGGGTCGGACGGGTTGTCGGGCATCAGCGCCAACCCCGTCATCGGGCGCGTCTCCGACATGCTCGTGGCACGCGGGGGGACCTCGGTCCTCGGGGAGGTGCCCGAGATGTTCGGCGCCGAGAGCTTCCTCATGGGGCGTTGCGCGAGCAGGGGGGTCTTCGACAAGGCCTGCGCGATGCTGAACGGCTTCAAACAGTACTTCATCAGCCATCACGAGCCGGTCTATGACAACCCCAGCCCCGGGAACAGGACGGGAGGCATCACCACCCTCGAGGACAAGGCCTGCGGGTGCGTCCAGAAGGGCGGGACGGCCCCGATCGAGGACGTCATCGGATACGGTGAGTCCGTGACCAGGCGTGGCCTCAACCTCGTTACGACCCCCGGCAACGACCTGGTGTCCACGACCGCGCTCGCGGCGGCCGGTGCCCACCTCCTACTCTTCTCGACGGGGCGCGGGACACCCTTCGGTTCCGTGGTTCCGACGCTCAAGGTCTCGACGAACTCCGCCCTCGCCGCGAGGAAGCCCAGCTGGATCGACTATGATGCCGGCGTCGTGGTCAGCGGGGGCGCGTCCCTGGACGAGGTCGCGGCCGGGCTCTGGGGGCTCGTCCTCAAGGTCGCCTCCGGGGCGATGACGGCCTCCGAGACGAACGGATTCAGCGAGATCGCCATCTGGAAGGATGGGGTGACGCTGTAGCCTGGCCCCGTGAGCGCCCCTTACACATCGAGGAGAGAGGTCCTTGGCATGAACCTATCGGGAGACGTTCTGTGTTTCGGGGAACTGATGCTGCGACTGTCGCCGCCGAACAACCTCCGGATCGAGCAGGCGACGAGCTTCGACGCGCACTTCGGTGGCGCGGAGGCCAATGTGGCGTTCTCCCTCGCGTACCAGGGCGATGGGAGTTCCTATGTGTCCGTCGTCCCGAGGAACCGCATCGGCGACGCCGCGCTGCGCTCGCTGTCGGCCTACGGGGTCGACGTCTCCCGCGTCGTGCGCGACGGCGACCGGCTCGGCACCTACTTCTTCGAGGTGGGGGCGTCCGGGCGTCCGAACGGGTGCGTGTACGACCGGAAGTACTCGGCAATGGGCCTCGCTGCGCATGACGTCTTCGACTGGAGCGCAATCCTTGAGGGGGTGGGGACGTTCTACTTCTCCGGGGTCACCCCGGCCATCTCCCCGGAGCTGGCCCTCGCGTGCGGGCAGGCCCTGGCCGCCTGTCGCGAAAGGGGGGTCACGACCGTCTGCGACCTCAACTACCGGAAGCGGATGTGGGACCCCGAGGCGGCCCAACGCATCATGGCGGGGCTGCTCCCGCTCGTGGACGTCTGCATCGCCAACGACGAGGACGCGCCGTCCTGCCTCGGCATCTCCCATGGGTCCGGCTCCCTCGCGACGGGCATCGAGGAGTCGGGCGAGTACGTGAGGATCGCCGAGGACGTGTGCCGGAGGTTCGGGTGCAGGCTCGTCGCGTCCGTGATCAGGGACATCCGCTCCGTCGAGGACTCCGACTGGATGGGGATGGTCTACGAGGACGGTGAAGCGTGCCTCTCGAGCGTGCATCACGTGCACGTCCTAGAGGGCGTCGCGGCAGGCGACGCGTTCGCCGCCGGTCTCATGCACGCGCTGCTGGCCGGGAGGGGGCCGCAGGTGGCCGCCGACTACGCCATCGCCGCGAGCGTGCTCAAGCTCACCATCCGTGGCGACTCGAACCTTTCCAGCATCGAGGAGATCGAGGCGTCGATGGGGAGGGGGTCGGGGGTAAGGGTCTGCCGTTAAGCGACCGAGGGCACGCAACGCCCGTGGGGCGCGGGTCTAGGGAGAGGTGATGTGCACGATGGGAAGGTACATGGACGGGTTCTACGAGGGACTGGGGCAGATGGGCGTCGTTCCTGTCGTCGTGCTGGAGGATGCCAAGGACGCGGCGCCCCTGGCCGACGCGCTCGTGAGCGGCGGGTTGCCGTCCGCCGAGATCACGTTCCGCACCCCTGCGGCGGCGGAGTCGATTCGCCTCATGCATGAGGGACGCCCCGACATCCTCGTCGGGGCCGGCACCGTCCTGACCGTCGAACAGGCGACGGCCGCTGTCGCGGCGGGGGCGGGCTTCATCGTCAGCCCGGGGTTCAGCAGGGACGTCACGCTGTGGTGTCTTGCCCACGAGGTCCCCGTGCTCCCCGCAGCCGTCACGCCCACGGAGGTGATGGCCGTGAGGGAGCTTGGGATCGACGTCACCAAGTTCTTCCCCGCCAAGCACTACGGCGGCCTGGCCACCATCGAGACGCTCGCGGCGCCCTTCGTCGGACATCGCTTCATGCCCACCGGAGGGGTCGACGCACGCAACCTGTCGGAGTACCTGAGCTGCCCGTCGGTCATCGCGTGCGGCGGGACGTGGATGGTCAGGGCGGACCTGATCGCCGCGGGCAGATTCGACGAGGTCGAGAGGCTCTCACGGGAGGCCGCGGCCATCGTGGGGGAGTGCCGAGACAGATAGCACGACGCTACGCCCCGGGCCTGCGACCCAGGAGGGTCCAAGGCCCGTGGTCGGGCCGGTGACCCTGGCCCCTCGTGCCCGCGCGCCCTCGGGTCCGAGGTCTAGCCGGGAAGGATCTCGATCCTCCGACCGTCAGGGTCGATGATGAAGTAGAGCCCATCCTAGGGTTCTCCATCTGGATGCTTCCCTTCTCCCCTGCTCCCCGGCACGTCCGCCCCGCACGCCACATCGCGCACGAAGGCCGCCTCCGGCGGCGCACGATGGTAGACAGGTCCCCCGACAGCCGGCGAGGGTGACCCTGGACCACCTCTGACGAGCTCTACCTCCCCTGACACCAAAAAAGCCCGAACCATCCCGGCACTTTGCCCTACCCACCCCTCACGTATCGGGTATCGAGGCGCGTTGCCAGCTGCGGTCGAGCGTCAGACGGTTCCGCATCGCGGCGGATGTGAGGTGGGGCGTCGGTCCCTCGGGCCGAACCTGTCCGCTTGGGCCACACGACGGAATCGGTAGACGGAATCGGTAATGGCCGTCTACCAGCTGAGCAGCTCGTAGCCATCGTCGGTGACCACAAGCTGCACCTCCCATTGCGCAGAGGGCTTGCCATCCCTGGTGCGCACGACCCATCCGTTGGACCTATCCGTCTTGATGCTATGCGTACCCATGTTGACCATGGGCTCGATGGTGAAGCACAGTCCCGGTACCAGGATGGGGCCCGTGCCCGCCTTGGTGGTGAAGCCCACGAAGGGCTCCTCGTGGAACTCCTTGCCAATGCCGTGGCCCCCGTACTCCTCCACCACGGAGAAGCCCGCATCCGTCGCCACCTTGTTGACGGCGGCGCCCACGTCACCCAGGTGGCCCCAGGGCCTGATGGCGGCGAGACCCGCCTGCACCGACGCGTGACACACGTCCACCAGGCGCCTCCACTTGGGATCGACGCTGCCGATGCAGTACATGCGACTGGAATCGGAGAAGTAGCCGCCCTTGATGGTGGACATATCCACGTTGATGATGTCGCCGTCGCTGAGGACGTCCCCCTCGTCGGGAAAGCCGTGACAGACGACGTCGTTGATGGAGGTGCACACGCTGTAGGGGTAGCCCTCGAAGTTGAGGTCGGCCGAGACGGCATCGTGCGCGGCAAGGTAGTCGTTCACCCAGCCGTTGATGTCCATGGTGGAGACGCCAGCCTCGATATGCTCCCCCACGTAGTCCAGGATGCCCGTGTTGACCGCGGCGGACACCTTGATGCCCTCGATGTCGTCCGCGTTCTTATAGAGCCTGCGGGGCAGGACCTCCTCGCCCTGCCGCCAGAGCTGCTCGAGCCGATCGTCAAAGGCGCTGTGGCACCTCTTGTACTTCCTGCCGCTGCCGCACCAGCACTCCTCGTTGCGTCCCGGCGTCCTCATGCCGTCATAGCTCATTGCATACCTCACGTCTTCCACTTGCGCAGCCGCTGGCTGCAGTCGCTCGCCCATCGGCCATGGTACCCCAGATGGCGCAAGCGTCAGCCTACACGGTCGCCACAGTCGTGTCACGGCCGAGCGAGATCTGCAAGAGGCAGCCGCCCGACTTCCCCAACGGTCGTGCGAGGTTTTCTCGCCAAAAATGTCTCGCGTGCTGACTGGAGTCCGCACGCGAGACAGAATCGGCCGAAAAACCCAGCACGACCGGAGGAGAACCCAGCACGATCAAAGCGGGACCAGCCAAGCCCGAAATAGGCCCCAAGCGCCTCGTCCCAGCGCAGTGGGACTCACCCACAGGTTCGTCTTCTGCCCCATAGCTGCAGGTACCCGCGGTCGGCCGCACGTCACCCCGTGTTCTGCAGGCCGGCGGAGACGCCGGAGACGGTGCAGAGGATGAGGTAGATGAAGCGCTCGCGCTCCTCGGGCGTCAGCTTGTCACCCCGCTCGCGCAGCACCGAGAGCGCCAGCACCTGCGTGAGCGAGAGCACGTTCACGAACGGCAGGCGCAGGCGGATGACGGGCCCCAGGATGCGACGGTGCTGCAGCGGCCACTCGTTGCCCGTGATGGCGAGCACCCATCTGCGCGTGAGGTCCATCTCGCCCAGGACCTTCTGCGCGAGATCCTCGCGATCGCCCAGGTCGAGGTACATCCTGCCCAGGTTGCGATCGGTCTTGGACAGTGACATCTCGATGTTGTCAATGAACGTGGTGAAGAGCGGCCACTCGGCATAGGCCTCCTTGAGGCGGTCGAGGTCGCCGAACTCCTCGCAGGCAAAGCCCAGGCCGTACCAGGCGGCAAGGTTGATGCGCGCCTGCGACCACGAGAAGATCCACGGGATGGTGCGCAGGTCGTCCAGGGACGTGGCGCCCAGGCCCCGCTTGGCGGGACGGCTGCCGATGGGCATGAGGCCGATCTCGGAGAGTGGCGTGACCGTGGAGAACCACTCCACGAAGCCCTCCGTGTTGAGCAGGTCGAGGTAGCGCTCGCGCGAGGCCCTGTCCAAGGCGGACGCGAGGTCGGCGTACTTGGCCGTGGACTCGGTGTTCACATACTCGATGGAGGGGGCGCTCTGGAGCAGCGTGGCCCCGGCGACGGACTCCACGTGGCGCGAGGCCAGCACGGGATTGCCATAGCGTGCGAAGATGACCTCGCCCTGCTCCGTGAGCTTGAAGTGGCAGTTGACCGAGCCCTTGGGCTGCGAGAGGACCGCACGGTTGGCCGGCCCGCCACCTCGGCCCACGGCGCCGCCACGGCCGTGCATGAGCACGAGGTCGATGTTGTTGTCCTCAGCCCACTGGGCGATGCGCGCCTGCGTGGTGTGCAGCACGAGCGTGGCGGCCGTGGGGCCCTCGTCCTTGGAGGAGTCGGAGTAGCCCAGCATGACCTCGAGCCTGCGGCCCGTCTCCTGCAGGCGACGCTGCACCGGGTCGAGCTGGATGATCTGGTCGAGCGTGTCGACGGCACCCTCGAGATCCTCTATCTGCTCGAAGAGCGGGATGACGTCGAGGGTGGGCACGTCCCTCTCGTGCGCGAACGCCAGGCGCGCGAGCTCGTAGACGTCCGCCACGTTCTGGGCGCTCTGCGTGAACGAGATGATATAGCGACGCGCGGCGTTGACGCCGTTGCGCCGCTGGATGGAGCCGATGGCACGGAAGGTGTCGAGCACCTCGCGCGTCATGGGCGCGAGCTCGCCGCGCTCGCCCCAGCGGCCATGCTCGCGGATGTCGGCCAGCGCGCGGCTGTGCACGACGGAGTGCTGGCGGAACTCCATCTCCACCAGGTGGAAGCCGAAGGTCTGCGCCTGCCAGATGAGCTTCTGGAGCGGGCCGTAGGCCGTGCGCACGGCACCGGCGCGCACGAGCGAGCGTTGGACCACCATGAGGTCGTCGATGTAGGCCTCGGCGTCCTCGTACATGAGGTCGGCCGTGCGGTCGATGGTGGCGCGCAGGCGGGCGACGATGACGATCATGGTGGCACGGTGCAGCTCGGAGGCGGAGATGGCCTGGGCGCGCTGGGTGAGGGCCTCGCTCATCTCCACCTGGTGGCTCCACAGGTTGAGCAGCTCGTCCGAGCCCTTGGTGGACGCGGTGTCCAGCGTGAGGTTGCGACCGGTGGCCTGCGTCGCCTCCGCGAGCTTCTCCAGCACGTGGACACGGTACTTCTCGGCCACACGGCGCGAGACCTTGGCCGTCACGTTGGGGTTGCCGTCGCGATCGGTGCCGATCCAGCTGCCGGGGCGGAAGAACGCCGGGCAGATGGGGGCCACGGTGCCCGCCTTGTCGCCCAGCTCCCAGTCGTCGAAGCGGCGATAGACGTCCGGCACCATGTCGAACAGGGTGTTATCGAAGATGTCGATGACGGTGTCGGCCTCCTCCACGGGGGTCGGCTTCTGGATGGCGATGGGGGACGTGCGCAGCAGGGCGTCGATCTCCTGTAGCATCCGGCGCTCGTTCTCGAGCAGGGCCACGCCACCCAGGCTGCCCCGCTCCTCGAGCAGGCCCGCGATGCGGCGTATCTTGCCCTCGACGGCCTTGCGGCGCGCCTCGGTGGGATGCGCGGTGAAGACGGGGTGGAACTCCAGGCGGTTCAGGAGCGCGATGGCCTTGCCCCGCCCGCATTCGTCCACCAGCTGGCGATAGGCCACCGTGATGTCGTTGATGGGGTCGGACGCCTCCGTGATGGGCACGTCGCGCTCGCGGTTGCGCAGGGCATGGACGCGGTAGCTCTCCTCGCAGATGTTGGCCAGATGGAAGTACGCGGCAAACGCGCGCGTGAGCATGGTCGCCGCATCGAGGTCCATGGCCTTGATGACGTCGATGGCGTCGTGGAAGGCGACCTCGTCCTTGCTCTGGTCGACCTTTGATGCCGAGGCGATGGAGTCGGCCAGAAGCCGATCGAAGGTCTTGCGCACCCCGTCGTCATACTCCGAGAGCACGGTACGCACGAGACGCAGGAAGAGCGCCATGTTCTCGAGCAGCTCGCTGGGGATGTTGGCCAGGGAGAGCGTAGCCCGCGCCTGAGCCTGCTCGAGCTCCCGCCTGTCCCGCTCATTTCCCTTGGCAAGCGCTTCCATCTCATCTACCTGCTTCTGCACTTCTGACACTGGGTCCCCCTTCACTCCCCTGCCTTCGCACGGGAACCATGGACGGTCACATGGTCTTGGCGTTGCCACGCAGTGCCTAGCTTAGGGGCACGTGGCACGGCACACGTCGTTGCCACGGGCGCGAAACCATATCTTCACGTGTGCGCACGGTGCAGACGGAGAAGCGGCGGTAAGATACTCTGCCGTACGGCACAGGGACGATATGGCTCAAGTCGAAGGGGCAGCACGGACATGTTCAGATCCAGGGGGAGACGAGAGGGGCGCAACGCAGCCAGGACGCCCGGCTCGCACGTTCGCGAGCGGCAGGAAGCGCCGTTTGTGGTCAGCCTCGTCGAGCAGTGGTGGGATCGCCTCATCTCCGCCGTGTTCTCCGGCACCCTGGCCGACCAGACGGCCCGCTACGCCGCCCACCGCACGAAGCGCGACTATCTCTTCAACAGCATCGGACTGGGACTCTGGGGCGCGCTCTTCCCCCTACTCACGATGATTGCCTCGCAGCTCGTGGGCACCGAGCAGGCCGGCATGTTCTCCATGGCCTTCGTCTACGCCAACCTCATACAGTTCGTGGGCATGTACGGCGTGCGCACCTATCAGGTCTCCGACGTGGACGAGATGGACTCCTTTGGCGCCTATCAGCTGCAGCGCCTGCTCTCCTGCCTGCTCATGATGGGTGTTGGGTACCTCTTCTGCCGGGTGCGTGGCTATTCGGGTGAGATGCTGAGCATCTGCACCGGCACGTTCGCCTTCCGCACGTTCGACGCCTTTGCCGACGTCTACGAGGGGCGCCTGCAGCAGATGGACAAGCTCTGGCTCGCGGGCATCTCGCAGGGCCTGCGCTGCACCCTGGGCGTCGCAAGCTTCACGCTTGCGCTGGTCATCACGCGTGACGTGGCCATCGCAAGCATCGTCATGGCCGTGGTGGCGCTGGCGTCGCTCCTGATGGTGAGCATCCCGCTCACCTACTTCGAGACGCCCCGCTCGCGCAGCTGGGAGTTTCTGGAGATCAGGGAGATCTTTGCGGAATGCTTCCCCACCTTCCTGGCGACGTTCCTCTTCTCGCTCATCGAGACGGTCCCCAAGTTTGCCATGGAGGGCACGCTCCCCTACGACGACCAGCTGTTCTTCAACGCCATCTACTTTCCTGCCCAGGCCATCGCCATGGCGCTGGGGCTGGTGTACAAGCCCCAGCTGGTGAGACTGGCCAACATCTGGGCCGACCCCAACCATCGCAGGCGCTTCGACCTGGTGGTCATCGCCATAGTCGGCGTGGGTGTGGGCATCTGCGCCATCGTGTTCGCCTTCAACTCGCTCTTTGGGGTGCCCATCCTCAGCGTGCTCTATGGCACCGACTTTGCCTCCTACAAGACGGACCTGCTGATGATGGTGGTTGCCGGAGGGATGACCGCCGTCGTGGACTTCCTGTACCAGATCATCACGGTGCTCCGCCGCCAGGAGGTGGCGACGCGCATCTACCTGCTCACGTTTGGCATAGCCACCGTCTTGGCCCTCGTGCTTGTGAACACCATCGGGTTCGCCGGGGCCGTGTGGACGTACCTGCTCTCCATGGCAACCCTGTTCGTCCTGCTCATCGCCCAGTACGTGGTCCTGCGTGTCAAGGGATAGGGCAGCGCGGTCGCGCCACCGCACGCGAGGGGCCCCACCAGCGTGGGGCCCCTCGCGTGCCGTGCCGGTTGTCCGTCGTACGACCTAGAAGCTGCAGCCCGTGCCATCGAGGCGGCAGGCACCTCCGGTGGATGCGGACCCGTCAGCCTGCTCGGTGGCATGGAACTCCTTCGCGAGGAAGTCGACGATGTCATCGGACTCATAGAGCGCCGTGCCGTCCACGAACAGGCACGGTACCTGACGCTTGCCGCCCCTCTCCACGAGGAAGGAGCGGTCATCCTCGCTCTCGTCGATGTTATGCAGGGGGAGGTCGATGCCATTCTTGCTCATGAAGCCCTCCACCTTCGCGCAGAAGGGACAGTTGTTCTTGACATAGAGTTGCAGGTCCTTGGTGGCCATGTCAGCCTCGCTTTCCCAATGTGGTCGCTTGTCACTGAGGGTCGTATACCCCAAATGTGCCACGGCTTGCATCGCGGCTCGCGTGGTGATCCACCCCATATGAGGGGTGTGTGGGTGCGATTCTCCTCCTCTGACTCCGTGCGACCTGGGGTTTTGTCGCCCCTCTTCGGGAGAAAAGCACCTGCACGCGATAAAAGGAGGCGCACCACCCGGGTGCGCCCATCACTCACGAAACCGACGCTCCTTCCACCTACAGCAGCCTCAGCGAGACCTCCTTGAGCTGCCTGCCCGAGACCTCGCTCGGCGCATCGCTCATGAGGTCGGAACCGGAGCTCGTCTTGGGGAATGCCATGACCTCGCGAATGGAGTCCGAGCCCGTGAGCAGCATGCACACGCGGTCGAGGCCCAGGGCGAAGCCGCCCATCGGGGGCGCACCAAACTTGAGCGCCTCCATCAGGAAGCCGAACTGCTCCTTGGCGCGCTCCTCGGTGAATCCCAGGAGCTTGAGGATGCGCATCTGCAGCTCGGCATCGTGGATGCGCATGCCGCCACCGCCGGCCTCGAAGCCGTCCATGACGAGGTCGTAGGTGTGCGAGCCCACGGAGAGCGGGTCGGATTCCAGCCGCGCGATGTCCTCCTCGACCGGCTGGGTGAAGGGCTGATGCTCGGCCGCATAGGCCTTGCGGTCCTCGTCCCAGTGGACGAGGGGGAAGTCCACGACCCACAGGAAGTCGTGACCCTCGCGCGGGAGCTCCAGCGCATCGGCCATGTGGTTGCGCATGCCACCTAGGATCTCGTCGGCCTCGAGACGCGGGGCGGCGGCAAACATCACGAGGTCGCCCGGCTGCACATCGGCAGCCTGCTTGAGACCCTCAAGCTCCCCCTCGGAGAAGAACTTGGTGATGGGCGAGTTCATGGAGCCGTCCTCGCGGAAGGCGATCCAGGCGAGGCCCTTGGCGCCCAGCTCGCGCGCAACCGGCTCGAGCTTGTCGATGCGCGAGCGTGCCCACACACCCGCACCCTTGGCATTGATGCACTTGACGACGGAGCCCTCGGCGTTGGCCGCGGAGGAGAACACCTTGAACCTGGATTCCCTGAAGAGGTCGGTGACGTCCACGAGGTGCATGCCGAAGCGCGTGTCGGGCTTGTCGGTGCCGTAGGTGTCCATGGCCTCCCAGTACGGGATCTGCCGGAGCGGCAGGGGCATGTCCACGCCCACCTCGGCGAAGGCGTCATGGAGCGCCTCCTCGAGCTCGGCTATGACGTCCGCCTGCTCGACGAAGCTCATCTCGACGTCCACCTGCGTGAACTCGGGCTGGCGGTCGGCGCGCAGGTCCTCGTCGCGGAAGCACTTGGCCACCTGGTAGTAGCGCTCGATGCCGCCCACCATGAGCAGCTCCTTGAGCAGCTGCGGGGACTGTGGGAGCGCATAGAAGTGGCCGGGCTGGGTGCGGCTGGGCACCAGGAAGTCACGGGCGCCCTCGGGCGTGGACTTGAAGAGCGCGGGCGTCTCGACCTCCATGAAGGAACGCTTGTGGAACGCCTCGCGTATGGCGAAGGTGAGATCGGAGCGCAGCCGCATGTGCTCCATCATCTGGGGGCGGCGCAGGTCGAGATAGCGGTAGCGCAGGCGCACGTCCTCGGCGGTATCGAGGTTGTCCTCGATCTGAAAGGCCGGCGTCTCGGAGGTGTTGAGCACCGTGAGCGCGTCGATCAGGACCTCGATCTCGCCGGTGGAGCGCTTGGCGTTCTCCATGCCCTCGGGACGGCGGCGCACCGTGCCATGGACCTTGAGGGGCCACTCTAAGCGCACGCCCTCGGCCGCGTGGAACGCGGTGCCACCGGAGTGCTCGGGGTCGAAGGAGACCTGCGTCATGCCGCTGCGATCACGCAGATCGATGAAGATGAGGCCGCCATGGTCACGGCGGTGCCAGACCCAGCCGGTGAGCGTGACCTCCTCGCCGATGTTCTCGACGCGCAGCTCGCCGCAGGTGTGGGTATGCATGGTATGGAAATCCATAGCTGCCTTTCGTCTCTTGCGCCCCGTGCCGTACGGGCGCCTACCAGCAGACCGGCGTGTCTGCGTAAACGGCGCAGCCACACGCGATCACTCATGATAGCAGCGCCGTAGGGCGCGGCCATACTCGCGGGCGGGCTCCATGACGAAACGAAACGCAGTTGTCATGTTGGAAGGAAAACCCGCCGGTCGCCTCGGGAAGGCGCAGCGAAGCACGCCAGACAAGGCCCACGAGCGGCGCCGCTCGGCTCAGGCGGGCACGTTTGGGCCCCAAGTGCGTGATGGAATCCGGCTGTCACCGTGCCAAGCGAAGTGATGGTCCTGGAAATCCTGCGGTTTTATGCGTATTGGACGTCCCCGAACCGCCCGCAAGCCGTCCAGGCGCACGCGAACCCACGCTAAGGCGCCCAGTGAGCACGCACTTGGGGCCCTAACGCACCCTCGCGCTCACGAGAGCGCCAATGGGGAGGCGACTATGCCCCCAGGCGCTCTCGCACCTGGGTGACGAGCTCCGCCCGCGGTACCTGAACCTGCTCGTGGGTCCGCATGTCGCGCAGGGTCACCGTACCGGCCGCCACCTCGTCGGCACCCAGGACCGCACAGATGCGCGCGCCGAGCCTGTCGGCCTGCTTGAACTGGCTCTTGAGCGAGCGACCCTGGTAGTCTGCCTCGGTGCGGATGCCTGCCTGGCGCAGTGCCAGCGTGGCAGGGAACACGGCCTGACGCTGTTCGGACGCCGCACAGGCCACATAGACGCAGCTCGGGGCGGCCGTCTCGAGCGAGCCACCCTGTGCCGCGAGGGCCAGCGCGATGCGCTCGAAGCCCACGGCAAAGCCGATGCCCGGTGTGGGCTTGCCGCCCTCGAGCTCCGCGAGGCCGTCGTAGCGGCCCCCGCCACCGATGGCCCCGACGTCCGTGCCCAGGGCATCCACCTCGAAGACCGTGCGGACGTAGTAGTCAAGGCCCCGCACGAGCGTGGGGTCCTCCTCATAGGCGACTCCGGCCTCCTCGAGGTAGCGCTTGACCTGCCCGTAGTGGGCACGACAGTCGTCACAGAGGTTGTCCGTCACGAGGGGCGCTGCAGCCATGACCTCACGGTCATGGTCCACCTTGCAGTCGAAGGCGCGCAGCGGGTTGACGTCCGCACGCTCGAGACAGTCCTCGCACATCTCGTCCTTGTGGTCCAGGATGAAGGCGCGGACCTTCTCGCGGTAGGCGGGGCGGCAGGCTGCATCGCCCATGGAGTTGATGCGCAGCTTGAGGCGGGCGACATCAAAGCCCAGACGCGTGAAGTACTCCATGAGCATGATGATGCATTCGGCGTCGGCCACGGCATCGGAAGCGCCAAGCCACTCGACACCCACCTGGTGGAACTGGCGGAGGCGTCCCCTCTGCGGGCGCTCGCCACGGAACATGGCCTCGGCATACCAGAGCTTGGTCGGTGCCCCGCCCTGCGGCACGAGGTTGTTCTGCACGGCGGCGCGCACGATGCCCGCCGTGCCCTCGGGGCGCAGGGCCATGCGTTGCCTGGCCTTGAGGCCGCCCTCGCTGCCAGCGTCCAGGAGCCGCTCCATGAGGGCGCCGGAGAACACGCGGAACATCTCCTTGCGCACGACGTCCGTGGACTCGCCGATGCCATGGACGAAGGTGTCCACCTGCTCGATGGCCGGGGTCTCCATGAGGTCGAAGCCGTACGCGCCAAAGAGCTCGCGCGCGACGTCCTGCATGCACTGCCAGGCGCGCATGTAGCCGCCGAACAGATCCTCGGTCCCCTGGATTCTCTGTGCCATGGGTGGTGCCCCTCTCGCCGCATGTCCAACGGTCTGAGTATAGGGCACTTGGGTTGGGGTCCCGCTCCCTCTCGACGACACCGAGACGGATGCGGCAACGTCGGGGCAGGTCTCATGTACGGTGAGCACGTAACGAGAAGAGAACGGAAGATGCTATGCCCGTCGAATGGCCTGTGGCGCCACACACACGGGGCATATGGGATCCGCCTCTCTCCCAAGCACACACACTCGACGAGAATGGCGTCCGGGGCGTCCGCGCCATCGCGCACTCGCCAGAGAGAGCCCCCACCTCTCCAGCCTGGCAGCGCCTACCAGACGCCCACCCCCTGCGCGATGTCCCCGATGCGTGCGTAGTAAGCCCGTGCCACCTGGGGCCGCGATGGCAGGAGCATCACGTAGTCGAGCACGTAGGGCTGGCAGCCGAGCCCACAGAGCTCGCGGGCGAAGGCCATGGCCGTGACCTCCTCGAGCGTCGGGAGCCTACTCAGGCGCCGGAGGGGTCCGAGCGAGACGAGGGGCACCACCCGCTCCTGGCAGGGCAGGTCCTCGATGTTGCGGCACACCACGTGGAAGAGTTCGTGGGCCAAGAGGACGTCGCGCACCGTCGCCGTGCCCATGAGCTCGCCCAGACCAGCTCGCTCGGCGAGGGACTGGGCCAGATGAGCGTTCTTCTCGTCCACCTCGATGCGGTCGGGCTCCGTGTACAGAGCAAAGACCCTCACCGGCCCCTGTACGCCCGAGGCAGCCGCCCGCACCGTCACGCCCAGATGGGCGGCCAGCTCATCAAGGTCCCCAAAGCGACGTTCCACGCGCGCACGCTGGGCCTCGGTGCGCCCACTCTCCCCGCACCTATCAAAGAGGGCCCGATAGAAGACTGTGTCGATCCTACCGGAGAGCGGGTCGCGGGTTCGCATATACTCGGACCACACCGATTCCGGCAGCCCCGACAGGAACCGACACGCCTGGGCGATGTCCTCGCTAGGCAATTTCCACCCTCGAGGCCACGAGGATGATCTCCTCGTCCTCGTCCGCCTCGAGGAACTCGGAGGCCATCAGCGTCTTCAGCTGCTCGACAGAGAGCGTGTTGGAGAAGTCGAGCACCTTGGCCCCGATGCACAGGTAGAAGTCGGGGCAGTGCTCCATCTCCGCCTGGTAGTACAGCATCTGCTGCCAGAGCCGCTCGACGTTCGCCTCCCAGTCCCTGGCCAGGCACTTCGCGACCACGGCATCGCCCACCTGCACCTTGATGAAGCCACGGTGGTCGATGATGCGCAGGGCGCGCCTGTCCCTGTTGGGAGCGGTCAGCACGTAGAAGTTCCTCGAGCTGATCTCGGCCGTCACCTCCGACTCATCGACACGCATGGACTCGGCCGCCAGTTCCACGGCCTCGGCCTCGTCGCACTCGAGGCTGCCCGTCGAGGTCTGCACCTCGTTGGACCCCAGGGCGATGGCCGTGACCTTGGAGGTCTGGGAGTCGACCTCCACCTGCACCTCGACAGTGTCGGGAACGGCACCGTTCTTGATGGCGAGCTCCTTGGCCTCCCGCTTGATGGAGGTGATGTCCTGCACCGTCGGGTTGGGGATGACGCGCTCGACCACGTCGCGGATCATGGCCAAGGCGACACCGATGGAGGAGATGACCTCGGCATCCTTGGGAATGGAGTAGTTGAGGCCCATCTGGCGCGCGGTGTAGGGCAGAAGCGACGAGGCACCACCGCCACAGCCCACGAGCGTCATCTGGTCGGGCTCGAGCTTGTACTTCGCCGCCAGCCCCGAGACGACCGGTTCGATCTTCTCGAAGGCCTTCCTCAGAATCTGCTCGGCGCACTCCTCGACGCTCACGCCGAAGTAGTCCGCCAGGGGCTGCATGGCCTTGCGCGCCGATGCGACGCTGCCGAACGAGTAGTCCTCCGGCCTCACCAGCCCGAGGACGTTCGCGGCACAGGAGTTGGTGATGGTTATCCTGTCGCCGTCCGCAAGCCTAATGCGCACGTAGTCCGCCGGGTCTCCCTCCTTGGGGGAGAAGAACTCCACCTGGGGGTCGACGATGTCCTCCTCGGGCGTGTACACGGCATAGCCCAGGCCACCGATGTGCGCCGAGCGGGGCCCCACGTCCACGAGCCTGTGCTCGACCGCGCGTACCATCGAGCCGCCGGCAACGCCCAGCACGATGACGTCGAGGGAGTTGACGTAGGTGCTGTGCCCGCCCACGACCGCGTACTCGACGGCGGGGCGGCCATTCTTGATGACGCCGATGTTGGTCGAGGTGCCGCCCACCTCGAAATAGATGCCGTTGGAGGCACGCAGGTACATGAGGGCGCCCATGACCGAGGCGGCGGGTCCGGACAGCATCGTGAGGACGGGGCGCTTGCGCATCTCGTCGATCTCCATGACGCCGCCGTCGCCGCGCATGATCATCAGCGGCACGTCGATGCCGGTAGAGTGGACGGCGCTCTCGGTGGAGTTTGCGGTGTCCATCATCTTGGGCAGGATGGAGCCGTTGATGGCCGCCGTGCGCGTGCGCCGGGTGAGGCCATAGAGCTTGGAGATCTCGGACGCGACGGAGACGAGCAGGCCCTTATCCTGGGCGACCTCCTTGACGAGGCTCTCCTCCTCGAGGGAGTCGACGCCAAAGGCCTTCGAGGCGACGATGACCTGTGCGTCCTCGGAGGTGAGCGTGTCGATCGCCTGGGCGACGCTCTCCCGATTCACGTTCTTGTTCTTGAGGTAGGTGTGCGAGACCTCGATCCTGCGGCCCGTGCCGAGGTCGATGTCGCCCACGTTGCTCTGGCGCTTGGAGAGGAAGCCTTCCAGGCCGCCCCCGCCCATGCCCAGCACGCCGACCTTGGCCACATCGCCCTCGAGCAGGGCGTTGGTCGCCTGGGTGGTCGAGTGCGCGATGAAGACCACGTCATCGGGGCTGATGCCATTGTCCCTGAGGCACTGCTGGAAGCACTCGATGACGCCGCGGGCGACGCCCATCTCGTCATCGTGGGTGGTCATGACCACGGACTCCCCCACGATCCGGTGCGTCTCGTTGTCCAGCGCGACGGCCTTGGTGTGAGTGCCACCGACATCGATGCCCACGCGTACTGTTCTGCCCATTGCTCAGCTCCCTCGTTCCAAGGAGGGGACAGGAGCTTGCAATTCCCTGTCCCTGCCGTACCTTACGAAACCACGCACCGCACTAGGCAGCGAACACGGCGAACGCGACCATCTCGAGGATGAAGGCGCAGGCCAGCGCATAGGGCAGGCACGTCTTCATATAGTCCTTGATGGACACCTTGGTGTAGCCGATGGCCCACAGGTTCCAGGACTGCGTGGGGCACACGTTGGTGTTGACCGTGCAGCAGGGGATGTAGAACAGGGGATACAGCACCGCGATGGGCAGGCTCGTGGAGGCCGCCACAATGGCGAAGGTGGCGACGCCGGCACCCCAGATGGTCAGGGGACCACGATAGAGGGCCAGGAAGCCGAGGATACCGAAGACCAGGAAGAGCATGAAGGTGTTGGTCGGCAGGAGGGGGGCGACGATCGGGGACAGGAGGTTCTTGCAGAGCCCGGCTGCCTTCACGAACATCTGGACGGCCATCAGGAAGGCCAGGACCAGACCCACGTCGGCGACACCGTCATGGAAGGTCTTCTGCACAAGCTCGCAGATGCCACTCCAACCCTTCCTGAACGAGCCCGTGGTGACGATGGCGAAGACGACCGCGATGACGATGGCGGGAATCTGGCTGATCTTGAACGCGATGGCGAGGGCCACGGGAATGATCGGGGCGATGCACGCAAGCAGGCTGACGTTCTGGGAGGACAGGTCGACGCCCTGGGCGGGTGCGGCCCATGCGTGGACGGGGCCCTTCTTGGAGAACCTCAGCGTGAGGACGATCATGAGGATGATCGACACGAAGTGCACGGCAAACGCGATGAACGCGAAGGAGTACCACTGGCTCCACTGGTCGGGAGAGGAGAGGTACTGGGAGCCGTCGGCCATGACCATCGTCGTGGCGGCCTGCGTGAGGAGCGACTGGTTGAAGTAGAGACCACAGCCCACGGACATAACATAGGCGCAGGTCGCGAGGGCGACAGGGATGCCCAGGGACAGCATGATCGGGAAGACGATGACGCCGATGGCGACCACGGCACCGGGGCCATACGAGGTCGTGAAGATCAGGGCGACGACGATACAGAGCAAGCTTGCCGTAAGGCCCGGCTTGTCGCCACCCAGCTCGACGGCCTTGCGGATGATGGTGCCCGCAATGCCGGTGCCGAGCAGGATGCGGCCGAACCAGCTGCCGAAGATGATGTAGATGGCCGTGGCACCGAAGCCCGTGGGGCCATCGTTGAACACGGTGGTGAGCACCGAGTTGATGGCGGTCCAGTCCCAGGTGGTCTGACCCTCAGGCAGGCCAGCACCACCGATCATGCCGAGGGCACCCCACAGGGCGGCCATGATGAAGAGGCCCAGCATGAGGTTGCCCCCACGTGCCGCGTACACGATGAAGGCTATGTACGTTACGAGCAGGATGATGCCAATGACGGTACCCATGTCTCCCTTTCCTTTCCCGGTCGACTGCATTCACGTCATCTGATGGCAGGGGTGACGATTTGAGAGAAACCGATTTTATCTCTCGTCCTCGAAGTACATTGTTCGTTGCTCGGGACGACCTGCCTCATGCTACGTCCATGTCATTCATAAGGTGTTCACCTCACCCTCATTTGTATGCGCTCCTCTGAACAAAGACAAGACTGTCGGTGGATGAGCGCAAAATGTAATCGGTTCCAATCCTCTGAACGGTATCTTCGGAACGACAGACGTTGCAAGAGTCTTACACTCTCCCCAGGTATGCCTCGGCTCTCCCACAAATGAGTATGGTTGAGGGGATAAGGCGCACCAAGATGAGGTGGAATGCGGGATGAATGGATCCTGCCATCGCGCGTGGGACACAAGGAGGGTGGATCATGTCCAGAAGGACCGGCAAGGTGACCATCGAGGACATCGCTATCGCCGCGGGCGTATCTAAGACAACGGTTTCACGCTACATCAACGGCAAGTACAACCTGATGCGCGAGGACACCCGCAGACGCATTGAGACGGCCATCCGGCTCTCCGACTACCAGCCCTCCGCCATCGCACGAAGCCTCAAGACCCAACGCTCCCTCTTTGTCGGCGTCGTCGTGGCCGACATCACCAGCCCCTTCAGTTCGATGCTCATCTCCGGCATCGGCAACTACCTCGATGCCCACGGCTACATCCCCGTGTTCGTCAACTCGAGCGACTCCCCTGAGAAGGAGGCCAACTACATCCGCACCCTGCTCACGCACCAGGTGGACGGCCTTATCGTGAACACGACCTCCCACGATAACCCCTACCTCATCCAGCTCGCCAACTCGGGACTGCCGGTCGTCCTGCTCGACCGGCGTATCGACAACTTCAACTTCGACCTCGTGACCGGCAACTACCACGCCCCCATGGAGGAGCTGGTACACCACCTGCACGACCAGGGATTTGACAGGGCTGTGCTCTTCACCGAGGACTACACCAACAACAGCGTCCGCAAGGACCGGCTCGACGGGTTCTGCTCTGCAGACAGGGCCTGCTTCGGGCGCGCCAACCCCATGGACGACGTGATAACGCTCAGAATCGGTGACGCTCGACACGTGCGTGACGAGGTGCGACGCGTGGTCGAGGAGACCCCTGAAGGCCAGGTCACCGGCCTTGTCAGCAGTAACTCCGTCACGCTCGTCAACCTCGTCTACGCCACCTCCACGCTGGGACTCTCCATCCCCAAGCAGGTGGGCATCTGCGGCCCCGACGACTGGGACTGGTCGCGCAGCATGGCCTGGGACTGGTCCGAGATCATCGGCATGGGCATCACCACCTACAAGGTCCACCCATACCGCATGGGTGTCGAGGCCTCGGAACTCCTCATGAAGCGCATCGGCGACCCCGGTGGCGCCAGGAGGACCATCGAGGTGCCCTGCGAGCTCACCGTGAGGAGGTCAACGCTCTTGGACGGTGGGCGCACATAGCATTCGAACGTATGGCAGCGCAACGAGGCGGTAGGAGTCACATGCAGGAACAAAAGGGGATTCTCTTGGTGGGCGAGCCCATGGGGCTCTACATGTCACAGCAGGAGGGCGGGCTCGACCGGGCCCGCACCTTCGCCCTGGCCGTTGCCGGGGCAGAGCTGAACGTTGCCATCGGCGTGAGCCGCCTGGGACACCGGGTGGGCTACCTCACCAAACTCGGTGACGACTTCCATGGCAGGCTCATCGTCAGGCTCATGAACCAGTGTGGCATCTCCACCGAGTTTACGACCCGCACCAGCGAGCGGCCGACGGGCATCATGTTCAAGAGCCTCACGCCTAACGGCGATCCGGAAATCTACTACCTGCGCCGGGGGTCAGCCGCCTCGACCCTCTCTCCCGCCGACGTGGCCGACCTCGACATGTCCGTCTACGGCATCCTGCACCTCACGGGCATCATGCCCGCGCTCTCCGAGTCGACGCGCGCGGCCACGAGGCTCCTGGTGCGGCGCGCACGCGAGGCGGGCCTCACGATCTCCTTCGACCCCAACCTCCGTCCCCAGCTCTGGCCCGACCGCCAGACGATGGCCGCGTTCATGAACGAGATGGCCTCCCAGGTTGACCTCTTCCTCCCCGGCATCGCCGAGACGCGTGAGCTCTTGGGTGACGAGGAGCTCGCGCCCGAGGAGGCGGCCCGACGCTACCGTGAGCTGGGAACGCGCACGGTCATCGTGAAGTGCGGCTCTCGCGGTGCCTACTTTGACACGGACGGCGCGCGGGGATGGGGAGGCACCTTCCCCGTCGAGCACACCGTCGACACGGTGGGTGCCGGGGACGGCTTTGCGGCAGGCGTACTCACCGCCCTTCTGGAGGGGCTGGACATCCGCGCCGCCGTCACACGTGGCAACGCCATTGGCAGCCTCCAGGTACAGGCGCGCGGGGACAACGAGGGCATGCCCGACCGCGAGGGGCTTGCTGCTTATCTCTCCCGCAACCACTAGCCCACCATGACCCACTCTCCCGCGACGAGCCATCGATTGGAAGGAGCGGACATGTTCGAGAGCCTCCTGCGCGACGTACACGCCATCGGCACGTCCCCGTCATCGCACTCGGCGCGGCCCAGGACGCCGCGCCGCTCGGCCAGGCCCTGGTGGAGGGGGCATCCCCACGGCCGAGGTGACCTTCCGCACCGCCGCGAGCGAGGCCTCCATACGCGAGATGGCCTCCAAGGTGCCCGGTATCCTCGTCGGGGCCGGCACCGTCACTTCGGTCGAGGTAGCCCGGCGGGCAGTGGACGCCGGCGCCCGCTACATCGTCACGCCCGGGTATGACCCGCGGTCGTCGAGTGATGCATCGACCACGAGGTTCCCATCCTCCCCGGCACCGCCACCCCCGGCGAGATCAAGGACGCCCAGAACCATGGACTCGCGGCCGTGAAGTTTTTCCCGGCCGAGGTGAACGGCGGTGTCCCCGCGCTCAAGGCCCTTGCCGGACCCTATGGGTCCATGCGCTTCGTGCCCACAGGCGGCATCGGGCCGCCCAACCTCACCAGCTACCTCTCCCAGCCCAACGTCCTTGCCTGCGGCGGCTCGTGGCTGGCCCCGAAGGATCTCGTCGCCCAGGGACGCTTCGATGAGATCCGTGAGATCTGCCGTCGGTCGAGCTATGCGATGCATGGCTTCGAGCTTGCACATGTGGGCATCAACTGCGACGATGCGGCGGAGGCCAAGGAGGTCGCCACCTCCTTCGCGACCCTGTTCGGCTTGCCCGTCTATGACAAGGGAGGAGGCTGCTTCGCCAGCGACATGGTGGACGTCGTGAAGGGGCGGCTCCTGGGCGAGCGGGGACACATCGGCGTGAGCTGCGTGGATGTTGACCGTGCCAAAGCCTGGTTCGAGCGGCGGGGGTACCGCTTCGTGGAGAAGGGCGTCAACCGCGACGAGCGTGGCTACACCTCCGTGTTCCTCGAGGGCGAGGTGGGCGGCTTCGCCGTGCGGCTGCGCCGGAGGTAGCGGCGCCCCCTCGTGTCGGTCCATCCTGGTGGCGCCTACGAGACTCGAGGCGCCCGGCCTCTACGCACCCCGCTTCTCCAGGGCCTCCCAGAGGCCATTGAGGTAGGCGATGCCGAGCGCGCGGTCGTAGAGGCCGTAGCCCGCACGACCCGTCTCACCCCAGATCATGCGCCCATGATCGGGACGGATGAACCCGTCGAAGCCGTTGTCGTGCAGGGCGGCCATGATCTTGAACATGTCGAGGGAGCCATCCCGGGAGAGGTGGCCAGCCTCGTAGAAGTCCCTGCTCTTCCCAGGCTCGAGGTACTTGATGTTGCGCGCATGGACGAAGTGGATGCGGCCACGCCGGGTGAACTCGGCAAGGATCGCGTACACGTCGTTGGAGGGATCCTCCGCGATGGAGCCCGTACAGAGCGTGATGCCGTTCGCCGGGGAGTCCACGGCACGGCAGAGCCAGTCGAGATCCTCGCGACCCTTGATGATACGTGGCAGGCCAAAGAGACTGTAGGGTGGGTCATCGGGATGGATGGCCATCCTCACGCCACACTCCTCGCAGGTGGGGATGATACTCTCAAGGAAGTGCACCAGGTTCGCGCGCAGCTGTTCCTCCCCCACGCCCCGGTAGATCTCGAAGAGGTGCTTTATCTGCGCAAGACGCTCGGGCTCCCAGCCGGGGAGGACGTAGTTCCCCGTGCCCTGGGCATAGCGCTCGAGCAGCACGTTGGGGTCATCGGGAATCTCCCGCCCCCTGAAGGCCAGGGTGTTCGAACCATCTGGCAGCTGGAAGCTGAGGTCGCTCTTCACCCAGTCGAAGACCGGCATGAAGTTGTAACAGATGACCTGGATGCCCTGGTGGGCGAGGTTGCGGATGGTCTGGCAGTAGTTGGCTATGTACCTGTCGCGCGTGGAAAGGCCGGCCTTGATGTCATCGTGCACGTTGACCGACTCGATCACCTTGAGCGTGAGGCCGACGCCCTCGATCTCGCGCCTGAGGGCGGCGATGCGCTCCTCGGGCCACACCTCGCCCACGGGGATGTCCATGAGGCAGCCCACCACGCCATCGACGCCCGGAATCTCCCGTATCTGCCGGAGGGTGATCCTCTCCTCGCTCGAGCCGTACCACCTGAAGGTCATTTCCATGCCGCTTGCTCCCCTGCCTACACCGCGGAGAGATCCTCGATGGAACCCTCCGTCCCCTCTGCCAGGCCGCACACCTGCTGCCAGATCATCTCGTCCACCACGACGCCCTCCCTGAGGTTGCGCTCACGGGTCTGGAGCGTACGCTCCCCGGGATAGGTGACCGGGTAGTCGGGGTCGAGGGGCGTGGCGGCATCCGCGCGGGCGATGCGCTCGTTGACCATCCCCTGGACTTCCTCCTCGCTGCCGAAGAGATAGGGATCCAGGGCCACGAAGACCTGGCAGGCACCCGTGCACGAGCCCCTTCCCTCGTCATCCATCTGCGAGCCCGACTTGCCGTTTGCCAGCGCTGCCGCCACGAGATCGAGCGCCAGGGCCATGCCCGAACCCTTCCAGTAGCCTGTGGGGAGGATGCGGCGCGTCTCCTCGATGGTCACGGGGTCGGACGTGAGGTTTCCCTGGGCGTCGAAGCCTCCCGGGTAGGGCAGCTGGACTCCCTGAAGGCGGCAGGAGCCGATCTTGCCCCACGAGTACTGGCTCAGGGCCATGTCGAGCACGACGGGCCCTTCCGACCGGGGGACCGCGATGCAAATGGGGTTGTTGCCCACACTTGGCTCCGCGGAGCCCCACAGGGGCATGGAGCTCTCCGTGTTGGTCCAGCAGAGGGCCATCATCCCCGCCTCCGCCGCCTGCCAGGCATAGGTGCCACCTCGCATCCAGTGGGTCGTGTTCCTGAGGGCGATGCAACCGATACCATGCTCCCTTGCGAGGGCGATGGCACGGCCCATGGCGAAGCGAGCGTTAGTGATGCCCGGGCCCAGGTGCCCATCATAGTTCTCGACCGCACCGTGCGCGCCCACCAGCTCGGGGGTGGCGGAGGGATCGACCCACCCCTTGCGCACGTAGTCGATGAAGCGCGGAACCCGGTTGAGGCCATGCGACTCGATGCCGTCCAGGGACGTCGATGCGTGCGTCCGGGCGCACTCGGAGGCTACCTCATCGCTGAGGCCCGCCCTGAGGAGGGCTCGTCTGATGGTCGCCTCCACCTCATCATAGGAAACGCGGATGCTCATCCTCTCATCTCCTGCCTCGTCTGCCGTCCTCACAGGCATACATATGCTCCGCTCATTCTCCCTCGCAGCGGGACATGCCGAGACGGCAGTGCCCCGAGTCAGCGCATTGGCTAGGTGAGCGTAGGAAAAGCTTTCAGAAACCGGTTTTGTCAGCTGATTGCCTTGGGCATCCGTATAACGCCCAGTCCTAGCCGAGGTCCCAGACGTTATCTCCGCTGAGTGCGAATGCGGGCGCTGCCGCGAATGCCATATTCGCCGACCGCCCACCTCCCATGTCACGCATCGTCGACGTAAACAATGTCATGGCCAACAACAACTAGCGGCACATGACTTACTGACGGACGAGGAGATGCCCACGTATGTGGGTCATTGGTCCAAGGACATCTGCCTCCAGTGAACAGTCTCCCAGGCCAAGGCAGGAGCCCTACCCTTCCCTGCGACCAAGTTCGGAAGATGGTGGGGTGCCGACCAGGAGGATCGGGAGCAAGCCGACATCGACCTCGTTATTTCGAATAACCGCCGGGATGGGCTTCTTGTTGGTGAGTGCAAGTGGCGCACCTCGTTTGATGGGACCGAAGCCGCACGAAAGCTCATGCACCGAACGGGCCTCATCGGAAGCTATACGTCCACAAACCACGCCCTGTTCTCCAAGCGAGCCATCGGCCAGGCAACGAGAGAGAAACTGGGCGAGGATGGGATGTTCGTCGATGCCGCGCAGCTGTATGAAGGGTGATCGTATACCCTCTCGATCCCGACTGTCACTTCTGCTGAGTGCGCAGTGGCATCAATGCGACGGGCATCATCCTCATCGGGCATGCGTTTTGAGGCGAGACGGGCGTCGCATGCGTTGAGTAAACGCCAGACCAGGTCACTCAGCAGAGATGGCATCCTCCGCCACACTGCCTGTGGGCCTTGGCTGTGCGCCCCGGCGCGGCGGGAGCATGGATTGTCTGAGCATAGGCATCTGAATCGGACATGCGCAGAGGGAGTGACGAAGCAAGGGCATGCCCGATCTGTGACAGCAGCGCCAGGCAAAAGCGTATCGCAAGCTACGGCTGCCTACCGATTGCAGAGCGCACCGTCCTTCGCGGGGCCAACGAGCCTCACATAGCGATGCAGGAGTCCACGGGGAACCTCGTGGACAACGGGCTCCCACTCGACGCGGCGGCGCTCAAGATCTTCGTCAGAGACCTCGACGTTAATCGAGTTCGCACCCAGGTCGATGTCGACGATATCGCCGTCCTTCACCAGGGCGATATTGCCACCCTCTGCGGCCTCGGGACAGAGATACCCAACGGAAAGGCCGCCCGAGGCACCGGAGAAGCGCCCGTCGGTGATGACGGCAGAGCCTGGGATGCCCTTCATGATCTCCGTAACGCGGTGGAGCTCCTTCATGCCGGGTCCACCCACTGGACCCTCGTAGCGGATGATGACCGCCGTGCCAGCGGCAATCCTCTTCGCGTTGTATGCGGCAAAGCACTCCTCCTCGCTGTCGAAGCACATGGCGGGTCCGTGGAAGACGTGCTGGCCTGCCGGAACGGCGCTCGTTTTGACGAGCGTGCCCTCGGTCGCAATGTTGCCATAGAGCACCTGAATGCCATTCACCACGGACGCAGGGTCATCCTGGGTACGGATGACCGAGCGGTCGATGTCTCTGACCCCAGCAAGGTTCTCGCCGAGGGTCTTGCCATTGATGGTCATCACGGAGGTGTCGAGAGATGCCTCGATGGTCTTCATGACCGCAGGAACCCCGCCTGCCTTGTACAGGCTCACACAGGAGATGTCGCCGTTCGGGACAATGTCGCAGACGACCGGGGTCTTGCTCGTGGCCTCCGCAACCTGCGCCCAAGTGACCGAGCAGCCAAGCTCGTCCGCAATGGCGGGGAGGTGCAACAGGGCGTTGAGCGATCCGCCGATGGAGGCAAGAAGGGCCACGGCGTTGTCGAAGGCTGCCTGCGTCATGATGTCGGACGCCTTGACGCCCTTGCGCACCATCTCGACGACTGCCACGCCCGTGCGGCGGGCGATGAAACGGCGCTGCGCCGTGGGAGACGGCTGCAGGGCGCCCCCTGGCACCATCATGCCAAGGCCCTCCGCCAGGCAGCACATGGTATTCGCGGTTCCCAGGAACGGGCAGATGCCCGGACCCGTGTAGTACTTGAGCGTGCCCTCGATGACCTCTTGCTCGGTGGCCTCCCCCCTCAGGAAGCGGGCGCGCAGCTCCTTCGACTGGCTCGGCCTGATCTCGTCATAGCAGGGGCCTGCCGAGACAATCGCACCAGGAAGGTCAATACGGCCGGCGGCCATGAGCATGCCTGGAACGATCTTGTCGCAGCTCGCCATATAGATAACGCCATCGAAGCAGTTGGTGCCCCTCACCATGGCCTCGACAGAATCGGCAACGATCTCGCGGTGGGGAAGGCTGTAGTGCATGCCCTGGTGCCCCTGTGCAATGCCATCACAGATGGCGATGGTGTTGAATTCGATCGGCTCGCCACCTGCCTCGAGGATGCCCTTCTTTACCTCCTCGGCGAGCTTGCGCAGGGGTTCGTGTCCCGGACAGATCTCGTCCCAGCTGTTCGCGATTGCGATGAGTGGCCTGTCCGTGTTGTTCAGGGAGTCAACCGAAACGCCTGCCGAGGCGAAGTGTGCCTTGGTGATTGCCCTCTGGAAGGGCTCGAGCCTGTCGATCGCACGCTCCATGGTAAACGCCTTTCTCTTCTTAAAGCGAAATGATGAACGTCCTCATGCCATTTCAAGGACTGCCTCGTGCAAGCGTTGGCGATCGGCGGGATCATCAGAGTCGTAGTGGCGCGAGTTGACTATGTACTCCTCAATGGTGTTGAGGTTCCCCTCGGTCGGCTCGATGCCGACCTCGCCAAGCGTGAGGGGGAGGTCCATCTTGCGCATGAACTCGCGAAGCTCCTCCTCCTTGTCCCTGAGGCCATTGAAGTACAGCTGACAGAACAGCCCGATGGCAACGATCTCGCCATGGATGGCATTGGCGGCCTCGTGCGTAAAGTGCGTGCGAACACCGTCATATATGACATGCGCAAGCTCCGACTGACGGAAGCTCTTTGTGGCGTTCGCGATGACGCCCGTGACGATGACGTTCAGGAAGGCGACGTCGGTAAGCTTCTTCGTGACCTTCCCGGCACGGTTGTCCTCGATGGCCTGGATGCCCTCCTGAGCCAGGACGTCGTAGGCATAGTCCGCCATGTTGTACGCAGTGTAGACGTCAATCGGCGTGTCCTCGAGGAGCATCTGAGGCCGCCCGTTGAGCATCTCGACCTTCTTTGCCATTGCGTCAAGGATGCCGGCGGCATTGTAGCGGATGGGGCATGCGGCAATGACGTCCATGTCCATGTAGACGCCATCGATCTCGTGGTCGAAGCGCCAGCTCTTGAGCTTGCCGCCCTCGGCGGTGTACATGACGCTCATGCAGGTGAAGGGGGCGCAGCAGGAGGCGCTCGTGGGTACGTTGATGGCCCCGAGGCCCGCAAGTTCACCGACGGCCTTTGAGAGGTCCGTGATCTTGCCGCCACCGACACCAACGATCTCGTCGCAGCCCTCGGCCCCTGCCTTGTCCGCAAGCGCCTGCGCACCTTCGAAGCTGCACCAGCCGGTGTAGATCTCGAGCTGATGGTCGACACCAGCCGCCTCCATGCTGGGAACAAGCTCGTCCTTAACGGCATCCCATGAACGGGGACCCGCCACGATGAGCATCTTCCTGCCAAAGCGCGCGAGCTCCTCGCCAAGTTGGGACAGCAGTCCCTGCTCGCAGCGAACTCGTCCGGCACCAAATTTGATTGCGCTATCCAACTTGGGTTGATGAGCCATTCTCCCTCCCAAGACCCCAGAATCATTCAGCAGTGGCATTAGGCACAGTGGGTGCAGACGGCTGCCGACACCTCGGAGGCAATGGTCTCTACCTGGGAGAAGTCGCCATCGGCAAAGAGCTCTGGCTTGACCATCCAGGTACCGCCCACGGCGATGATCGAGGGGTTCGCCAGGTAGTCCGTGAGGTTCTCGGAGTTGACGCCACCGGTCGGCATGAAGCGATGGCCCACAAACACGCTGGCCAGAGCGTTGATGGCCGGAATCCCGCCATAGATGTTCGCGGGGAAGAACTTGGTCACGTGCACGTCCCTGTTGATGAGGGCCATCAACTCGCTCGGCGTGACAGCCGCAGGGATCACATTGACCTCGTTCGCAATGCACCACTCGACGGTCTCGATGTCATAGCCGGGCCCCACGATGAACCGTGCACCAGCATCGACCGCGCGCTTCGCCTGCTCGACGTTGATGACGGTTCCTGCGCCAACGAGGATATCCGGGCACTTCTCGGACACCTTGCGGATGCAGTCGGCCGCAGCAGCGGTGCGAAACGTCACCTCGGCAGCCGGCAGACCGCCCTTGACGAGGGCGTTGGCCAGCGGCACGGCATCCTCAGCCCTCTCAAGCACGACAACGGGAATGACGCCCGTCTTCGAGAGAGCCTCGTAGAATCCGTTCTTGTTCATATACTCGGTCAGCATAGTTCCTCCCAGATGATTTCGTTGGGCTATTGGGCCAGTGCCATGAGAAGAGAGCTTCGATCGATCACCCTTTGGGTGCCGACCTCGCTCGAGGTGTCGATGACAATCTCCCCGGTGCCGTCTTCTTTGCCAGCGCACACGAGGTAGTCCCCGTACTGCTTGCGCTTCTCGGTACCCAGTCGCCTAACGGCGACCCGGTCCTCCCACTCAGGGGGGCAACGCAGATTGGTGAGGCAGATCGGATCTCCATCCGAGCCAAGGGAGTCCACGTAGATGCGCCTCGGCCTGCGTCTTCCCAGGCGCCTACGCAACATCTCGAGCCCGCGCCCAGACCGGCACCCCTCATCCACGAAAGCGAAGGCGACCTTCTTGCCGGAAGCCTCGTCTCGCACCTGCCTGGCCAGGTCAAAGAGAACTGCCAGGCTCGATGAGTTCCTCACCCTGTTGTTCCATCTTGGAAGGCCCTCCCTAAAGCCTGTGACGAAAGCGAGCAGGGGCACGCAGAGGGCAACGAAGAGCAGACCTCCCAGACTCAGGATGCCAGCGGAGAAGACCAGCGGAAGTGCGAAACGATAGATGAGAAGGGCGCCCGCGAGGGCAGTCACGCCCAGCAACAGCGAGGACACCAAGACGTCTTGGGGGCGGAAGCCCGTTTGGAATGCCTTGGAACCTCGATCCGGAAGCGTAAGCCCAGGCGTGTCGTAGTACGTGATAAAGAGCACGTCGGCATGATCAACATCACCGGCGTAGAGATTGACGAAACGCTTCGAGCCAGCACCCCTGACCACGTGACTGTCCTCGTCAAGTGAGGGTCCGTATCCGCACAGCTCAAACTGACGGGCCGCCGCAGCCAGGAAGCGCTTCTTCTGGCCTCGCGTGCAACGCCTTCCGAGGATCACGCCGTAGCGAAGGATCAGGTCGCCCACGCGCGTGTCGCGATCCTCGGGCTCAACGTATGCCTGCCTCTCGGGAATTCCCAAGATTCACACCCCACTTTCCATATCCAACAGACGAAGCGCAATCCGTAGGTCACTGGCGCACGCGATGCCATCCGGTATCTCAAACGCGGGTGAGCTCGTGTCCGGCACAAGCCAGACGTCGATGCCAGCCGCAAACGCTGCGTGTCGCCCCGTCAGCGAGTCCTCGAAGGCGACTGCCGTCGAGGGGCTGCACTCAAACTTCTCAAGCGCCTTCTGGTAGGGCTCGGGGTTCGGCTTCCTCTGCCCTACGTCCTCCGAGGCCACGATATGATCAACGAGCCCCAGGAAACCGAGCCTCTCCGCAATCGCCACGACGCGACGGCGCAACGACGAGGAGACGACACACACGTGGCGGTTGGCATCATGAACGACACGAAGGGCATGGAGGGCGAACGGCTTCGGCTTGATTCCGCCCGCCGCTATCGCGCCGTACACATACTCCTCACGCAACGCATACAGCCTTGGGTAGAGGTCCGGGTCGTGAAAGCGCCTCTCTACCGCAGCGCTCGTATAGTCGATGCTCCTTCCGACCCAGGACTCAAGCTCGGAGTCGGGCATGTCGAGCCCTGCCCTGTCAAAGGCCGTGCGCCAGCCTTCCCGATAGACGCGCTCGGTGTCAACGAGAAGCCCGTCGAAGTCGAAGATGTAAAGCCCCTTCTTCGCCACGCCAACCTCTCCCCTTAGAGGGGGTCACGCCACATTCGACGCGGCCCCACCTGACTAGTAGTCGCCGTCGTTCTCGTCGTCTACGACCTGGACGGGTTCGCCAATGCCCCTATGACCCGCTTCCATGGCCACGCTGACAAGCCCTTCGAGCGTGGAACCCTCTCTCATGGAGACTGCCTCTGCAAGCATCCCCAGGTTCATGCCAGATACGATGCGAATCCGCACGCCCTCCCCCTCAAGCGCATGGGCCACCTTCTGCGTCACGTTGAACGGAGACGCACCAAAGAGGTCGACAAGCGCAAGAACCCCATCGCCATCGTTGAGGTCACGCGTCTTCTGGGCGATCTGGGACTCGAAGACCTCGTAGTCCTCCCCCATCACGAGCGAGACGTGGTCGAGCTGCTCGACCTCACCCATGACCATGCCCAAGGTATCGAGCATGCCCTCGGCCATCCTCCCGTGGCTGACGAGCAGAATCCCTACCATCACTCGCTAACCCCTTCCATGATCTTGGCCGCCTCTTTGAGGGTCATCTTCGGAAGTGAGGGCGTGGCTTGGAAGTAGATGTCAATGCCATAGTCGCGCTCGAACTCGCAGAGGAGGTCATACTGAGCACGGTTTATGTGAACGGCCTTGATGATTTCGGTGAGGCCGGGACGCGCAGGCAGGCCTCCTAGGTTCAGCGTCCTGATGGGGACGCCACCCTTGATGATGCCGGCCATGACCTCGATGGACTTGGTGAGGAGAATCACCTTGTAGTCATCATACTGACGATCGTTCCAGTAGCGAACCGCTCCGTCCTCCTTGAGGACACGGCACTTGAGACCCGTACGCGAGCCGGAGCCAAGGATGACGCTCTTGATGAAGTCATCCTTTGCCGAGGTGTTGTCTGCGACGAAGATTGCCGTCGCCCCTGCGGACTTCGAGAGGGTCGTCATAACCTGACCGTGAATGAGGCGCGAATCAACGCGAGCAAGCACAACCTGTCCCATGAGAGTTCTCTCCTAGCCTTAAAGGATACCGATAGCAGCAAGGACACCGAGGATCACTGTCAGACCGAGAAGTGCCTTGGTAACGTTCAGGCCCTTCTTGACGAAGTAGAGGTACACGCCGCCAACGGTCACGAGGGGCAGCAGGCCCGGAAGGATGCTATCGAGGATGTCCTGGATGACAAAGTCCTTGCCGGAGATGTTGAACGCGAGCGGAGAAGCCACCTTGACATAGCTGGCAGCAAGAATGCCCATCATGAACAGGCCAAGGATGGAGAGGCCATCGATGATGCCCTGCATCTTGGAACCCACAATCTCGTTTGCAGCAGAACGACCCAGAGAGAAGCCCAGCTGAGCAAAGTAGTAGCCAATGACGAGCTGATACAGGGAGAAGGCGATGAAGGGGAACAGTGCACCGACCGCAGAGCCAGCCTGAGCCCAAGGCAGGGCGATGGCTATGAAGATGTACTGGACGGTACCGGAATCGATTGAGTCGCCAATGCCGGCCAAGGCACCCATGAGACCGGCCTTGGTATTGTAGATCAGGTCGTCGTCGACGGTGACCGGCAGACCGGATGTGAGCTCTTTGGCACGCGCAGTCTCAAGCGCAGCGGTGATGCCGGTGATGGTGCCGCCGCCCCAAGCGATGGCGGTGTTGAAGAAGAGAAGGTGACGCTGATACGCCGCCGCCAGGTCCTCCTTGCGCTTGTAGAGCTTCTGGAGGATGGGCATGAGGGCCCAGGTAAGTGCAGGTGCGAGGTACTTATCGAAGCAGTGGGGAATCTCATCGGCGAAGTAGAAGCGCAGCCACGCAAGGGCGACGTCCTTCTTAGTGATCTCTTCAGGCTGGTAGTCGGTGTAGTCGGTGGGAGCATTGTCAACTTCAGTGGCCTGGGAGGCCGAAATTGCATCAGTCATGTGTTGCCACCTTTCTGGAAGGGGTCTTGTCTCGGGAATCAGTAGTCGTCATCCTCGTCGGCGGCGCAGGCGGTGCCGGGGACGTTCGACCCGATCATCTCGACGGTCTCGTTCTTCGCCAGGACAAAGATGAAGGCAATGATCGAGCCGACGATGGCATAGGTGATCATGGTGATGTCGAGGCTCTTCAAAATCATCGACAGGAAGAAGGCGAGCAGGAAGAAGATGACGTAGTTCTTCTTGCCGATTGCATAGACGGTGACGGCGATGCCGATTGCCGCAAGTCCGCCGCCAATGGTCTGGAGCACATGGAAGATCACGGTGCCAGAGGCGGAGGAGACGATGTCGGAGATCACGGGAACGCCGAAGTAGAGCGCGACGAACATGAACGGGATGTAGATCACGAAAGCGATGATGATGGGCATGCCGATGATGGCGAAGCCGAGCTTCTTGCTGTCGGCCTCCTTGGCGGCGTCGTCGGCCATGTGGCTCATGACAAGCGTGTTCACAAAGAAGCGGAGCTGGTAAAGATAGGAGCCGAGAAGGCCAACGGGCACGGCGACGGCAATCGCAGACTCGGCGCTCTGGCCGGAAAGCAGGCTGACCGGCACGGCGATGGCCGCGGCGATGGCAGGTTCGGAGGGCATCTGGCCGCCAGGCGAGAAGACGCCCATGTAGATCAGCTGGATTGCTGCAGTGACAACCATTGCGTCAGCAACACGACCAAAGACGATGCCGACGACAAGCCCCGTCATCATTGGGGTGAAGCGCAGCGTGGTCGTGGCACCACCTAAAAATGCGCGAGACATGACCGCTGCAATCCAAATCGAGATTATCAGCGCCTGAGTAACGGTAACTTGCATGAACCTTCCTCCCTCTCTCTTGTCCAACAGGGAAAACGCCACGCTGTGCGCGTGACAGTGCTGCCTCGAGAGAGGAACCCCTTCTCGTGCCCCCTACACGCCGGGGATTCCTCCTTCCCCAAACTCGAGTGCTATTGTAAAACTTAATTTTGAGATTTTCTATATTATTTTAAAATTAAGTTTTTAAAATACCGAAGGAGTCCGCCTTGCATCCCATCGGGAAGGCCGTGTCACGAATTCCTGAAGGGTCGCTCCGCCAACAGCGGAAAGGCGTCAGAGCCTCGTCTCCTTGATGACCGAACGAATCCGAGCAAAGCGGCTTGGATCCTTGTCGATATGTTCGACGTACAGGGCAAAGAGCGTGTCGACGATGACCATCTGGGCGACGGTGGAGGTGATGGCCTCAGGCCTGATCTTCGTCTCTTCGGCAACGGAGCAAATCGTAATGTCACTCTGCTCAGCAAGGGGCGAGGTGGGATTCGAGGTGATGCTCACGATTGGCACCTCACCCTCCTTGAGGATCTTGACAACCCGCATCACGTCCTTGTTGCGACCCGAGTGAGAGACTACGAGAGCGCAGTCGTCAGGAGAGAGGTTTGCCGCGATCTCAAGCTGCATGTGCATGTCGGCCTGGAGGATCATTCGCAAGGAAGTACGCTGAAAGCGATGGAATGCGCTGTACAGAATCGGGAACGACCCACCCGTTCCGAATAGGCCACAGAGCTTGGAACGACCGAGAAGCTGGACGGCAGCGTCGAGGCTCTCCTCCCTGAGAGCCGACATGGTCTCGATGAGGGAGTTGGCACTATGCTCGAAGACTGACTGTGCGGTGTCGAGCGTTGAGCCCCTCTCGAAGTCATCGAAGAAAATGACGGGAAGCCGCGTAGACGCGAGCTGGACGCGCATCTCGCGTAGATTCTCATAGCCAAGAAATTTGACGAAACGGGTAATGGCAGATTTGGAGACCCCAATCGTCTCTGCCAACTCGGCACTCGAGAGATGGCAAGCCTCCTGTGAGTGGTCGAGCAGATAGGTGGCAATCAGTCGATCCGTCTTGCTCATGTCGGCCATGCGGCTCCTGGCTCGGCTAGAAAACTCGATTCCCATGTGCTCCCTTCCCCAAATTGCCGGTCCATTCCAGTCCCTTGGTATCAACCTGGTTATTGTCGCAGTTTATTGATGCAATCTTGCTCTTATGTCCACAGTATTACCGTTCTCCCACGTGCGGAGAAAGGAGGCTGCTATTCAACCCCCACCAGAGACTGCGAGGGTCTTCTTTTCTAATAGGCGCCTTCGATCTCTTATGGGGCTCGTGATGTGTGCCACCTCGGCGTGGGCGCCATAGTTCCAGCTCGTGCGCTCGCACTCGGGACACCAGTGCCCGCCCTCCAGCACCAGGTGCGGGCTCGCTCCTGAGGCCCCGCTCACCGCACAGGGACTGGTGCATCTGGTAGGTGCTCACGCGGGGCAGGCCTCGCCGCCACCGACGTTGTAGACGTGGCCCCAGAACGCGCCTGGCAGGCTCCCCGCGGCATCGTATGAGGCCAGGTGCGCCATCATCGTACACGAGTCACGATCCGAGATGTACTCGAGCACGTTGTCGAGGCAGTTGTGAAGCTGGATGGCGTCGCGGATCCTGGCCATGGCGGGACCGGTGATGCCCGTCTGGCGCAGGCTGACCCAGCGCCCGAGGCCCCACTCGATCACGTATCGCTCCGCGGCGACCTTCGAGACGGCATAGTAGTCGAACATGCTCGGCTCGATGGGGTCGCCAACGCGCCCCCAGTGGATGGGCGGCATGCGGTCGCCCGTCTCGACCACCATGCCGATGTAGACAAGGGTGGTGGCGTCCGCCTGCCCGAGCTCCCTCACGGCCTCCACGAGATTACGTGTGCCACCAAAGTTGACTCGCATGGCGGTCGTGGGATGGTAGTCCGCAGCCGGCGAGACGAACGCCGCCATGTGCAGCACGAGATCGCAGCCTTCGAGGCAGGCCACGAGCGCTCCGCGGTCGTCGAGGTCTCCCCAGACGATGCTGAGGCCGGCCCGCCCTAGGAACGGTAACATCGACGGCGACATCGCCGCGCGGTTCCTCTCGAAGTCCCGCACGAGGAGCGTGAGATCGTACTCCCTTCCCACGCTGGGCAGCATCGCCTTGAGCGAGGCCATGCCCATACCGCCCGAGACGTCCGTCATGAGGACCCTTGGGATGCGGCTCACGCTACTTCCCCCTCATGGAGGGCAAACCGTTCTCGGAGCTTGAGATGCGTACGTTCGATGGCCTTTTCCTGGACTTTTGCATCCTAGGCGGCATGCCTGTGGTAGTCGCGTCATTCATCGAGAGCGGAACCTTCGAGCGCTCACTCCAAACCCAGCGGCAACTCATCGCCGATTACGAGGAGGGCATCCGCAAGTATGCGCAGGGCCTCGACCAAGGTCGCATTCTCAACGCCTTCAGCAGCATCCCGTTCCAACTCGCGAGGGAGAACAAGAAGTTCCAACTATCCAAGGTTAAGACGGGTACGCGCTTCAGGGACTACCGTGGGTGCATCGAATGGCTGGAGACGGCGGACATTGTGAACGTGTGCAGGCGTCTCGAGTTTCCAGAGCTGCCGCTGAGGGGCAACTATGCCGAGAACATGCTCAAGGTCTACTTTGGCGATACGGGACCGTTCGTGTCGATGCTCGACGATGGGGCGAGCGAGGACCTACGGGTGAACAAGAACCTTGGCGTCTACGAGAGTGCCCTCTACGAGAGCATCGTCGCCGAAGCACTGACGAAGCAGAGGTATGGCTTACATTATTACAAAAAGCCCGACTCGACGCTTGAAGAGGACTTCTTCCTGCACACCAAAAGCGAGCTTGTGCCCATAGAGGTCAAGGCAACGAGGGGTACCTCAAAGTCTCTCAGGCAACTCATCTCCTCCGGTACCTATTCGGACATTAGCTGGGGCATCAAGCTGCATCGAGGAAACATCGGTGAGAGCGTCGGAATCGTCTCGACACCCTACTTCACCGCATTCTTGCTGCGCAGATACCTGGCGAAACAGTGACCTCCTCGCTCGCCGAGACGTGCCACCGGACGAGGAGGGTGCAGGCTCCCAGCTAGGAGTCCGCATTTCCCACGGTACGCGGGTGCGGGATGACGTCACGGATGTCGTCCACGCCCGTGAGGCACATCACGGGGCGCTCGAAGCCCAGCCCGAAGCCCGCGTGGCGGCATGTGCCATAGCGGCGCAGGTCCAGGTAGTACCCGTACTGACGGGAGTCCATGCCCAGCTCCGCGATGCGCCGCTCGAGCACGTCGAGGCACCCCTCGCGCCGGGAGCCGCCGATGATCTCGCCGATGCCCGGCACGGGGCAGCCCGCTGCGGCCACGGTCCTGCCGTCGTCGTTTCGCCGCATATAGGAGGCCTCGATGGCCGCAGGGTAGCCCGTCACGGACGCTGGCCTCCCGAAGTGGCGCCCGGTGAGGTAGCGCTCGTGCTCGGCCTGGAGGTCGACGCCCCGGCCCACGGGATGCTCGAACGTCTGGGCAGCCGTCCGGGCGTCCTCCAGGCTCGTTGCAGCGCCCATCACCATAGCGCGATGGCCCATCCCGCCACAATGAGGTTCACTCCGAGGCATGGGGTATCATGTTTGGGCCAATGTCAGGAGGCGAGGTGACAGAACGCGGGGAGGCGCCATGGCCAGGGCGATGCGACATTCGCGCCAACGCGACATGATCTATGAGTACCTCTGCGGCACACGGGAGCATCCCAGCGCCGAGACCATCTACTCTGACCTCAAGAGATCCTGCGAGAGTCTGAGCCTCGCCACGGTCTACCGCAACCTCAGGCTCCTCCAAGGGCTTGGGCAGGTGCGTGCCGTTGCAATCGTCAACGGTACCGAGCGCTTCGAGTCCGTCTATCGCGAGGAGCACGCACATTTTGCTTGCATCGAGTGTGGGCGCGTGTTTGACATACCGGACGTCCTGCCCGACACGGCATGCATCGCCGCACAGAGCCCACACATCGGTCGCATCGACCATACCACCCTCACGCTGCGCGGCGTCTGCGCAGACTGCCTTTCCAAGCAAGGCTAGATGGCACGCGGGCGTCTGGCACGGTGCTCCCCCGGTCGTGAGAGGTTCTCTCGAAGAGGCTGCCTCCCCTGTCGACCGGCGCTCGCTTACGATCGAGCCGCGCGGGACATCACCCAGCTCGTGCCAAACGTGCACGAGCTCCCCGGTCACATCGCCTGTGACAGCGCCTCGAATGCCGAGGTCGGCATCGCCCCGCACGACACGCACGGCCAGGTGGTGGCCGTGCTCGACCTCGACTCCCCCATCGAGGGATGCTTCGACGAGGAGGACGCCCGTGGTCTCGGGCTCGCGGGTCACGCCATCGGGCGCGCCGCCGACCTCACACAGCCAGCGTTGGCGTAGCGGCCCCCCTGGCTACCCACCATCCGTCGCACGAACGGCAGCAACCACGTCACAGATCTTGTCCGGGTCGTTGAGCCGATCCGATTCGATGCCAGAATCGATGTTGACGCCCCAGGGATGCAGGCGTGCTATCGCGGCACCCACGTTCCGCTCGTTCAGACCGCCCGAAAGGATGTAGGGACGCGCCAGGCCTCCGACAAGCAACCAGTCGAAGGGCCGCGAGCTGCCCCAGGAGCTGTTGAGCATCACGATGTCGGCGCGGCTGTCGTTGGCACGCTCTATGTCGGAGGCATCGTGCACGTGGATGGTCTGGATGATGGGCACGTCCGCCAGCTCGGTGAGGAACGTGATGTAGGCGTTGTCCTCATCGCCCTGCAGCTCCACCACATCAAGCACCTCGTCCGCCAGCTCGGCCACCATGCCCAGGGGCTGGTTGCAGAAGACCCCCACGGCAGGGATGGTGGGATCGAGCCTGTGAACGAGGCCCCGCAGCTTGCCGAGGCCCACATGCCTGTGCGAGCTGGGCCAGTCGACCACAAAGCCACAGAGGTCGGGACGCGCCTCGTTGACGGCACGGACATCCTCCTCGCAGAACAGGCCACTCAGCTTGACGCGCGTGAACGGATCCCCGCTGTAGAGGATGTCGTGCGTGATGATGGAGGTGGCCCTACGTCCCAGCATATGCGCTTTCCTTCCCCGACGTCCATCCGAATGGCCCCTACGCCCTGGGTTCCTTGCCCCGGGCGAACAGCACGATCATCTCGTTGGTGAGGCTGGACGTATCATAGCGCCCGCCCAGCTCGGCGAGCAGGTCGCCACGACGCACCCACTCCCCCCAGGAGAGCTCGTCGTGGTCGACGTGGATGGTGGGGTCACTCGTCACATCGCAGAAGAAGCCCGAGAGCAGGGTGTCCGTGAACGACCACGGCTGGCTCTTGTAGTAGCGCAGGTTGGTGACGGCAAGGCCGACCTCCTCCCCCACCTCCCGGTGGACGGTGCCCTCCAGCGTCTCGCCGAACTCCGTGAAGCCCGCCACAAGGGCCGGCTTGCGGTAGCCCTGCGCATAGCGCGTGAGCAGGATATGGTCGCCGTTGGTCACGCCCACGATGACGGCGGGGTTTATGCGGGGGTAGACGACGTTGCCGCAGGAGGCGCAGGCGAGCTCGCGGCTCGTGGGCACATGGCCCAGCTCGGCGCCACAGCGCCCGCAGTAGCGGTTGTCGCGATACCAGCCATGGAGCTGATAGGCCGTCTCGTCGGCGAAGGCCAGCCAGCGCGGCTCCGCCTGACGGAGCGCGTAGATGGGCTCAAAGGAGAACCCCTCGCACGCTGGGGCAGGCTCGCGCTCCACCAGAAAGAAGGGCTGGTCGTCTATCGCAAAGAGGTAGCGGCACCGGAGGTCGTGCGGAGACGTCCCCCAGTCGGCAAGCCGCGGAAGCGTAAGGGTGCCGTCCTCGTCGATGCGCATGAGCGCCTTGTTGTTGCGGAAGGCAAGCACATGGCTGCGTGCCGTGGGCGCGGTCACACGGAACGAGTTGTCAAAGCGATGGGCACCGATGTCTTGAATCACTGGGCATCCTCACGGTACAAGGCCACAGGGGGCATCCCAGGCGTCTCCTGCAAGGGCACCCCCACGTTCGATGCGATGATAGACCCTCTCATGCGCGTCATCCCTCGAGCCTTGTCTCCACCCTATAGAACACCCAGCGCCCGTCCTCCCGCCTCAGGTACCACCTGTCGTGGGAGTGCGACGCACCGCATGCCTCGCTCCCGTCCGCGCGGTAGTACGTGTCGGAGAACCTGACCGTGAGCACGACCTCGTCGTCGCCGTCGTACTCCGCGCCGACGACCATGATGGGAGTGACCTCGGCCCTCGTCGCATCGGGGTAGTACGTCTGCCGCCGGAAGTCGAAGGACCTCTCATACAGCGCCCCGTCGAGCTCCTCAGACGCCGGAGGCTCCGCCGTGCCCGCCATGACCGCACGGGCACGCTCCAATGTTGGCCAGAACGTTACCTCGGCGCGGGTTGCCCGGAGCGCCCTCAGGGCGACGGGGGCAAGGAGCGCCACCAACACAATGAGCAGCCCGGCCGCCAGCAGTCGAGGCATCCTTCCCTTCCCCATGCGGCAGCCTCCCTCCGCTTGTTGCGGCGTTCATCCCCCTGATGATAGGTCGCAACCAACCACCGACCAATTCGCGCGAGGTGCCAGAGGCACAGCACGCTGCGGCGCATGATCGAAGACCCCTGCACCCGCCCCACTCGAGAACCATTGGAACCGACGGCGTGCCTGGATCTCCCATGGCGCCCGCGTCACATGGGAGAGGGGCCATCCCCCTCAGGTACCTCGCGCCTCGACCTGGCCAGGGCCTCGCCCAACACATCCTCGCTGCGTCGCAATTGTCTGCGCGTCTCATCGACGTGGTCATCGCATGCCGACAGGGCCTGGCTCATGGACCAGCGCAGCGCCTCCACGACCTGGGAGTCGCCATAACGAACGCTGGCAGCAAAGAGGTCGTTGAGCTCGTCTCGGGACGCAACCGCCGCACGCACCGCGTCCTCACGCCTCTCACACTCCATGCGCAGGGAGCGTGTCCCATCGTGCTGCGCGCTCATGCGCGCTTCTGCGGGAGCCACCGGCTACCCACCGATCCCCATCAGCGACTGCGCGATGAGCTCGTCGCCCTCCTGGAAGGTGACGCCAATGCGCTCCAACGCGTCGGCATCACGGGTGAGGGACGACGCGTACTTAGAGAGAGTCTCCTCGTATCGCTGCGCGCGCTCGTCATGGTCGGCGGGAGGCACCCCGTCGGACGTGCCGGACGCGCTCTGTGTCGTGAACGACACGTACTCATCGAGCGCAGAGAGCATCTCGGCCTTCTTCTGCGAGGCCACCCCCATGTTTGACGCGATAGAACCGCTCATGCACCTGTCCTTCCTGTCATCAAGGCGCACTGCCCATCCATGTAACGTGTCCCTGTTACGGTTTGGTCTCGATCTTGTAGACCACCCAGTCGGACCCTTCCTTCCTCACGTGCCACTTGTCGGACGAGTGCGAGGACCTCATGTCCACCGCGCCGTCCGCGCGGTAGCCAGTCCTCGAGAAGCTGACCGTGAGGGTTGCCTCGTCGTCACCCTCGAACTCCACGTCCAGCAGCTCAATGGGCGAGATGTCAAACCGCACCACGTCAGGATAGTATTCCCTCCGTCGCGCAAACGCCCAGTCGCACAGCTCCCCGTCCCGCTCCTCGGAGGGCGCGGGGTCCGCCGTGCCGTCCATGATGGCCCGGGCACGCTCAAGCAGCGGCTGAAACTCGTCGCCATACCGCTCCACACGAGCTTGCCGCTCGGCCTCCTGGCGCTCCTGATCGCGCTCGACGTGGTAGCGCCACGCCCGTGTAGCAAGGAGCCCGACCGCCACGGCCACCACACCAGCAACGAAAAGGATCATGCGACGCCTCCTATTGCCCATGACACTGCCCCCAACCCCTGTTATTAGTCAAAGCATTCGTCCTTGAGCTTTACGATATGAACCGACTCCCCATTATCGCCCATAGTTTCCTTCATGCTAACGTCTTGGGATGGTCCTCCTGCCGGTGCATTCGTATTGCCTGAATAGTAGATCTCACCGTCCTTAACCTTAGTAACTATTGTCGCGTGGTGCACGCCATCGCCATCATCCCAATACAGTAGATCACCTGGTTGAACTGTTTGGGCAGCTTCCTGAATGTCACTCTCGACACGCTCTGTATCGCTTGTGTTGTTCTTGTTATAGGAACCAATATCAATGGTACCGTTCGTATAGCCATTCTTTGGATCACTAAAGTACTCATACTGATCCCTTGCGGCACCCCATGGATTCGACCACGTATATCGATTCCCTCGATCATCGGTTCCCTGCTGTACACCGTAGTGGAAGCCAAACAGATTTCCTACACCGAGGCGGTTGTCAACCCTGCCAATAAAGTCACCAAATCCATTTGAATAAAGCCAGCTTAGAGGCCCATGGAATTCGTCAGCGGTACACATGAACCAATCCTTGCTCATTTGCATTCCACCGGCATATAGGGCCTGAGAGACGAAGTTAGCGCAATTGGACCCAAATGAAGGGTAGTTGGGATTACGCTTGTTAGGATCATCCGTCGCATATTGATGCGCATAGTCCACCGCATCCTGACGGCTCAGGCCCAGGAGGTCCACGAAGTCCAGCGGCTGCTGGCAGCAGTAGGAGTACCTGTTGGCCGTAGCGGGGCGCCGGGCATACCCGCGCAGGGGATCCGCCGACATGAACTGGCCCGTGTTCGGCAAGTACTGGCGTGCCTGCGCATAGAGCCCCTGCGTCACACCGTCCTTGAGATACCCGGTGTATGAGAACGGGACGTTCAGCACGTCGCTCTCGAACGCGCTGTTGCCGAACTCGTCGTACCCAAAGCTCGACAGCACGTCACCCTTCTCGTCGAGGATGCGGGAGACGCTCCCGAGGGGATCCTGCGTGACGGATGCCGCTTTGCCCTCGTCCGTGTCCACGGCGACGAGGTTGCCGCCACCCCACAGGTAGCTTTGACTCAGATGCCCATCGACGATGGTCTGTGCCAGGTTGTTGCAGGGCCTCGTTGGATCGAGGACGTACTCGACGGTATCCGCCGCTCCTTCGGCCAGCTGTCGTCTCGTCGTGCGCCTGCGCAGCATGCCATCGTACGCATAGCGTGCCATACGGCCATCCGCGCGGCGCGCGCATGCAAGACGGTTGAGGGCATCATACTCGTACGTCGCGTCAGGCTCCCCGTTGACCATGTCCGCGACCAGGTTGCCGCGGCCATCGTAGCGGTAGTCATGCTCGCCCTGGGCATCTGTGGCATGTACAAGCTGGTCGAGCGCATTGTAGCTGTAGTCGGTCGTGCCCTTCCGCACATCCTTCAGCCTCGTTCTGTTGCCAAAGGCGTCGTACTCGTAGGAGCGCAGGGCCTTGCCGTCCCGCGTCACGCCTACCAGGTGGTTGAGCTCGTCGTAGTCATAGGCATACGCGCCTGAGAGGTCGGGCATGCCGCGGCGCTGGGCGCACACGGCGCTCTTGTTGTCGCACAGGTCGTACGCATACGAGAACTCGTCCAGGGGGCCTGCGGCATCGTAGCTGGAGAGGTGCGTGAGACGCCCGCGTGCGTCGTGGCCCAGGCGCATGCCGGTGCCGTTGGAGTAGGTGCGTGCGGCCAGGTTGCCGTTCGCGTCATACTCGTATGCGACGTCAAGGCCCCGCGCATGCACGCCGCTCAGGCGCAGGGCCTCGTCATAGTCGTAGGACGTCCGCATGCCTCCGGGATAGACGACGCTGCGGAGCTCGTCTCCCCTGCCCCAGTCGTAGCGCATCTCGCGGCCCGCATGGTCACGCGTGCGCGTCATGTTGCCCACCGCGTCGTAGGCAAAGCTCGTCGTGCCCAGCCAGTCGCGCAGCTCGACGAGGCGCGAGAGGGGGTCGTAGGCCATATGCGTGGTGCGTCCGTCCGCGAAGGTGGCGGCGCTCATCCTCCCCGCACCGTCAAAGCCGAACGAGGTGACGTACCCATCCGCATCGGTGTGGGCCCTCATGCGCCCCATGGCGTCGTACGCCGCCCGCTCCCGGTTGCCGAGCGCGTCCGTGATGCAGGTCACGCGGCCAAGCACGTCGCGCTCATACGAGGTCGTGCGAGCATGTGCCGTGCCATCCGAGCCCAGGCGCTCGGCGCGGGTCAGGTTGCCGAGCGCATCGTGCTGGTAGCGCGTCACGGCACCGGAGGCTTCCACGACCTCCCGCAGCCTGCCGGAGGGCGTATAGGCATACGAGGTGACGTTGCCCTTCCCATCCGTCTTGGACACCCGATTGCCCATCGCATCGTAACCATATGACTTTGACTGCCCCTGGCTGTTGGCGATCCTCGTGATGCGATTCATGGCATCGTAGGCGTAGCTCAGCTCATAGCCGTTCTGGCTCGTCTTGCTGGTGATGTTGCGTGCCGCATCGTAGCCGAAGGTGAGGGACGTCCCATCCGGATTGACGATCTGGCGCAGCAGGCCATCGGGCAGGTAGTCGTAGCTCGTGACCCTCGACGCCGCGTCCGTCACGCGGGAGAGGTCGCCGAGCGCGGTGTACTCGTAGCTGGTCGTGCGGCCCAGGGTATCGGTGCACGACGTGAGCCTGCAGGCGGCGTCATACTCTCGCTGCAGCTGGTTGCCCAGGGGATCCACCTCGAGCACGAGGTTGCCCATGGCGTCATAGCGGTAGTACGTCGTGTTGTCCAGGCCATCGCTCACCGAGCGCACACGGTCAAGCAGGTCATACGTCGCCCGGGTGCTCGTTCCGTCGGGTAGGAGCATCTTCGTCCGATTGCCGTTGAGATCATACTCGAAGCCCACGGAGATGCCCAGCGCGTTGGTCACCTTGGCCACGTTGCCGCGCGCATCGTACTGGAACGTGGTCGCGGCGCCCGCGGCATCCACATCCCGTATCAGCTGGCCCATGGCGTCGTACTCGCGTCGGCTCTCGTTGCCGTCCTTGTCCACAAAGCGGATGGGACGCCCCATGGCGTCATACTCATAGGAGACGGACGTGCCATCGTAGTCGACCATGCGCAGGAGCAGGCCGCATGCATCGTACTTGTAGCTCCGGTGGTTACCCTCCGCGTTGACCATGCGCGTGACGTTACCGAGCGCGTCATGCTCGAACGACATCCTGTTGCCGTTGGCATCCACCCGCGCGGCAAGCAGACCCCGTTCGTCGTACTCATAGCGCTCCACGGCGCCCTGTGGTCCCACCGCAGTGGTCATCATGCCAAGCGCGTTGTGCTCGAAGGTCGCAACGGAGCCATCAGCGCGCGTGATGCTCGTGACATCGCCCTCCTCGTTATGCGAGAAGCGCGTCTCGTTGCCCACCGCGTCGACGGTCCTGAGGATCTGGCCCCGCTCGTCATACTCGTTGCGGAAGACCATCGTGCCGTCCACGGCACCACGGACGGGCTCATTGAGGGCATTGTACTCGTATGTCGTACGCTCACCCAGCGGGTTCTCGGCACAGGTGAGGTTACCCACCTCGTCGAACTGGTACCTGCTCGTCAGGCCACGAGGGTTGGTGACACGAGTCTTGAGGTTCTTCTCGCTGTAGTCCATGCGCTCCACGGCATCGCCACGCCGCACCTCGATCGTGCGGAACAGCCCGTCATGCACGTATGTAGACTCGTTACCCAGTTGGTCGGTCATCGCAACCCGCATGCGGTCGTCGTCGTAGGCATACGAGATCACGCCACCGTCGGCAAACTCCTGGCGCACGACACGCCCCTCGGCGTCAAACGCGTTGCGCAGCTCGGTGATGCCCCGTGCGTTCGTCACCGAGGAAAGGTAGCCATGGGAGTCGTACGAGAACGACGTCCTGGCACCAGACTCCGTCTCCAAACCGGAAACCTGACCCTCCTGGGAGGAGAAGGCAAGGTGACGCCCCGTGTCATCGGAGGCATGCACCAATCGGCCCCGTTCGTCGTAGGCAAAGCGGATGACGGGGCCACGCGTGCTGCGAGCACAGGCAAGCAGGCCATCCCCATCATAGTCGAGAACGACACCCCGACCCAGGCGATCGAGGATGGAGAGGCATCTGCCCTCGGCGTCAAAGCGATAGCCGATGCCTGATGCCGAGACATAGAGGTAACCCTCGCCCTCGCGCTCCAGCGTGTCCGCCTGACCCAGCAGATGGGTGAAGCCCTCCTCCGGCGTGCCCAGGAAGATCTCGCCATGGCCGTCCTCCCTGGTAACAACTGCCCGGTTGAGCCCCACAGACAACGAGACAGCAAAGGAATGGATCCAGCCTCTCCCCAAGGGGGACTCGTGGGTGTTGTGGGAGTTGTAGAACAGGCGCAGCGAGATGCGAGGCCTGCAGTCAAACGCAAGGTAGTCATAGGCATAGATGAAGTTGCCTGTGGCCAGGTTGACCGGGTCGCCCCCATAGGCGCAGCAGTCGCCACCCTCGCCCATGAGCGCCATGACGACGGACCTCATCAGGTCGCTGGACAGCATGTCGGCACCCAGCCTCTGCGCCGCATTCGCATACTTGCCGATGAGGTCCAGCGTCGCCCAGGAGAGATCGGCACCCGACAGGTCATAGGTGCCGGTCGCAGGATCGTAGCGCACCGCCTCCATGGCCGCCGTGGCCTGGTCGAGGACGTCCATCTCGGATGACGAGGAGGCATAGATCGACGAGTCCGACGCATACGCGAGCGCCTTCTCAAGCTGCTGACGCAGACGGCCCATGGAGTCCTGGTTTCCCTGCATGACCTGACGCGCATGGCCGCATGCATCGGGATTCTGGTCGCTGTTGTCGCTGACCCAACGCTCCAGGTCGTCGTTCACGTGCTGGAGGCTGCTGATGCGATTGGCTAGGTCATCGGTGTCTATCACACCCGATCCATCGGCCTCGAGCTCGGACAGGCGATCAAGGTCCGTCCGCATGTCCGAGCCATACGCCTCGAGAAAGACGGTCTGCTGCATGAGGGCGGGAACCTTCACGCGGCGAAGATAGTCGAACATGCTGCGATAGGCCTCACCGTCACACACGTTCGCGTCCGTGGACAGGCCGTTGAGCCGCTCGATCTGGGATTGGCATGCCTGAGCCTGGCGGCTCACCAGCTGGCTGTTCTCGCTCACTGTTCCCTTGAGCGCCGTAACGTTGATAAGCATGTGCATCACTCCAGCAATGGTGGGCTGCCATACAACTGGCTTTAAGATTATGGGCAAGTCATTAATGATCACCCATCAACGTTATCTATCAACATAACAACGCCATATGCCTTGAGCAAAGGCGAAACCAAGCTGATGACCCCCCGGTCGCTGTCTCAGACGAGCCCAAAGTGGACGAAGCCGTTCCAGAGGCCGTCCACGTCCACGCCCGTGGTCACGAAGTCGGCCGCGGCCTTGGCCTCCTCCCCTCCCGAGCCCATGCAGCAGCTGGCCCCACAGGCCTCAAAGAGCGGGATGTCTATCTTGGTGTCCCCAAAGGCGATGGCGTCGGCGGACGTGGCACCCAGGTGCTCCAGCAGCAGGCGCACGGAGGCGGCCTTGTCGATGCCGCCCACACCGAGGTCGCCGAAGAGCGCCCGCTCCCCCACACCGCCCCAGGTATGTGCCTCAAGCTCGGGAAACGCTCGGGCACTGTCCAGATGGTCCTGGTAGCTCCCCAGCACGAAGCTCACCTTGTTGACGTCATCGCGGTAGAGCTCGCCGCCGAACACGAGGCCGCACATGATCTGGTCGACCTCGAGCTCGTCGGCGTGGGGAGTCCCCTGGCCATGCACATAGGCCTGGAGCGCCGCGCGGGCTCCCTCCCGGAAGTCCTCGCTGACGTAGAGGCCACTGTTGGACTCCAGGTAGAAGGGCAGATGACGATCGTGCAGCCAATCGATGACCCGCCGTTCCACCTCGATGGGGATGCCCCTGTGGAAGATGACCGCGCCATCGCTCTCCACGTAGCCTCCGTTGGCCCCGATGAGGCCATCCAGTGCGAGCTCGGCATCGATGGCCGCCATCTCCGCCTTGCTGCGCCCCGTGCAGGCATACACCCTATGCCCGTTGGCGCGCGCCCGCCCCACGGCGCGGCGCGCGCTTTCGGGCAGCCGATTGCCGTAGTCCACGAGGGTCCCGTCCACGTCCACAAGGACAACCATCACAACACGCCCCCCCTCGAACGATACGAGCTACGTCGCAAACGTCACCACGACATCGCCGGCATCGACGTCTCCCTCATGCGCCAGATCGACCGAGGCGAGGTCATCGGTGTTCGTGAGCGCCATGATGACCACGGTGTCATGACCCGCGGCGGCGATCCTCTGCTTGGAGAACGAGAGCAGGGGCTCACCGGCGCTCACATGGGCGCCCTGCTCGGCAAAGACCGTGAAGCCATCGCCATGCATCTCCACCGTGTCCACGCCCACGTGGATGAGGACCTCGGCGCCAGCGTCACCCGTGATGCCGATGGCATGGAAGTTGGGTGCGCCGGCGGCGGTGAGGGTGCCGGAGACCGGGGCGTACACCGTCTCGTCCGTGGGTTCGATGCCACAGCCCCTGCCCATGGCCCCACAGCTGAAGACCTCGTCGCTCACGTCCTCCAGCTTGATGACCCTGCCCGTGACGGGCGCGAGCACCTGCCCCGCCCGTGCGGTGACACCCAAGGCCTCGGGCCGTGTGGGTCCCGCCTTCCTGAATCTGTCAAAGAAACCCATGGTCTTGCTCCCCTCTGCGCGTTCGCGCATCGTGTGATGACGCCTCCTGGCGTCGCTTGCGCCCATGCATCCGCCGGGACGCTAGGCTCGTAGGCCCCGAGTGGCCTGCGCGGACAGCGCGTCTGCGCAGGCATGCCCGGCGACTCGAGTGCGGAGAGGTCGGGTCGATGATCTCCACGCACACGAAGCGTCCCTCCTCGAAGCGGTAGTGGAAGGTCTGGCAGTTGCAGAATGTCTGGCAGTCCACCTCGAAGAGGGCGAGCCACCGGCGGTAGAAGTCGAGCATGACACCGGCATGGCTCACCATTGCTTGCGATGATCCTCTTATACCACCAGAAGCTGTCCTTACGCGAGCGAGCGTGCCGTTGCCGTCGTTGTCCTTGTCTAGTTGGTGAGCGGCAGCACCACAAGCCGGGAGGGACTAGGACGCGACCACGCTTCTCTACCGTATGGCCGCGCTTGTGCCCTGGAGGTATGGAACCGTTTCCCTTTTGCGCTACCGTATGCCAATGTCTTCGGTTACAGCCCCTACGCTACAACACCAGGGCATTGTCCCGTTCCCGGAACACCGGGATGACCACGTTGGCGGGCGATGTCCTGCACGAGGATGGTGATACGACATGAGCACCATTGATGCGCTACAAAGGACGGGCAGCCTTACGACCAGCGAGCGGGTGGTCGCATCGTACATCCTGGACCATCCCGAGGAGACCTCGCGCATCTCGGCCCGCGAGCTTGCCCGGCGCACGTACACCAGCCCCACGACGGTGTTGCGCCTCTCGAAGAAGCTGGGCTTTGCCAGCTTCAACGACCTCAAGGTCAACATCGTGTCAGACCTCAAGCGTCTGCCCGTGCATGACACGAGCATCCATGCCTCGGACAACGCCCTTGCCGTCATGAACAAGATCGCCCAGCTCAAGAAGAGCGTTGTGGAGCGCATGCGGGAAAAGACCTCGCCCGAGCTGCTCCAGCAGGCCGCCGACCTCATCGTCAGCGCCACCTACGTGGACATCTTTGCGCGAGACACCCCCGCCTCCGCGGCGGACTATGCGTCGCACCAGTTCCTCACCGAGGGACACATAGCCAACGTGTACGAGGACCTCGACCGCATGGTCTACCTCTCCATGGTCATGCCGCCCGACCACATATGCCTCGTCATGAGCCGCAGCGGAACAGACCAGACGCTGATGCACGTCGTCCAGAACATCCAGCAGCGCGGGGCGAAGACCATCGCCCTGACGGCAAACCGCACGTCTCCCTTGGCGCGCATGTGTGACATCTCGTTCGAGCTGCTCTTCAGCCAGGACTCCCATCGCCTGGGCAACATCCTGTTCGCAACGGCCGCAGGCTACCTCTTTGACATGCTCTTCGCGCTGGTCCTCTCGGCCTCGTACGATGACGTCGTCGGCCTCGTGGACAGCTATAACAGGCTCTACTACGACAAGCTCGACCGTGCCAGGGACAGGGGCAAGCGTACCTCCGACGCCCCCTATGCAGTCGATGACCTCTAGCGGCGATGCGGCGGCCTCGTCGTTTGCCCATGACACATCGACGGCGCATTGTCACAGAGAATGACCTGTATATGTCAGGATGTTCAGACACAATGCTCCTTTCTTAGGGATGTCCAATCCTCCATCGTTCCCCCACAGAAGATACTGGGGGCATCGAGCGGTGACGGAGATGTCGCCGCAGGGAGGAAGGGGGACAGCATGGCGTTTCCACGTGACTTCCTATGGGGCGGTGCCGTGGCGGCCCACCAGCTCGAGGGCGCCTATGCCGAGGGCGGCAAGGGGCTGTCCACTGCCGACGTCATGACGGGCGGCGCCCACGGCGTTCCCCGGAAGATCTGTCCCGAGGGGCCCGTCGAGGGGGCATGGTACCCCAACCACGAGGCGATCGACTTCTACCACACCTACAAGGAGGATATCGCCCTCTTCGCCGAGATGGGCTTCAGGTGCTTTCGCACATCCATCAACTGGACACGCCTGTTTCCCGAGGGCGATGAGGCCGAGCCGAACGAGGAGGGCCTGAGGTTCTACGACGACCTCTTCGACACCCTGCTGTCCCACGACATCCAGCCCGTCATCACGCTCTCGCACTTCGAGATCCCCCTGGGGCTCTGCACCAGGTATGGCGGTTGGAGGAACCGCAGGCTCATCGACCTCTTCGCGCGCTACGCCACGACCTGCTTCGAGAGATGGCACGACAAGGTCACGTACTGGATGACCTTCAATGAGATCGACAACCAGTTCGCCGCGCAGAACGACGTGTTCTCATGGACGAACTCGGGCTATCTCACCAGTGGGGAGACCGACAGAAAGCGCACTATGTATCAGGCCTCGCACTACGAGCTGGTGGCGAGCGCACAGGCCGTGGCCGCCGCCCATGCCATCGACCCCACGCTCAAGGTCGGTTGCATGTGCTCGAGCAAACTCACCTACCCCTTCAGCTCGAACCCCGATGACGTGCTGCTCGCCGATGACGAGAATCACGCCATGTACCTCTACACGGACGTCCAGGTGCGTGGCACCTACCCAAACTACGCGCGCAGGCTCTTCGAGCGCGAGGGCTATGACCTGGACATAACCACCCAGGACCTCTCGGACCTCAGGACCGGCACCGTGGACTACATCGGTTGGTCCTACTACATGACGCATACCGTCAAGAGCGATGTCGATCATGACATCTCGGACAGCGTCGACAACAGCAGCAGCCACACGGTCAAGAATCCCTACCTCAGGGAGACCGAATGGGAGTGGACCATCGACCCCACGGGCATGCGCATCCAGCTCAAGCGCCTCGACGAGCGCTACAACGGCATCCCGCAGTTCATCGTCGAAAACGGCATCGGCATCGTCGAGACCCTGGATGAGCACGACACGGTCGAGGATGATGCCCGCATCGACTACCTGCGCTCGCACATCGAGCAGATGAGGCTTGCCGTGGAGGAGGATGGCGTCAACCTTTTGGGCTACACGCCCTGGGGCTGCATCGATCTGGTCTCGTTTGGCACGGGCGAGCTGCGCAAGCGCTATGGCTTCATCTACGTGGACAGGAACGATGACGGCACGGGCACGGGCAGGCGCTTCAAGAAGAAGAGCTTTGACTGGTACAGGCGGGTCATCGCATCCAATGGCGAGGTTCTCTAGGCTCACGCGCTCCTGCCGCATCCGCGGCACCACTGCACCCCATGGTCCCCGACATCACGAGCGCAAGGAGGTGATTTCATGTCAGACAACATTGCACAGGACAACGAGGAGCTCTCGTTCGGTCTCATCGCAGCGTCCGGTGCTGCTCGCAGCCTTGCCTTCGAGGCGCTCAAGGAGGCCCGCAACGGCAACTTCGACAAGGCGGACGAGCTCATGAGACAGTCCCAGGAGACGTTCGTCTCCGCGCATGACACGCAGACGCAGCTGCTCACGCGCGAGGCGCAGGGCAATCACATCCAGCTCGACGTGATTCTCGTGCACGCCCAGGACCATCTCATGACGTCGATGCTCGCCCAGGAACTCATCGTTGAGCTCATCAACCTGTACAGGACCAAGCAGGACAAGCAGTGACAACGCGTAAATGATGGATGACAACCGAGGAGGTCAGAACGATGAAGGTGCTGCTCGTATGCGCCGCAGGCATGTCAACGAGCATGCTCGTCAAGAAGATGAGGGACTACGCCAAGGACAAGGGCGTCGACCTTGACATCGATGCGCGCCCCGTGGGCGAGCTCAAGGATGGCGAGGGTCTCGATGCGGTCCTCCTGGGACCCCAGGTCTCCTATCAGAAGGACAACGTGGTCAAGAAGGTGGGCGACACGCCCGTGGGCGTCATCCCCATGCTTGACTATGGCCGGCAGAACTGCCCGAACATCTTCAAGCTGATTGACGAGCTCACGTCCAAGTAGCAGATGCGACAGCGCATGCAGGAGGACTCGATGGCACGGAAACTGAACGGGAAGGTAGAGCGGTATGCACGAGAGCGTCAGCGGATGGGTGCACGCAGCAGTCGCTACCTGCTGATACGCTATGGCGGTGCCGTCCTCTTCTTCCTTGACCTCTTCTGGGCCATGCTTCTGGGCTTCTATCGGACCCCCCTGCTGCTGCTTCCTGTGGCGGGCGTTGCTGGCAACATAGTGTCCGCCATGGAGGTGACCGCGGCCTTGGATGGCACGCGGGAACGCCTCCCCAAGACCAAGGTCGTCCTTGAGGCATCCGGCGTCTGCATGCTGCTCGTCGCGCTCCTCATCCCACTCGTGGGCAATGAGCCGCTCTTCCCCTTCCTGTCGTCCTCCCTCGTTGCGGAAGTCCCCTGCATTGGCGCCTTGCTGCTTCGTGTCCTCCTCTTACATAGGGCGAACCAGATCAGCGCCAGAAGCGACAGGAAGTATCAGACCTATCGCAAGATGCTCTGACACGGTTCTGCCCCTCGAAAGGAGGTAGCTATGTTCAAGTTCCTGGAAAAGTATCTCATGGGTCCCATGCAGAAGTTCTCGATGTACAAGCTCGTGCGCGCCATCACGACGGCGGGCATGGCGTCCATCTCCTTCACCGTCGTGGGCTCCATCTTCCTGATCCTGTCCATCATCCCGCAGGTCTTCCCCGCGCTTGCAGGGGTCTTTGCCGCATCGTTTGACAAGATCACCGACCTCTACATGCTCGGCTACTACGCCTCCGTCTCCACCATCGCCATCTACTTCCTCATCGCGACGACCCATGAGTACGCCAGGATATTCGCAGATGAGGACGACGTGGACGTCAAGCCACTCAATGCCGTGCTGCTGAGCGTCTTCATGCTCTTCATGCTCATGCCTCAGCTGCATTTTGCCGATGGCATCATTGCCTGTGTGACGACCGTCGCACAGGATGAGTCGGGCAGCTATGCGGGCAGCATCATCAATGGTTGGTCCATTGCCGGCAGCGGCATCGAGAGGCTGGGCGCCATCGGCATCTTCGAGGCCATCATCGTTTCGTGGGCGTCCGTGCGCCTCTATGTGCTGTGCGTCACCGAGCACATCGTCATCAAGCTGCCCGACGTCGTGCCCGAGGGCGTTGCCCGCTCGTTCACCGCGCTGATTCCCGCCCTGTTCATCGCGCTGGTCTCCATGCTCGTCCAAGGCCTGCTCGCCGTTCTGGGCACCGACTTCTACCAGCTTATCTCCATTCCATTCGGCTTCGTCGTCAACCTCACGAACACCTGGCTGGGCATCCTGGTCATCTACTTCCTGATCCATGCCCTCTGGCTGGTGGGCATCCACGGCGCCACCATCGTCACGTCCTTCCTGCAACCCATTGCCCTGGCAAACTTTGCCTCCAACGCCACGGGTGCCACCAACTACGTCTGGGCCGGCGAGTTCAACAACTCGTTCGTCACGGTCGGTGGCTCCGGCGGCACGCTGCTCCTGACGTTCATGCTGCTCTTCCTGGCCAAGTCCGAGCAGCTCAAGGCCATCGGCACGGCCGAGGTCGTTCCCGCCATCTTCAACATCAACGAACCGCTGCTCTTTGGTCTGCCCATCGTGTATAACCCCGACCTGGCCCTCCCCTTCTTCCTCGCCCCCATGGCCGAGGCGACGATCGCCTACTGGGCCATCACGCTCAAGATGATCCGCCCGGTCATGGCGAACATGCCGTGGCCCACTCCCATCGGGATCGGCGCCTTCATATCGACCGGCGGGGACTGGCGTGCCATCATCGTCGCCATCCTCTGCGTGCTGGCCGCAGGCGCCGTGTACCTCCCGTTCTTCAAGCGCTACGATGCCAAGCTGTACAAGGAGGAGCAGGAGAAGCTTGCAGGGAACGAGGCCACCGAGGCCGCTGCCTAGCACGACTTGAGCCCACGCCCCCCCATCCTCCGGCACCTGTGGCAAGCATCGCCGCCCCGTCCTTACGGCCTGGGCGGCGATGCCGTAGGGTATGTCTCTGACAACGATGCGGGGGCCAGGTCCTCCCGTGGTAGATGGCGCGGCCCCCCCACGCAGTGCTACTCCAGATCTCCTCCGTTCGAGGCAATCACCTTCTGGTAGTAGTAGAAGCTGTCCTTGCGGGTGCGGTGCAGGTCTCCCGTGCCATCATCGTGCTTGTCCACGTAGATGAAGCCGTAGCGCTTGCGCATCTCGCCCGTACCGGCGGAGACCACGTCGATGGGCCCCCACCAGGTGTAGCCCATGAGGTCCACGCCGTCCGCCACGGCCTCGCGCATGGCCTTGACGTGGCTGCGCAAATAGTCGATGCGATAGGGGTCGTGGATGCGCTCCTGGCCATCCTCGACGACCACCTCGTCATAGGCACCCATGCCGTTCTCCACCACCATGAGGGGAATCTGGTAGCGGTCGTAGATCTCGTTGAGCGAGAAGCGCAGCCCCTCGGGATCGATCTGCCAGCCCCAGTCCGTCTGCCTGAGGTAGGGGTTCCTGCCGCCCAGGGACATGTTGCCACCAGTCTCCTGGACGTCACCATGGGTGCCCACGATGTTGCTCATGTAGTAGGAGAAGGCGTAGAAGTCGACGGTGCCTTCACGCAACAGCTCCTCGTCGCCAGGCTCCATCCTCACCTGGATGCCGTTCTCCTCCCAGAAGCGCCTGGCATAGCTGGGATAGGAGCCGCGCACCTGCACGTCGGAGCAGTACCAGTTCATGCGGCGCATCTCCGCCTGGTTGGCCAGCTGGTCGGCGGGATCGCAGGTGGCTGGGTACGTGAGGATGAAGCAGTCCATGTTGCCCATCCTCACCTCGGGATAGTGCTCGTGCGCATACTTCACCACCTTGGCCGAGGCGACGAACTGATTGTGCAGGGCGTTGTAGCGCTCGTTGATGTCGTCGCGCACATCGGCCGCGGTGCCCGTGAAGCCCTTGAGCGTCCCCAGCGAGAGCGTGACGCCCATCTTCATGGTGCCCGTGTTGATCTCATTGAACGTGAGCCAGTACTTCACCTTGTCGTGCCAGCGGTCGAGAATGCACCTGCCATAGGTGAGGAAGAAGTCCACCAGGCGGCGGTCCTTCCAGCCATCGTACTTTGCTGCCAGGTTGTAGGGCAGCTCGTAGTGGCTGATGGTCACCAGGGGCTCGATGTTGTGCTCATGCAGGCAGTCGAACACCCTGTCGTAGAACGCGAGGCCCGCCTGGTTGGGCTGTGTCTCCTCGCCCGTGGGAAACAGGCGCGCCCAGTTGATGGACATGCGGAACACCTTGAAGCCCATCTCGGCAAAGAGGGCTATGTCCTCCTCGTAGTGATGGTAGAAGTCCGTCGCCTCCCAGCTGGGATAGAGGGCGTGGGGATCGAACCGTGCATCTATCTGGCGTGGCGTGTTGACATCACCGCCACGCATGTGGTCAGGCACCGAGGCGCCCTTGCCGTCCACGTCCCATGCGCCCTCGTACTGGTTTGCCGCCGTGGCACCGCCCCAGAGGAACCCCTCCTGCATCTTCATGGCATCCTCACTCTCCCGTGCGCGCACGGCAGCCCATCTGTCGTGCGCAAAACGTCTTGTGGTTTCATAGTTACTAACTACCTGCTCGTTTACAAGCATATATGCCTATGATGGAACAGGATGAAACGCTCCGAGGAAAGGGGTCGCGGGATGATGGACGCCAACCTGCTCCGACGCGTCAGGCTGCTCGCACAGGGTCCCACGGGATCGAGGCACGCCATCGCACGGCTGCTCATGAGCGAGGGCTCGGGCCTCGGCGGGCTCACGATGGGCGAGGTGGCCCAGCTGAGCTACACCTCCAAGCCCTCGCTCGTGCGCTTTGCCCAGGAACTTGGCTTTACGGGATGGCGCGCGTTCGCGGACGCGTTCGTCGGCGCGGCACTTGCCCACGAGGAGCGCTCGCTCACTGGGCACAGCGTGGATCCCAACTTTCCGTTTGACGAGGACACGCCCATAGGGCGGCTCGCCACCAGCATCGCGCACCTGGAGGGGCATGCCCGGGGCTGCGTGCTGGATGCCTTGGATGAGGATGCCCTCACGGAAGCCGGGAGACGCATGACGGGGGCGCGCCAGCTGGTGTACTTCGGTGTCGCCCAGAACCGCTTCTTCGGGCAGAACCTCTCCTATCGCCTGCGGCAGATCGGCATGGACTGCCTGGTGCCCGAGCAGCATGACGCAGACCTGGTGGCGCATGGCATGGGTCCGGGGCACTGCGCGGTGCTCGTCTCGTACTCCGGGTCGGGTGAGCACAGGGCGCCGGCGGTCTTTCTGCCCTGCCTCACGAGGCGGGGCGTTCCCTGCGTGGTCGTCACCAACTCAGGTGACAACTACCTGCGTCATCACTGCGACTGCTGCCTCACCTTCCCGCCCGAGGAGCACCTCTATAGCAAGATCGCGGGCTACTACAGCGAGACGGCGACGAGCTTCCTGCTCGACCTGCTCTTCTCGATGTGCTTCCGACAGCACTACGCCGAGAACGCCCAACGCAAGCTGGATGCCGTCATCGCGAACGAACGTCGCATGCAGGCGACCGACATACTGCCTGAGTGAGGGTGATGGGCATGGCATGTTTCCATACGTGGTACGACTCGCCCCTCGGCAGGCTCTGCCTGTACAGCGACGGCGCGAGCCTCATTGGCGTGGAGTTCGAGCAGAGCCGCCACCCCGGTCCCGCCACGCGCATGGCGACCGAGCGGCGCGCTGACGCCCCACCCTTTGGCAGCACACGCCGCTGGCTTGACGCCTACTTCGCAGGCGAGCGGCCGCGGCCGGCGGACATGCCCGTACGACTGCTGGGCACACCGTTCCAACGGCGCGTATGGCGACGCATTGCCTCCATCCCCTACGGGACGACCGTGACGTATGGCGAGATCGCCCGCGCGGTGGGCAGTGCCCCGCGCGCCGTGGGAGGGGCGACGGGACGCAACCCCCTGCCCCTGGTCATCCCCTGCCACAGGGTGGTCGGGGCCGATGGCAGCCTCGTCGGCTTTGGCGGTGGCATGCGGCGCAAGGCGTGGCTGCTCGGGCATGAGGGCCGCACCATGACGCGCCTCTCGGTCCCCGCGCGGGGGCCGGCACTCTAGACGGCAGGACCCGCCCGTCCGGATGCCCTGAGGTTCGTCCCCCCTAGTACTTCGCCGCGATCCCCTTGGGATAGAGCGCCTGATAGCGACTGTAGGCGTCGTTGACACGTGCGAGATAGGAGGCCGTCTCGGCATACTGGATGTTGTCGGATATGTCTCCCCCGCCCTTCTGCCAGCCACTCACCTTGCCAAGCCCTGCGTTGTATGCCGCGACCGCCTCGTCGCGCGACCCCAGCGTGCGCTGAAGATAGCCCAGATATGCGACGCCATACTCGATGTTCACGATGGGATCTGTGAGCTTGTTGGGGTCATAGGTGGCCCTGTTCACCAAGCCCAGGCGCGCCACCTCAGCCGAGGTGGCCGGCATGAGCTGCATGAGCCCAACCGCCCCAGCACCCGAGCGGGCATTGGCATCCCAGCCGCTCTCGCACTTGATGACCGCACAGGCCAGATAGGGATCGACCCCCTGCTCCTTGCACGCCTGCTCGATGGTGTCCGCATACTTGACCGGGTAGATAAACGTGCGCGCCAACTGTGATGGCGCAACCGAAACGAATGCATCGACTCCCAACGAGACGGCTCCGATGATGACCATGATGAGTATGGGAAGGGTGCGGTACCACCGAAGGAAGTGGGCGTCCCTGCTATCCATGCACATTGCTCCCCTGCTGTGTTTTGGCTGCGTTTGCGTCGTCTGCACGGCGTAGGCGACACGTGGGAGCCCAGGCGCTCAGCGTCCCACATGCGTATCCCACCATAGTTGAACCTGTCTCAAAAGGCTATCGAGACTTCCTGCGTTTTCGATGATGGACGTGGCGTGACCCCTCAGATAGGCGTCGCTTGGCTGGTGGGCCCTACGCGCCAGGAAGTCCTCCTCGGTCATGCCGCGATCCAGGGCATGTGCCAGCCGCACGCCGGGCGGGCTCACCACACAGAGCACCTCATCGGCACGATCGAGCTGATCCTCCATGCGGTCGAGCAGGGGGACCTCCACCACGCACACGCGGGCCCCTGCTGCCCTCAGCTCCTGCAGGCGTCCGTCAAGCAGGCGCTTGATGTACGGCAGCTCGATGACCTCGAGCCTGTGGACGGCCTCTCCACTGGCGAAGGCGCGCGCTGCGAGCAGGGTGCGGTCGAGCGTCCCGTCAGGCAGAAGGAGGTCGCCCCCAAACACACGGACGACCTCCTTGAGACACGCGCTCTGGGGTGTCAGCACCTCACGTGAGAGCGCGTCCAGGTCTATACGCGCCGCCCCCAGGCGCTCGAGCTCACGAGCGACCGTCGACTTGCCCGAGGCGACGCCACCCGCAAGAAAGACTACGTACATGCCTGCACCCCTTCGCGGATGACCCGCTACGGCAGCGGCGCGCACCCCACTTGCTAGCTCTTGATCTCAAACTTCTGCTTGCACTGCGGGCAGGTGACGCGCAGCAGCCCCTTGCCCCGGGGAACGCGCACGCGCTGATGACAGTTGGGGCATATGCCATGCTTGTATGCGCGGGACTCCTGCCAGGCCACCACCGGGTCACGCAGCCAGGGACGCAGGGGGCCGACCGCAGAGCCAAAGGCATCGGCCTCCCTCTGGCGCGCGCCGCCATCGGTCGACAGCATGCGGAAGAGAGCGTAGGCCAACAGGAGCAGGACGATCACGCTCAGGAACATCCAGCGGCCGAACAGATTGATGATGAGCAGAATCACGGCCAGGCAGACCGCTGCATTGCTCAGCTCGTCCGCACCGTTGCGACCACGCATGAAGTCGCCCATCCCGCTGCGTGCGTCGTTACCGTTGTCCGCCATAGTCTCTCCTCCATTGGGGCGCCGCCCCACTCGTTCGGATGTGCTACTCCTGTTGTGGTACCCATTATGACAGTGCGGTGCGCGTCGTGCGCCAGACGCCTATGCCTCAAGCCCCGTGACAACCCTAGGACGCATGCGCAACGGCTGTCCCTCGTTCACGGCAGGAGCTGCCAGAGAGATGAGGGATCCTCCCATGACGCGTACGACACTGCGTATGCCACAAGGACGGGCCGCCCGCAGGCGGCCCCGCTGGCGGTGCGCATGACTGGGAAGAGGACTACTCGGTGGCCGCTGCGGCCTCGGGCTCCTCGCCCTCAAGGGGCCTGACCTCAACCTCGACGCCCAGCGTCTCGGCGGCGGACTTCATGGACAGGGAGATGCGACGACGGTCGAGATCGATCTCCATGACCTTCACCTGCACCTTGTCGCCCACGGAGCACACCTGGGAGGGCTGGTCGACGTGCTTGTTGGCCATCTCGGAGATGTGTACGAGACCCTCGACGCCGTCGCCGAGATCCACGAAGGCACCAAAGGTGACGAGCTTGGTGACGGTGCCCTCGACGATGGCGCCCACGGGGTACTTCTTGACGAGCGTGCGCCAGGGATCCTCGGTGGTCTGCTTGAGGCCGAGGGAGATGCGCTCGCGATTGAGATCCACGTCGAGCACCTGCACCTCGACCTCCTGGCCGACCTTGACGACCTCGGAGGGGTGGTTGACGTGGTTCCAGGAGAGCTCGGAGATGTGGATCAGGCCGTCGATGCCACCGAGGTCCACGAAGGCGCCGAAGTCCACGATGGACGAGACGGTGCCCTTGAGGCGCATGCCCGGCTGCAGCTTGGAGAGGATCTCGGAGCGCTCGGCCTTGCGGGCCTCCTCGAGCACCACGCGGCGGGAGAGGACGACGTTGTTGCGGTTGCGGTCCATCTCGATGACGCGTGCCTCGATGCGCGTGCCCAGATAGGCAGTGAGATCCTTGACGCGACGGAGGTCGACGAGGGAGGCGGGCAAAAAGCCGCGCAGGCCGATGTCGAGAATGAGACCGCCCTTGACGACCTCGATGACCTCGCCCTCGACGTTCTCGCCCGCGTTGAACTTCTCCTCGACGCGGTTCCACGCACGCTCATACTCGGCACGCTTCTTGGAGAGGATCAGGCGACCCTCCTTGTCCTCCTTCTGGAGCACCAGGGCCTCGATGGTGTCGCCCAGGGAGACGATCTCGGACGGATCGACGTCCTTGCGGATGGAGAGCTCACGGACGGGAATGACGCCCTCGGACTTGTAGCCGATGTCGAGCAGGACCTCATCGTGCTCGATCTTGACGACGGTGCCCGTCACCAGATCGCCCTCATCGAAGTCAGTGATCGTACCGTCGATGAGACTGTTCATCTCCTCGTCGGACACATCATCCAGGGAGAAGATGGACGAGTTCTGAATCTCACTCAAAGGTGGACCCCTTTCGAAAAAACGGGGCCCCGGTCTACATGGTCGCTGCCTAGGGCGCTCGGCGATGGCGTTGCGCAATTGGAAACTTACATGCTCTCGGGGGCCAACAGAAACGGTTGTAGAGGCGCTTTGCCCATACATAGTGAATCATACCTTGTTGCATTTGCCCATTGCAAGGCCATGGGACGAAATTCCGTGACAGACGAATGCACGGCGGCAGCGAGCGCAGCCCTGCGCCACTCTTCCGCAGCAACAAATCCTGAATAGAGCGCAGGACACCTACTCCAAGCAGCCCGGATGGGCTTTACTTTTTTGTCAAGTTTATAGAATGTTATGCGCGTTGTATTGTGTTGTATGC
>NZ_AWEZ01000062.1 GCF_000468755.1 Olsenella profusa F0195
GGCACGTTCGCATTGGGTGCGTTGATCTTGGTGATGATGCCGATGAGCGGACGGTTGAGAAACGCGTTGCAGTTGGGCGCGAAGACCGTGAACGGTTCGTTTGCAGCAATGAGAATGGCCACGACATCGGACTCGAACGAGAAGCAGGCCAAGCCCACACCCACCTGCTTGGACTCCGAATACTCACCAGGTGTGTCGATAGTGTCGCCATGGGCATAGGTATACTGCGTCTTGTGATAGTGCAGCTCCTCGCCACGCAAGGCCTGGATGAGGGACGTCTTTCCCGCCTCGCTACGTCCCATCAGGAACAGTCGCTTCATCTCGTACCTACCGGTATGTCATCTGGCATACGTGAAAATCGAGTTCATGACCAAAGTAGCTAAGAATCTCGTGTTGGGCGCTCTCGATCTCTGTGATGGCACCACATAGGATGAGCGAGCCATTGAAACGATCCATGAAGCCCAGGTCCACCGAGCCGTGCTTCATGGCAATATCGGCGGCAATCACGACGGCCTCCCATGGTGTGAAGCGCATGAAGCCAAGCGCCTCACCCGTATGGTCCTCGCCTTCGTGCGTGCCGATATCCAGATCCAAGGTCTCGCATACGCGGCGACGGGAGGTTCCCATTATGTGTGCAAGGTCGATCTCGCGCCCGGGCACGCGTATACGTGTGATGCGGATCTCGCCATTCTCCCCGCGGGGCGGCTCACCGTGGAAGAACTCCTCGAAGACCTGTTCCCTTGTGATTCGTTCCCTCATTCAGCTCACCTAGCGCTTCGTGACCTTGCAGGTAACGTAGCCCAAGGTGTCATGGAAGAACTCGACTACCTGGGTGATGGCGGTAGTGACGTCTGCGATCTCGCCACTGATAATCATGGTACCGGTAAAGCGGTCAGCGAAACCTAGATACACGTCCGCACTCTTGATTGCAATGTCAGATGCAATGACGGCAGACTCCGGTGGCGTGATGTTCATGATGCCCAGGGCGCTGGAACCGTAGTCAACCGATGGATTGAGGCCGAGCTTGGTGTAGATGATGGGCTCGGGACCACCGATAACGTGGGCAAGGGTAATCTCCTTGCCCGAAACGGTCTCTTGGACCACACGAATCTGATCTTGTTCGTTGCTCACGTTCGTCTGCCCCCATGCGCTGAGACGATCTGGGCCCCACCCTATGTGTAGGTGCTTACATCCTGTGAAAGTCAAGCCACGGCTTGGCAGATAGTTGCCCTGCGCCGCCGAAGCGCGTATTCAATCACGAGAGATGCCTCTTCTTTGCCTGGCCTCGATACGCATCACGATAGATGTTGATAAGATCCTGCTTTGAGACTGGGCGCGGGTTGGTGGGAGTGCAACGATCGTGGGCCGCAGTCTCTGCCATCTCGCCCACAGACCGCTCGAAGTCAGAGGAGTCAATCTTGCCCAGGTCGGCCAGGCAGTTCTCGATATCCAGCTCATGACGCAGATCGATGACTCTCTGCAGCAGCTCGTCGGCATTCGCCATACCCAACTCGCACGCCAGCCGCTCATAGGGCTCGCGGTAGCGATCCTCTGCCATATGGAAACGCATGACATAAGGCAGCAGGATGGCATTGAGGCGACCGTGGGCGATGTGGAAGCGTCCGCCCAGAGCGTGAGCGAGACTGTGGTTGATGCCCAGACCCGCATTGGTGAAGGCGATGCCCGCCACGCAGGAGGCCTCGGCCATACGGCCGCGCGCCCTCATGGCGTCACCGTCGTGAAAGACCACCGGCAGGTCCTCGAACACGATGCGCAGGGCCTTGGCCGCAAGCGCATCGGAAAAGCTGCTGGCCTTGTTGCTCACATAGGCCTCGAGGGCGTGCGTGAGGACATCCAAGCCGGTGTCTGCGGTAATGACGGGCGGGACGGAGCGGGTGAAGCTCGCGTCCAACAGGGCCCCGTCAGGGGCAAGGGCATCGTCAATCAAGGCAACCTTGGCCATCCCACGGGTGATGACGGCAAAGTTGGTGACCTCGGAGCCCGTTCCCGCCGTGGTGGGAACGGCCAGGAAATACGGTCGTCCTATGCCTTTCTGACCTGCGAAGTACAGGATGGCCTTGGTGGCGTCTATGCAGGAGCCGCCACCAAAGGCGATGACGAGATCGGGCTTTGCCTGCATGATCATCTCGACGCCCACATCCACCAGCTCCTGGCTGGGATCGGGCTGGACGTTGGAGTATACGCTCACGTGCACACCAGTGGGAAGGTACTGGGTCATCTTGTTGACCATGCCGGACTCCTGCAGGAAGCCGTCCGTTACGACGACGACGTTTGAGTACGTCAAGGAGCCAAGGTGCTCCACAGCCTGGGATCCGAAGAAAAGCTTCGTCTTGAGGTAGAACTCGTTCATCTCTTACTCCGTTTCTGCTTGCACGAGGATCTCGGTTACGAAGAGGTCGGTATTGTAAGTTGTCCAATAGTCCAGGACAAAGCGTTCCATGGCAGACCCGACGACCTTGTATCCGTTCTGCTCAGCAAAGTCGATCACACGCTGGTACGCGACGGCCATGTGTTCGAACATGCCAACGTGATACGTCGACAGGTAGATGCCCTCAGGTAGGATTTGACCGTTTTCGGGCGAGATGGGGCGCACCGGCTTCTGAAGCAGCTGCACGTCGCACTCTCTGCCTTCCGACGCCGCGAGCATGGCGTCCTCGACTCCATCGAAGCCCAGGATGACAGGACCACAGATGGCATTTCCGACCCTTTGCACATACGAGGCGAAGTCAAGGCTGACGATGGCCTCCGCAAAGCTGCCGCAGAAGCGTGAGGGTAGGCACAGCAGCTCACGGCTAGGTAGGTACCTCACGCTCACCGCAGTCGGGCGGACCCTGAGGATCATATTTGCCTCGTTGACAAGCTCGCTCCACTCAACGATGGCCTGCCTTCGCTCGTCGAGCCGACGGGCCTCCACATCGCATTCGGTCAGATGCTTGGACAGCAGGCTCTTGGCCTCTTCCAGACTAGAGTGCTGAAGCATCGACGCTATTTCCTCAAGAGAGAACCCCATCATCTTGAGGTAGTTGATGACGGAAATCTTGAGCATGGTCCGTAGGCTGTAGAAGCGATAGCCGTTATCGCCCACCACATCAGGCTCCATGAGACCCAGCTCGTCGTAATGCCTCAGGGTGCGCTGGGAGATGCCGCCGATTCGGCTGACCTCGCCTATTCGGTAGAGGTTGTCGCATTCGCATGCGTAGCGCTCCTTGCAATGCATGCGCTCACCTCCGTTGCATCAATGAGCCGGGACGCAGGGACATAGCTCAGCGCAATGGGGTTCTCACGAGGCAGCTGACGGCCCAGTGCGTCGCGTAACCTATAGATAGTGCCAAGCGAATACCCCTCGACCTCTGCAAGGAAGTAGTCCATAGCCGACACGGTCCTGGCATTCGACCGGTCGGGGCGCGCATGAAGATGAGACTGTGGCAGCTCGCGCGCGGCGTCATCAAGCGCAGGTGAGAGGAGCGCACGGATCTGGGCAAGCGCTGCCTTCCGCACAGGTGAGGGAATGGGCAGCTTCCGCGCCCAGGTGGTGCGGTAGATCTCCGGGTCAGTCACACGCATCATGCGTGCGTACTTCTCTGCAATGAGGTTTCTACCCTCGTCATCCGCGCGCTTGAGCTCACTCAGCACAGGATGCACCAGCTCATGTGGGAAGGCCAGATACTGTGCGCTGCGATACGCGAAAAACTGCCTGAGGTCATCTTGGCAGCTCGCGCGACCATTCATACCTAGGACCGAATCGAACTGCTTCCACTCCAAGGCGACCAGATGGCAGAGGTCCTCCCTGGATGCCTGGCCCAGACCTTCCTCGTCGAGGACCATCACGACCCCCGGAAGGGAGAAGAGCCTCTCCATATCGATCTGACGCTCGGAGCGAGAGAAGCCGGTCCCTAATGCCGTGCATGCATCACGAGAATCGGCATGGATCGAATCACAAATCATTTGAGAATGCCCCCTCGTTCAGTGGACGCTCACGCAGATAGTCGTTGGGAATTCCCTGCCAGATGGACAACGCCGCATCCAGGAGGAAGTTGGAGTCCCCTGTGGCCCAGCCCAGTGCAAGCACACAGCGAAGCACGATGCCGCAGAGGCTCTCGACATCCGCCTGCGAGACCCGGCTCACAGGAGCCATGGCGATCTTTCGCACCAGCTCACAGATGGGCGCGGGGACGTACGCACGCTCAGACAGCGAGCGGAAGGACCACTTGTAGAAGGGCATATAGCTACCGGACAGTAGGTGGAGTGCCGCCATTGCCGCACACAGGAACTCGGAACGAGCCACATTTGCCGCCACTACCTCATGACGGGCGAGACAGCGTTGGAGGTTGTACTGACCAGACTGCGCCATGATTGACATGTTTGCGGCAACCTTCTTGCGGATGACGGACTCAGGATAGAAGTCCTCGTACACACTGCGAATCTGGGAGAACTGGTTGCTCATGTCCTTGAAGACGGCACCTCCCGTGACGATGGCCAGAAGCTGCTCTGGAATCCTCAGCCACTCCACAACGCTTTGGGGGGCGCGGTCAAGCCCCGTGAAGTTGCGGTAGAAGGCCTCGGTCTGGAAGACGCCAACGCGCTGGCCAGCAAGAGGCATTTCCGTGCGACGATAACCCAAGAACTCTCGCGGAAGGGACGCATAGCGATGGGAGAGCTCCTCCCCACATTCGTCCCAAAGGTCATGGGGGACCCAAACGCAGAATCCAGGGCCAAAGTCGTGGTCCTGGGACAGCTCGTCATCAAAGCCCAGACACTCCGAGCCCGGACCCACAAGGCCAAAGGCAAGCCGAGACTCGACGGAGTATGAAAGCCCAGACACGAGGACTGACCCGTACTCGCCATAGAACTTGGCTGCAAGCTCCATGCCCTTCACGTCATGCCTCCCCTTCCGAGCGTTCGCACAGGCCCCCAGAAGCGAGGATGTACATGTCTCGCGCCTTCTCCTCCAGAAGCCGTGCATACGGGACGTCTCCCAGCTTTTCGCGAAGGACCTTTGCGGCCATACGGTAGAACTCCCCCGCCCGAACGTAGTCACCCCTCAAGTAGGCAATGCGAGCTGCCGTGGCCAGGGCGTGGGGGCGATGGACGTCACGGCCGGCATTGAGCGTCTCATATATCACGAGAGCGCCAACGATGACCTCGGCCGCCTCCTCGACCCTCCCCTCGTCCATGAGAACCTGGGCCAGGTTGATGGCGTTCGTCGCACGCACGCCATCGGATCCGGGGACCGTCTCCAGAAGCCGTCCCGCCCGCCTGAGATCAGAGTGTGCCTCTGCAAATCGATTCATGCCGCGCAGTGCGCTGCTACGGTTGTTGCAGATCGCGCTCATCTCATATTGGTGACCATCCTCGTCTCCCAGCAGCGCCTCCGTGGCATCGAAGGTGTCAACGGCGGCGGCAAAGCGGCCCCGAGCCACATAGACGTCGCCCAGGTTGACGAGCGCCCGCGCACGGTCCTCTGCGCCGACATCCATCGATTCGAGCAGACGCACAACCGTGTCGTAGAGCCATTCCGCTTCCGCAAGGTCGCCACGTAGGCGCAGGACGCTTCCCAGTTCATTGGCTGAGGCCACCTCCGCGGGCTTGTCACCGGCGAGTCGGGCGCGTCGGAGTACCTTCCGAAGGAAGCCTTCGACGTCTGAACCCGACTCGCCATAGAGTCGATCGAGCTCCGTATAGAAGTCCGAGAGCCCCACGCAAGTCACTACTCCCCGCGGAATGCCGAAACCAGCTCGTTAATCATCTTGTTCAGTTCGTCGGCATCAACGACATCACTCTTGTTCGGTCCATCCTGTATGGCCTGGGGGGTGCAGCTGTTGCAGCCAACGGAATAGCTGATACCGCTCGTGTCATGGCCCACGGGGACCTCGATTCCCACGTCACTGCCCGTGGTGGGTACAGCCGCGACATCGGCAGCCTCGGCATGGGCACAGCTGCCGCTCGTGCATCCATACTCGCCGACGAGCTCGGGATGCCACTTGGCAAAGGTCTCGTCCACCGCAGCAACCTGGTCGGGCTCGATGATGCCGTTGGCGACGCGCTTGACGTTGATGAGATGCTGGGGGCCAACATTCTCGGAGACGGAGCTGCCGCCCCAGGTGCCACATCCTAGCGTCAGCGCAACGTCGAGACCGGTGGAGAGGCCCGTGCCACCCTGGGTGCCACCCGTGTTGATGAGGATGCGGGAAGCCGGCTTGACAGAGAACTTGCGAACGATCTCCTTGTCCTCGGTATGAATGTTCATCGTATGGCCGATGCCATTCTGGAGGAGGGTGATGGAGAGGTCGCAGGCCTCGTGCCAGTCAGCGACGGTGTAGAAGCCGAGGACGGTCGTGAGCTTCTCGTAGGAGAGAGGCCAATCGGGACCGACGCCATGCTGCTCGCCGATGAGGACCTTGGTGTCTGCGGGAACGCAGATGCCGGCGGCCTTGGCGATGCTCTGGGCATCGTGACCAACGAAGTTGGGGCTCATCGAGTGACCGTTGCGGAACAGGATCGAACAGACCTTCTTGCACTCGTGCTCCGACATGAAGTAGCCACCCTGGGCCTTGAACTCGGCAACGACCTCATCGTGGTTCACAGTCTCGCAGATGACGCTCTGCTCGGAGGCGCAGATGGTGCCGTTGTCAAAGGTCTTGGAGGCCATGATGCGACGAACGGCGTCATGGACGTTGGCGGAACGTTCGATGTACGAGGGCGAGTTGCCTGCGCCAACGCCAAGGGCCGGCTTGCCGGAGCTGTAGGCGGCCTTGACCATGCCAGGACCACCGGTCGCGATAATCATCTTGACCTCGGGGGCGTGCATGAGCTCGTTGGTGGCCGCGATGGTCGCCATGCTCACGCCCTGGATGACGTTCTCGGGGGCGCCCGCCGCGACGGCGGCGTCGTTCATGAGCTTGATGGCCAGGTTGGTGCACTTGGCCGCCTTGGGGTGGGGCGAGAAGACGATGGCGTTGCGTGCCTTGAGGGCGATCATCGACTTGTAGAGGACCGTGGAGGTCGGATTGGTGGAGGGCACGATGCCCATCACGAGACCAACTGGCTCCGCAATGGCGATGACCTGCTTCTCCTCGTCGACATCGATGACACCGATGGTCTTGGCGTCCTTGATCTGCTCGTAGAGCAGGCCGGAAGCCATGTGATTCTTCAATATCTTGTCATGGACGTTGCCAAAGGTGGTCTCCTCGACAGCCATCTCAGCAAGCTGCCTGGCATTCTTCTCGGCAACCTCGACCATGGCACGAAGGATGCGATCGATCTGCTCTGCGCTGTAGTTTGCGATCTGGTTGGCGGCAACCTGGCCCCTGCGCGCAAGGTTGCGCACGGCCTGGATGCTCTGGAGATCGTAATCGTATTCCTGCATATTGCCTCTTTTCGCTTAGCTCGTAAGGAATCTAGTCGCTTCGCTACTCGGCGCTGGGCAGGATGGACTCGACCATGCCGTCCGGGCGCGGGATGACGTGGACGCTCAGGAGCTCGCCCACGCGCTGGGCCGACGCCGCGCCGGCGTCAGTGGCGGCCTTGACGGCCCCCACGTCGCCGCGGACGAAGACGGTGACCAGGCCGCCGCCCACGCGCTCCTTGCCGATGAGGCGGACGTTGGCCGCCTTGACCATCGCATCGGCCGCCTCGACGGCGCCGACCATGCCCTTGGTCTCGATCATTCCGAGTGCCTCAGTGACGTTTGCCACTGTGATAACCTCCTTGCTGCTGGGTGCGACCTCTGCAGGTCGAACCGCGGTCTTGGATGCGTCATGTGCAGATGCCTCTGCAGCGGATTCGCCCTTTGCCACCGGGACGGCAGAGACGCTGGGAGCAGGCTTTGTCGCACGGGCAGCAGAAGTTGTCGACTTCTTATGAGAGGTGGACATGCGGCCCGCACTCCCTCGCCCCGTCTCGCCCCTTGGATGATTCACTGGGGTCTGGGCAGCCTCAGACGCCTTGCCCCTCCCACCAGAAGGACGAGAGGGCGGCATGACCTTGCCATCGCCCTCTTGTCCCGACTTCTTCGTGGCCATGTGCCTAGGCCTCGGCGCTGGGCAGGATGGACTCGACCATGCCGTCCGGGCGCGGGATGACGTGGACGCTCAGGAGCTCGCCCACGCGCTGGGCCGACGCCGCGCCGGCGTCGGTGGCGGCCTTGACGGCCCCCACGTCGCCGCGGACGAAGACGGTGACCAGGCCGCCGCCCACGCGCTCCTTGCCGACGAGGCGGACGTTGGCCGCCTTGACCATCGCATCGGCCGCCTCGACGGCGCCGACCATGCCCTTGGTCTCGATCATTCCGAGTGCCTCAGTGACGTTTGCCATGATGTTTCCTCCTTGGAATTGCTGTCTAACCCGCTACCTTGTCTACCTAACGACCCGAAGGGTAGAGCCACACTTGATGTGGAGCGCGTTCGCCTCCTCGGTGTCGATGTGACAGTCGAGGTTGCCGCTCTTGGTCACGCGAATGATCACGTTGTCGAGCTGACCGCCACGATCGCCCTCCACCTTGAGTGAGACGACCTCTCCGTCATAGAAGCCGCGCTCGGCCGCCTGGGCAGGGTTCATGTGAATGTGACGGGCGGCCACAATGACACCCTCCTCAAGGGTCACGGAACCCTTGGGACCAACGACGGTCACGCCAGGGGTTCCCTCAAGATGCCCAGAAAGGCGAACCGCCTGGGGAATACCAAGCCTAAAGGTGTCGCCAGCCAGAACCTCGATCTGAGTCTGGGAACGAACGGGTCCCAGCACGCGGACCCTCTCGATGACACCGTTGGGTCCCGCAAGAGTCACGCACTCCTGAGCGGCGAACTGACCGGGCTGGCTCAGGTCCTTCAGGGGTGTGAGCTGATAGCCCGTGCCAAACAGACGGTCCAGATCGTGCTGAGACAGGTGGATGTGACGGCCAGAGATGCCAACCGGAACGACATCGGGGTCAATGGTCGAGTCCCTCTTACCAAGCAAGGGCTCGATGTCGTCCTGCGTCCAGATGCCCTTCGCGAAGGCGGCGGAGATAAGATGCTCGAGTTCGTCGGCAGAGAAGACTGGCTCTGCGTCCTTTGTATCATGCCGCCCGCAGCCCTCCTCCTGTGTGGCCTCATGCGCGGCATGGTCGTGCCGCCCGCTCTTGTCGAGAACGGCCACGCCATGCTCCTTTGCAACGTCGAGCGCCTGGGCCGTCACGATGGTGTTTTCATCAACATAGATGTCCTCATGCCCACGTGCGGCTGTCATAACGTCCTGCGAACTTATAAGTCTCTTCATGTTGTCCTCCCTTCCTAAAGACTCACGTCTTCGTCAATGATTCCTACTATCACCGCGTCTACCGGGACGCTCCTCTGGAACTTGTCCCTCACGAACAGGTATGCGGAGGCACCCGTGGTGACGATGACCCTGTCTCCGACTCCCGCACTGATGGTATCGATGCAGATGAGCTGTTTGCCGGCCTCACCCCCCGTGATGGCCTCGACTTGCATGAGCTTCATGCCACTCAGCTCGTCGTACTTGCGCGTGGCCCAGATGGAGCCCAGGAGCTTACCGACAATCATGGGCGTCGTCCTTTCCCTCGCGAATCCGCCTTAGGCACTCCATGACCTCGGCGGTCTCCCCCGCGATGGCGAGCATCACCATGTTCTGCGGGCAGGATCCACGTACGTCAGTGACGATCACGCCGGCCGTCTTCTCGGCGATGTCGCTTGCGACGACCATCTCGATCAACTTGCCCTGGACAAGTCCCACGGCAGCAGGTCTGAAGTCCTCTGGCCACCGGACTCCGCTCCTCTGGCGAATGATCTGCATGGTGCCGGGCGCCGGTGCCTTGATGACGCTGATATCGATCATGGGTGCGGCCCCCTTGCCTCACGCACGCAGCCCAATGCGATGCCTAGGGGCGTGACGAACGACGGGTGGTTGGGCTTGCGGACATCAATGCCAAGCTCGCGTTGTATCCTGTCCTCGATGCCGTTCAGCTCTGCCGTGCCGCCCACAAGGATGACCTCGTCCACGCCGTAGCCCTCGCAGGCACGCTGGATGATCGACGTCACCTTGTCGATGGTGGGCGAGACGATGGGAAGGATCTCCTTGTGATGCTCGGGATCCCGCTTATAGAGTTCCGCATCGCCAAAACTCATCCCTTTTGCGCCGGCAAGCACAAGCGAGAAGTGTGTACCACCGGTAGACTCGTCGACGCACTTGATGGCCCTGCCATCCTTGAAGACGGAGACACCCGTCGTACCACCACCGATGTCGACGACCGCTCCGTTGTCCGTGCCGATGAGCAGGTTGGCAGCTGTAGGCTCATCAAACACCGCGGTGCAGGTAAGACCTGTGCTCTCTGCGACGTTGCGCACCGCACCACCATCGAGCGCCTCCGTCTCTGGCGGGATCGCCACCGCACATCGGTCAAGCTCCACGCCTAGCTCCGACTCGATCCGCGCCTTGAGGGATGCGGCGATATCGCAGGCACCGATGTAGTTAACGACCATGCCATCCCTGACGACGTCTGCGAACTGGTACTTGCAGTCAATGGGGTTGCCGCTCTCGTCCAACACGACCAGGACGATGAAGGCGGTGCCAAGGTCGAGTCCGCAATAGAGCGGCTGACCCTCCTTGACCTTCTTGGGATGGTCGACGCAGTCCACAAGCTCTTGGAGCCTCTGGTTTGTCAGCTCGAAGTCGACCATCCGTTACACCTCCTCTTCCGCACGAGAAATGGCCCCTTCTATCAACTTGCAGGCAAACGTCGCCTCGGCGATCCATGCCCTGACGCACTCGGACTCGTCTGGACCCAACGTGGTCTGGAGATGCCCCCAGGCGTGTGCGCAACGCCTGATCTCCGCATGGACGCACGCCATATCGAAGAAGATGGGGCATATCGTCGCCTCAAGCGCTGGGGCTGGGGTGGGGCCAGGCGAGCCCTCGCCTGCTCCCGACCCCGTTGCGTCCTTGGGCAACTCGCCGAGCATGTGTGCTGACTGCCAGCTGCAGCCAAGCTCGTCGGCCCGATGTGCGAACGCGTTGTCGACGCCGAGCGCCCCGCGAGCAAGCCGCCTCAAGCGGGTACCAAGGAGATTGACGTCGTGCACGAGTCCATCAAGGGAGTCGACAGTGGTCTGGGGCGCACGACAGAAGACCTGGTGACCTAGGGCATTCGGCGACGGTTCGTCCTTGCCGCCCTCGAAGCTCACCCTGAAGTCAATCAGGAACTGGCGGGCGCTCGGCGTAAGACGGGTGTCCGGGGAAAGCCTGTAGGAGCTGAAGGGCTCACGCCCATAGGCTGCACGCAGCTCGTCCTCGGTAACGTAGCGCATGACACCCTCCTCTCTGTCTTTCTCGTCTCTCCACATGTCAAACGATCTCCCAGGCCTCTCAGTGCTTCACAAGGCGTACCTTGAAGTCCGCCGCCTCGATCCACCCTTCCAGGCGGTCCAGGTCACCATCGCTCAGCGAGGGATCGCCCTCTATCTCGTAGTCGCGACCAAGCGATGCGTACTTTCCGACCCCAAGCTTGTGATAGGGCAATAGATCGACGCCGTCGAAGTTCTTCTGGTACCGGTACGGCTTGAAGAAGGCGATCACCGCATCGATCTCTTCCTTCGAGTCGTTCACCCCCTTGAGCAGGGGCATGCGCACGCGGACGTTGAACCCGTTCTCCAGGAGCGTCTGGACATTAGCGAGGATCAGCTCGTTGTTCACACCCGTCCAGTACTTATGCCTGACGGGATCCATCTGCTTGATGTCGAACAGGAACAGGTCGACGTACTGTGCGATTCTCAAGATCGTGGGCATGGGAGCATATCCGCAGGTCTCGATTGCGGTGTGATGGCCACGTGTCTTCGAGGCCATGAGGATGGAGAGGGTTGCCTCCGGTTGGGCGAGCACTTCTCCACCAGAGAGAGTGATGCCGCCGCCAGACATGCGGTAGAAGTCGACATCCTCGTCGAGGAAGTCCATGATGTCATCGATCGAGCGGTCGTCGCCCATGATCTCAAGGGCATGGTACATGCAGGCCTTCTCACACGCACGACAACCGATGCACTGGACGCTGCGGTCGACCTCATGAACGCCATCGGCCATTCTGTGGACGCCGACCGGACAGGCTGCGGCACAGGCACCGCAGCTGACGCAGTTCGCACGCTTGAACATGACCTCATGCCCACGCTGCTGGCTCTCCGGGTTGGAGCACCACTTGCAACGTAGGGGGCAACCCTTGAGGAAGGCCATGGAGCGCACGCCCGGGCCGTCGTACATGTTGTACTTCTGGAGGTTGAAGACGCGTACCGTACGCTCGACGCTGCCTTGCTCGTGGTCCGTCATCGTCACTCACTCCTTTCGTACGGCATGTCGCGGGAAGCTGACTCGGTGACCTTCCCAGTGGTTGGCTGACCCATATGACTGTTAGAACTTCTTCAGCACGGTTCGGCTGATGATCTCGTCCTGGACGTCCTTGCAGAGCTCGTTGAAGAACGCAGAGTAGCCAGCGACGCGGACGACGAGGTCACGGTGGTTCTCGGGATGCTTCTGGGCGTCAATGAGCGTCTTGTTGTCGAGGTAGTTGAACTGCATTTCGCCATTGCCGAACATCGATGCGGTGCGTAGCAGGGTGACGAGTCCGTCCTCACCCTCACGTGTGTCAAGCAGACCGCTCATGAGCTTGAAGTTATGGACCATGCCGATATTCATCGAGTCGTTGGCGAGCTTGGAGACCGACTTGATGATGGCAGTTGGGCCGTTGTGGTCGGCCCCCTGGCTTGGGCTGATGCCGTCGGAGAGGGGCGTCCATGCCTTGCGGCCATTCGCAGACGCACCGGTCATCTCGCCGAAGGGCGTATTGTTGGAGATGGAAAGCGTGCCGGTCGACATGTGCGAGTACAGGGTCTTGAACTTCACGTGGATGCTCTCCGTGTAGTAGAGCAGATCGGCCGCGATCCCGTCGGCATAGTCGTCATCGTTGCCATACTTCGGCGTATCGATGCAGTCCTGGCGCATGCACTCGAAGCCGACGAAATCCGCCTTGAGTCCCTCGTTAAGCTGCTCGAGCGTGTACTTGTGCTCATCGAACACGAGCTTTTTGATGGCAGCCATGGAGTCGGTGTAGGTGCCCAGGCCCGTCCACACGACGCCGGGACCATAGTTGTACATGGCACCGCCAGCCGAGACGTCCTTGCCGCTCTCCATGCAGCCCTCGTACATGATCGACATGAGGGGCTTTGGGGCCACATCGCGGGCCACGCGCTGCGAGATGACCGTCGCGACGTCAGTCCACTTCGTGACGTAATATATGGTCTTCTTCACGGCAGCGTCGAACTCCTCGTACGTCTTGTACTGGGAGAGGTCGCCGAGGTCGGGGGTAACCTGCTTGCCGTACCAGAGGTCGACGCCATGGTTGAGCGTGAGCTCGATGCAGATGGGCCACTGCGTATAGGACGTGGAGGTCCACTGATAGAGTCGGCCGGACTTCTGGGGCTCGACGCACCCCATCATGCAGTAGTCGCGAGCGTCCTCGACGCTGACGCCCTTCGCAAGCATCATCTTGATGTGCGTGTCGTCAAAGTGACAGGCGGGAAAACCCATGCCCGAGCGCACGAGGTCAACGATCTTGCGCATGTACTTCTCGGGAGACTTGTTATGGATGCGGCAGGCAATGGTGGGCTGGTAGATCTTGACGTGACGCGCGGCATCCATCAGGAGGTAGGTGAGCTCGTTCGTCGCGTCGTCACCCTTGCGCGTGACGCCTCCGAGCGTCATGTTGATGAAGGGTTGGTACCCCGCGAAGAACTCGGATTGGCCACGGGACGTGACCCACATCATCTCGCTCATCTTGATGAGCATGCAGCCCGCGATGTCGAAGGCCTGATATGGCGTGATGCGGCCGGCCTCGACGTCGGCCTTGTAGAAGGGGTACATGTACTGGTCGACGCGACCGATGGACATCCCCGTCTGGTTCTCCTCGACGGGGAGAAGGCTCTCGATGACGAAGACGGACTGCACGGCCTCCCAGAAGGTGCTGGGCTTGTGGGCGGGAACGTGCATAAGGATGGTGGAGATCTGCTCGAGCTCTGCCTTGCGCTTCGCGTCATGACACTCGCTCGCAAGCTGTGCCGCATAGTCGCTCATGCGCTTGGCGTAGGTCATGACGCCCTCGGTGGTGTCGATGACGCTCTTGTAGAAGTAGATCTTGTCGAGGTCCTCGGGATTGGCATAGTCGAGCTGCTCCAAGTGCCGCTTAGCCTCCTCCTGGATGTCGACCATACCCTTCCTCATGAGGATGACGTCGTAACCGGGGTTGGAGTCACCACCGCCACTCATGGCATGGTAGGAGCAATCGGAGACGAAGGACTCACCGGAGAGCTCCCAGACGCCCGCCTCACGATACTGGTCCTCGCAGATCTCGTCCTGGGACTTGCCCTCCCAGAAGGGAAAGAGGACGTCGCGACAGTACTGCTTGTCCTCCTCAGAGATGTAGAAGGGGTCCTGCGGACGGGTGCCGATGGTGTCAAGCTCGTCACGCAACCAGCGCCACGCGAGGTCGGGGGAGAACGCTCCGGCGCGCGGAGCGCCGCAGGGGGCGCCAACGATGAGTTCGTCATCCTGGATGACCAGCGGTGCGGTCTCGCAGCAGCGACGGAACGCCTTGGCGCGCAGCTCGATCTTCGGCATGCCAGGGTTGGCCTTCATGATCTCGGTAACCGCACGTGCGCGATACATCGTGATGCTGGGGACCTGCTTGAGGAAGTTGTCCTTCAGACGAGCCTGGCGCTCGGTGGGACCATCGGGCACGTCGTAGGGCTCGTTGCCACTCACATGTACGGGATTGGAGGTGTCAGGCGCATCGAGCTGGTCTGCCACCTTCTCGAACATCTTGCGGACGGTCGCGCGCTGCTCCTCGGACATGTCCCTGGTAGCATCGGACAGCTCCTTTGCAAACTCCTTGATGTCCATTCTCACTCCTCTTCACTAGCGCCCTGCATGGCCTTGACGACACCGGAGAACCAGCTCTCCGGATCCATACCTTGTTTCGTACGTTCACGCTTGGAAGCAGGCTCCGCGCGGCTCGCTGTCGTGCTGTCTGGGATGCGGATCCGCACGGTTACGGGCGTGTGGTCGCACGCGCTGGCCTTATCGAGAAGTTCGCGCTCCACGGTTCCCGCACCTATTCCCACCTGTCGCCTGCGGACGAAGTCGCCGTAGGTGACACCCAGCTCGGACGTGGTCGCGCAATCCCAACCCGTGACCGTGAGCGTCTTGGGAAGGTCGCTGTGGCAGCCGATGCAGCCGAGCCCCGTGCTCACATTGACCAATACCCTTCCCACGGGCTTCTTCAGGATGAACTGGCGGATGACCTCGGGATCCCTTGAGAAGATCGACAGCGCGTTACCATGACCGCTGTTCAGGATGAGCTCGATGCACTTCTCGCAGGCCGTGCGCCAGCTGTCTTCCACGTAGTACGAAAGGACGGGGCCGAACTTGGCCTTCGAGAAGAAGCTGTACTCGCTGACATAGGGCTTCTCCACCACGAGCACCTTGGTGCCCTTGGGTACCGTGATGTCCGCACGTCGTGCGAGGTCGAAGGCACTCTTCGCGATCAGCTCGCGATAGGGCGTCCCATCCTTCGCGAAGAGCGTGCCAACCAGGCGATCAGCCTGCTCGTCGGTAAGGAAGTGGCACCCCCGCTGGCGAAGCTCCTCTTGGAAGCGCTCATCCACATCGCGCTCGACCACCACACTCTGCTCCGCACCGGGAAGCATGCCGCAACAGAACGACTTGCCCAAGACGACCTCGTCCGCGCAGGACGCAAGGTCGGCCGTGGACTCGACGAAGACGGGGTTGTTGCCCAAGGTCGCGTGGTAGACGTCCTTGCCGGCACCGTCGACGGCACGGGAGGAATGCTCCTCGCGCGAGTCGATGACGACGTGGACGCACGACCGCGAGCAGACCCATTCCTCACCCTCTGCGCAGAAGACACTCAGAAAGCCGATGGCCTCTGCGGGGTAGTGGCAGAAGTCCGCTATCTCGAGGATGTCGTTCATGACCCTCTCGCACGTGGAGTGAATGCGCGAGCTGGCAGAGAAGACGATGGGGCTCTTCGAGCGCACCGCCATGAAAAGCTGGCTCAACATCGTGGGGACCGCAAGCCATTCCGGAAGCAGCGAGACAACCACGCCCTTGGAGAGGCAGACCTCGGCCGACCCCCTGCGGGAACGGATGATCTTCTGGACTGGCGCCTCGGCACACACGTCGGCCATCAGGTCCGTGAGAACCCACTTGGTGAGGGCTGCCTCGTCATACGGAGAGCAGTAGTCGCTTTCGGCGTAGGATGCCTCGGCGTATTCCTCCGCCCGGGGCAGCAGACGCTCACCTAGGTGGTGCAGGAAGTCATCGACCAGCGACGCCGGCAGTCCCTCGAGTACCTCAACGGACTCGTTGGCATGCTCCAGGAGGATGCGTGCCTCCTGAATCGAGAGAAGGTCATTGTCTATGAGAGACATCCGACGCCTCCCTAGTAGGGCAGGAGCTTCTCGACGGTGTACTTATCGGTGATCTTCCGCAGATCGGGATGTGGTCTTGGGATGACCACAGAGCTGTAGACCTCGGCACCCAGGGACTCGACGGCCCTGACACCGGCCGCGACGGCGGCCTTGCAGGCCGCGACGTCACCCTGGACGAGGATGGAGATGTAACCGGATGCGGTATTCTCGTACCCAATGAGCTCGACGTCGCCGGCCTTGCACATGGCATCACCGGCCTCGAGGACCCAAACCAGGCCAAAGGTCTCGATGGCGCCAAGCGCGTCCATGCCCTCACCTGCCATGATCCAGCCTCCTAGTTGTAGTCCACATCGTGGACAGAGACAACGTCACCGATGGGTGGTACGGGTCTCCTCATGACATTCGCGGCAGTAAGTTTGCCGATGCTGGAGGCCGCTGCCTTGCCGGCCTTGACGGCGGCCTCGCAGGCGGCAACATCACCCTTGACGATGATGGTGACCAATGTCGATCCGATATTCTCGTAGCTGACCAGCTCGGTGTCGCCAGCCTTCAGCATCGCATCGGCGGCATAGATGGCAGGGACCATCCCGATGGTTTCGATGAGACCGATGGCCTCTCCTCCCCGGTAGCGCATGACAACCCCCCTACTTGATGTACGAATTGATCGTGTCGCGCTGCTCGGCATTGGCGCTGTAGAACACGCGGAGTTCGCCATTGTCATCGAGGTCGACGCGTGACTCACCGATGAGTCCGTTCTTTTCGGCCGTCATGAGGGCCTCCTGCATCTTGTCGCGCTTGAAGGCGGTGAAGGCTGAGTAGTCGGCCTCAAGGTCGTTCATCACATCGTCGACGCTTGCCTCCTCGACGGTCGTAAAGTACTTGAGCATCGCGTAGTTGAGCGGGCGCATCAGGCCGTCTCCTTTTCTCCGAACAGCTCCTTGGGGTCAACGGCAATGACAACGATTCCAAGGATCATCACGAGGGCAGCGATCCAGGCAATCGGGGGAAGTGCGTAGCCATCGATGCCCATAACCACGCCAACGATGATCCAGGTGACAAGCGGGGCGACGAAGGTGTAGGTACCGTTGCAAGCCATGCCAAGGGCGGTGCCACACATGGAGTTACCGCGATACCAGCTTGCGAAGGACTTATAGGCAGAGAAGCCAGCGACAATGAAGCAGGCGATGGTGGGAAGGTCGGTGACAGCTGCGCCAACGTACCCAAAGGCCTGACCAAGAGAGATGCCACCAAACAGGGAGAGGATGGGAAGGATGACGAGAAGCTCGACGACACCAGAGACGCACTGGCGGATGGTGATGCCAATCTGGGTATCGATCATGCACGAGGCGTAGCCGGCGATGCAACCCTCGGCACCCCAGCCGAGCGCCGCGATGAACGCGAGCACAAGGCCAAGGACCATGTTGGACGAGGAGTCTCCGGTAAGGCTTGCGGAGCCGATCATGAGGCCCGCAGCGACGCAGATGGCGATGCCCAGGAGCTTGCGGGGACCAAGCTCCTGCTTATAGAGGATGCGGGAGAGAATCGAACCGATCGCAGGATTGAGGGCCGCAATGGGAACGACGATGGTGCCCGCCTGAGAGAGGGCGATGATGTAGGCGACCGTTGCGATGGGGCCACCAACCAAGGCGCTGAGGATCAGGATGACGCCAGGCCTGGTATTGACAGTTCGGCCGAAGTCGTTGAGCTTGCCTTGCTTCGCGGTGATGGCAAGCGCCCAGATTGCACTACAGGTATCATTGATCGCGCTGGCGACTGTGGGGAGAATAAACACGACAAGAAATGCCGTCGGATCTATGGCATCCATCCACCCGAACCATAGCGCCGAGCTCTGGCCCGCTGTGACAAATGCCGTATAGAAGCCATACATGAGACTCGAGAACAGGGCAACCAGGATGCCCCTCCTGAAGAAGCTCGCATCAAGCGCCCTCTTCTTTTGCCTGGCCACGCTCACGCTTGACGAGGCCGCAGACATTGCTTGCATGCCATCCCCCACTCCGGACGAACCTGACTTCATGGTGGTGCAATGGTGCAAGACTCCCGTTATGTGAAAGAAAGGGTACCTATGGGCACGGATACGCAAAACGGGTAAACGGTTCGAAAGTGTCAGGCGAACGGAAGCACAAACACCCGTGAATGATCTTTCATATACGACTCCGGGCTTACGATTTCTCTTTTACGTTCTTTTTACATTATTTATCGAATATATTTACATCCACTGAAAAGATTTATCGAACAATGATGATATCGCTATTTTATGGTATATATTTCATAAATATATCGGTTATTTCTTAAATATAGACAATTTAATATATAATATATTCAAAATAATGAAATTGTTTGCATTGCTAACAAATGGAGAAACAACCAAGTATCGATGCACATCTCAGACCCTCACACGAGGTCTGCGTTTACTGTTTATGGGTAATTTTATTTATTTCTCCAGGTGATGACGTAGTAGCCCACCGCTGGAGGAAGCACTTCCTTTCAGCCGCACGAACCTGGCAAGGGCACACGCACCCAAGTGGAAGCGCAGATCATTCCAAGCGCAGGAGACATGTCATGCGCAAGATTGGCAGCGGGAAACCGTTGGGGCAAGTATGCGAGCCATCGCGTATGACCCATCCCGATAGGGCCAAGTCCTCACGATGTCCGTGCGCTGTTCCATATGGCCATGCGCACGGCTTCGTCATAGGCAACAAACTCATGCCCCGCATCCCGGGGGTGGGCGACCAGCCTGTCCTTCTGGGAGCGCGTCATGTGGTGCAGGCGCCATTCCAGCCTGCTGGCGGAGGAGCGGTCCGGAGCCTCCCACAACGCCGCAACCCCCGTGACCGGATGCGAGCGCGTATAGCGGGCGGAACGTGTCCCGCGGCTCAGGTGCTCCCGCACACGCCGGACGGCATCGGTCGTCATGCCGCTGTAGAGGGAACCGTCGGCACAGGTCATCACATACACATAGTAGTGTCCGGCACCCTCGTCCACACGCGTTCCCTCACGCCGTCCCCTCCCAGCCAGTGTAGCGCTGGCGTGCAGCGCCCGGCGCGCGCGGCAGGCCGGCTGGTGCTAGTGGTGGCGTGGAACGCGCGCCTTGGCGGCGTCCTCCAGGATGACGCGCACGGCGGCCCGCACGTTGCGCGGCGTCCGGGCGTACAGGCCATACCAGTCCAGATAGGCGTCATCAAGCTGGATGGACGACACACCGTCATCGGGATAGCCAAAGAGGTCGTTGGGCGAGCAGGACAGGCTCTTGCACAGGGGCACCACGAAGCTTCCGCGCAGCTCGTTGCGACCGGTCTCCCACGAGCTATACGTCGCCTTCGAGATGCCCAGCTCTGCGGCGATCTCCGCCTGCGTCTTGCCGACGAGCTTGCGCAACCGGCGCAGGCGCGCCGTGAGCTCCGCATCAGACATGGCATCTCCCCTCCCTACTCGAAAGTCGATTCTGAGTAGGGTGAGGGACCGGTCGTATATGATACGTATCCTTCCTGACCAGTTCGCGGTAGTATCTACCTTGCGTAGACTTCTCATGCACAGAGTATAGTTCCCGGCGATCTGGAGCTGCATATGGACGACACGCCATTCGAAGAGGAACCGTTCGTGCCACCCCATCCCGAGACGCCCTATCTCCTGCTCGATTCGGGCACGACGATAACCTACCGCGAGATGTGCGCCGGCATCGACCCGAGGCTTCTCCCCACCGACGAGACCTCCCTCGAGGTGCTTCTGGACACCTTCGGGGCTGCAGAGGTCTGGTAGCCGTCGTCGCGCGGCGCGCATCGTCCTCCCTTTGACAGGCCACGCCAGTATAGGCAGAATCGATGCGTGCCTACCCGAGGGGGACATCCATGCGACTCCAGCAGCTCCGCTACATCATCGCCATCGCCGAGAGCGGCTCCATCAACGCCGTGGCCCACAGCATGTTCATCTCGCAGTCGAGCCTCTCGGTTGCCGTGCGCGACCTCGAGCGCGAGATGGGCATCAGGATCTTCAACCGCTCCACGCGCGGCATCTCGCTCACCAGCGACGGCGTCGAGTTCCTCAGCTATGCACGCCAGGTGGTCGAACAGGCCGACCTGCTGGAGAGCCGCTACGCATCGGGCGAGCCCACGGGGGGGAGGCTCTCGGTCTCATCCCAGCACTACGCCTTCGCCGTGCAGTCCTTCATCGACTTCGTGGCGCGGCACGATGCCCCCGGCGTGCAGTTCACGCTCCGCGAGACCCGCACGGCCGACATCATCACCGACGTCGGCAGCTTCAGGAGCGACCTGGGCATCCTGTACCTCTCCACGAGCAACGAGCGCCCCCTGAGGGGGCGCCTGCGCGAGGCTGGCCTCACGTTCACGTCACTCTTCCGCTCGCGCCCGCACGTGTTCGTGCGTGAGGGGCACCCCCTCGCGCACCGCGACCACATCGAGGTCAAGGACCTCGAGCCCTTCACGCGCTATACCTTCGAGCAGGGCATGGAGAGCTCGCTGTACTTCTCCGAGGAGCCGCTGCCCACCCTCCCCCACGACCGCCAGATCGTGGTGAGCGACCGTGCGACCATGACGAGCCTGCTCAAGGGCTATGATGGCTACCTCATCTCCACGGGCGTGCGCTCGGACGAGATGTTCAGCGGCATCCGCTCCATCCCGCTCGACACCGACGAGGTCATGAACGTGGGCTACGTGATCCATGGCGAGCGCAGGCTGAGTGCGCTGGCTCTTGACTATCTCGACCTGCTCACCGATCGCATCATCGGCTTCAAGGACGAGTCGGTGGTCGTGCCCGCACGCCATGCGCTCAAGCGCACGCTGCGCCAGCAGGGTGATGTCACGGATGACAGCGAGGAGACATGACGATGGACGAGAGCGACGCGTCGCTTGCCGAGGCGCTCAGAAGGGAGCTCGTAGGATCGGGCAGGAGGACGGCGTTCGGCCCGGGCGATGCGAACCCAAAGGACGACGAGGGTGGTGCCTTCCTCGCGGCGCTCGAGGCCTTCCGTGCGGCCAAGCGCTCCGGCGACACGGCCAGGACCGCCGCGGCGGAGCACGCGCTCCAGGACGTGGTGCGCGCCGAGATGGCACGCGACGAGGGATGCGACCTCTAGTGGAGAGACGACGGGAGACCATGGGACACGATGGGAGCGCGCGACAGGAGGAGGCACGCGACGCCGCCGACGAGGCGGGCCTGGGCCAGCTCATTCCCTGGCCCGACGACGAGCACTTCCCCAACATCGCGCCGGAGGACGCCCTCGAGCTCTTCCTGGGCTGGGTGGAGGCGCGCGGCATCACCCTCTGGGAGCACCAGGATGAGGCGCTGCTCACGCTGGCGGCGGGGGACAGCCTCATCCTAGGGACCCCCACGGGATCGGGCAAGAGCCTCGTGGCGCTGGGCCTGTGCTTCATGGCCTGCTGCACCGACCGGCGCAGCTACTACAGCGCCCCCATCAAGGCCCTGGTGAGCGAGAAGTTCTTTGCCATGGTGGACATCCTGGGCCGGGACAACGTGGGCATGATCACGGGGGACGTCACCATCAACCCCCAGGCGCCCATCGTCTGCTGCACGGCGGAGATCCTCGCCAACAAGGCGCTCGCCGAGGGGGAGCATACCGACATCGGCGCCGTCGCCATGGACGAGTTCCACTTCTTTGGCGATCGCGAGCGCGGCTGGGCGTGGCAGGTGCCCCTGCTCACCCTCCCCCACGTGCAGTTCCTGCTCATGAGTGCCACGCTCGGCGACATGGGCGCCATCGCCCGGACGCTTGCCGCCAAGAGCGACCGCGCCGTGGAGCAGATCCTCGATGCCCCGCGTCCCGTGCCCCTCTCCTGGCACTTTGTTGACACCGCGCTCGAGGCGACCGTGAAGGTGGCCCTCGAGGCGGGCGCGGCACCCCTCTACATCGTGCACTTCGCCCAGGACGCCGCCCTTAAGAGCGCCCAGGGGCTCGCGAGCTTTGGCGTCTCCACCAAGGAGCAGCGCACGGAGATAAAGGAGGCCATCACGGGCACGCGCTTCACCACCACCTTCGGCAAGACGCTGCGCCGCCTCCTGCTCACGGGCGTGGGCGTGCACCATGCGGGCATGCTGCCACGCTACCGCCTGCTCGTGGAGCGCCTCGCCCAGCAGGGCCTGCTCCCCGTCATCTGTGGCACGGACACGCTCGGCGTGGGCATCAACGTGCCCATCCACACCGTCATCCTCACGCAGCTCACCAAGTTCGACGGCCGCCGCATGCGCAGGCTCAACGCGCGCGAGTTCCACCAGATCGCGGGGCGCGCCGGGCGGGCGGGCTTCGACACCGAGGGTGTCGTCATCGCCCAGGCCACCGAGTACGACATCGAGAACGCCCGCGCGCTGGCCAAGGCGGGAGGCGACCCCAGGCGCGCCCGAAAGGTAAAGACGAGGAAGCCTCCCGCGGGCTTTGTGGGCTGGAACGAGCAGACCTTCCGGGGGCTCATCGAGGCCACGCCCCAGACGCTGCGCCCGCGCATGCGCATCTCGCACGCCATGGTGCTGAACGAGGTGGAGCAGGGCGGCGACGCCCGCGAGCGCGTGCGGCGGCTCATCGAGGACTCCCTCCAGACACCCGAGGAGAAGCTCCGCCTCCAGACCCGCGCGGACGAGATCTTTGCCACCCTCATCGATGCGGGCGTGGTGGAACGCACGGTGGGAGAGGATGGCGCCGACACCTACGCCACCACCGTCGACCTACCCGAGGACTTCGCGCTCGACCAGCCCCTCTCCCCCTTCCTGCTGGCGGCGCTCGAGCTCCTCGACCCCGAGGACGAGCACTACGCGCTCGACCTCATCAGCATGGTGGAGGCCACGCTCGAGGACCCGCCGCAGATCCTGCGCGCCCAGGAGCGCGAGGCGCGCGACAGGGCCATGGCTGCGATGAAGGCCGAGGGCGTAGACTATGACGAGCGCATCGAGAGGATCCAGGAGGTCACGTACGCCAAGCCCCTCGAGGGGCTGCTCGGCGAGGCCTATGAGCGCTACGTGGCCGAGGTGCCCTGGGCGGCGGACTTCTCCCTCTCGTGCAAGTCGATCCTGCGCGACATGGTGGAGAGCGCCGCGGACTTCAAGGGCTACGTCCAACGGCTTGGCATCGCCCGCAGCGAGGGCACACTCCTGCGCTACCTCTCCGACGCCTACCGCGTGCTCTCACGCACCGTGCCGGCGGAGCGGCTGGACGAGCGGCTCGAGGACATCGTCTCGTGGCTGGGCATGGTCGTGCGCACCGTGGATTCCAGCCTCGTGGATGCCTGGGCCGGCACGGACTCGGAGGAGGTGGACGCTGGCAGAGCCCCCGAGGCGGCCGATGTCGTCGTGCACGACCGGCGTGCCGTCACGCTGCTCGTGCGCAACGCCCTCTTCGCCCGCGTGCGCCTGCTCGCCCGGAGGGATGCCGATGCCCTCGGCGACCTCGACGGCGGGTGGGGCTGGCGCGCTGCGCGCTGGCGACAGGCCATCGACGCCTACTACGGGACGCACGATGAGGTACTGCTCGACGGCGATGCCCGAAGCTGGGACTTCCTCACCATCGATGACGCCGATGAGAGGGCCGACCATGTGTGGCACGTGCGGCAGATGGTGAAGGACGCCGAGGGCGACCGCGACTTTGGCCTCTCCGCCGACGTGGACCTCGACGCCACCCAAGAGGAGGGGGAGGCCATGCTCAAGGACCTCCGCGTGGGCTTCATCGAGGAGCTCATGCCGTAGCGATGCGGCAGGCCCGCGAATGACGTCCGAGGCCTGCATCAGGCTCCCAAGAGCCTTCCCCGTGGACGGAAGTAGGCAGCCACATCCCAGCCATGGTCGTTGGTCACCATGCCCATGGCCTGGTAGAACGCATTCGCTCGTCCGTCGGCCTCATCGGTCAGGAGCAGGAAGTGAGGGACCTGCGAGAAGCGCTGGGATGCGTGGGCAAGCAGCGTGCCCCCGATGCCCTGGCGCCAATACGAGGGGTCGACGATAAGGTCCTGGACCAGCACCACAAACGTCCCATCGCCCACACAGCGTACGAAGCCCGCGAGCCTTCCCCCATCGAAGGCACCCAGCGTATAGAGCGATGCGTCGAGCGCCCTGCCGATGAGGTCACGCTGTGACAGGTAGTCCTGCCAGCCGTTGCGTCCGTAGATCTCAATCGCCTCAAGCGCACGCTCCGGGCCGAACTCCTGATAATCCATGGGGTCACCTCTCGTCAGCCATGGGCCTCAGATACGATACAGTCAGCATATCGCACCATTTTCTGCCCCAGAGCCATCTCACGAGGAGGACCCATGCCAGCCAGGCTCAGGTACGAGACCGCCCGCTACGTCGCCGCCTACGGCACGCCCGAGCAGCTGCCCGAGCCCATCACCCCCGAGGTGGCCTTCGTGGGCCGTTCCAACGTGGGGAAGTCGTCCCTGCTCAACAAGCTCGTCGGCCGCAAGGCGCTGGCACACGTCTCGAGCCGGCCAGGCAAGACGGCCAACATCAACTTCTATGACGTGGATGGCGTGATGTTTGTGGACCTGCCCGGCTACGGCTTCGCCAAGGTCTCCCAGGAGGAGAGGCGGCGATGGGCCAAGCTCATCGCAGGCTACTTCGATCAGGAACGAAGCTTCAACCTCGTCGTGGCACTCATGGACATCCGCCACGACGCACAGCGGATCGACCTCGAGACCATGGACTTCCTCACGAGCAGGGAGCTGCCCTTCGTGATTGCCCTCACCAAGGCGGACAAGCTCAACAAGACGAAGCAGGAACGGCAGACCATGCTCTTGGCCAGGCAGCTTGGCGTCGCCCGCTCTCGGATGACCGTGACCTCTGCCGAGACGGGCATGGGCATCAAGGACTTGCGCCGCCACATCGAGGGGGCCTGCCTCTAGGCAGGCCCCGTAGATCGCTCATCCATAACAAGGCGGGCGACCCCATTGTCGCCCGCCTCACCTCTTCTATCCGTACCTCCTCGGGAAATTCTCTAGCCCTTCGGACTCACTCCCTCACATGAGAACTGCCAGCACCTTATCGGTTGGTGCTCCTGCTTGAACGCGAAGGCACCGGTTCTTCCGTCTGTCCCTTGGACTGCTGCGGTGCCTGTACCGCCTACGAGACCCTAACGAGTGGTCTGGCTAAAAGAGACGGGACACGCGATGCCATACGCGCAAGCCATCGAATCCGACTCTTCCCTGTCCACTGGCATCACCTCCCCTGCCGGCCGCTGACTTCGGTGCGGCTCCTTCACCTATGCCCATCATACCCGGTCATGACGTGCGTGCATGCAGCCCTCTCAACCATGTCGCGAGTGGTCGTTTTTGGGCGCGAACGGCAGGCAGTGCTGAGGGTAGAATGGTCGGATACCGGAATGGATGACGCACGAGCAAGGAAGACCATGCCACACGCAAGCCCCCAGACCCCCCAGACAAGCCTTGACCCCATCTACCAGGAAGAGCAGGGCCATCTCTCCGACGTGTACCAGAAGCTCCTGGCGCTAAGAGACGAGCTCACGAAACGCATCGAGGTCGGGCATAAGGCGGCCGCCCGGGATCTGATCAGCATGTCCGAAGAGGTCACCCAGGACTTTGGCGGCGCAGACGAGACCATGGAGACGCTCGCTGCCATCGAGACGCTCAACTCCGTGATCGATGCCTACAACCAGGCGCACGACTTCGATGTCGAACGCCTGGGCCGTGTGATGCTCCTGCTGAGCCAACCGTACTTTGCCAAGGTGCGCCTGCGCATGGCGGCCGACAGAGAGCCACGCGACATATACATCGGAGCCGTGGGCGTGACGGACGAGCACCACACGCCCCTGGTGGTGGACTGGCGCAACCCCATCGCCGAAACCTACTACAACCAGCAGATGGGCCCCTGCTCCTACATCGTCAACGGCAACGTGCGTACCGCCGAGATGCTGTTGCGTCGCCAGTTTGACATCACGAAGGACCATCTGAACGGCTACTTTGACACCACGGTCGCCATCCAGGACTCGCTGCTGCTCTCGGCGCTTCGGCATGGCCATACCGAGAAGCTCCGCGCCATCACCGCCACCATCCAACGCGAGCAGAACGCCGTGGTACGCCACGAGGACGTGCCCGTGCTGCTTGTGGGCGGCATCGCCGGCTCGGGCAAGACCTCCGTGCTCCTGCAGCGGGTCGCCTTCCTGCTGTATCAGGAGCGTGGGACGCTTGACGCCAGTCAGCTCTACCTCTTTACGCCCAACGACGTGTTCCAGCGCTACATTGACACCGTGCTCCCCTCCCTCGGCGAACGCAACCCCCAGACCTTCACCTGGCGGCAGTTCTTCGAGAGCCTGGGCCAAGCCGAACGTCCCATGGGCGAGGACACCGACCCCGTCGCCTTCACGCAGCTCGAAGGGGCCCTGCGCACCCTCGAGCTCAATGCGGACGACTTCAGCGACATCCGCGTGGATGGTCTCACGCTGGTACGGGCTGCGCAGATCAAGCGCAGCTGCGACAAGTTCCCCCGTGCGGCCATGGGCCCTCGGCGCATGGCGCTCGTGAAGGAGGAGCTGCACGAGAAGCTCGACCGCAAGCTCACGCAGATGGCCAAGGACGAGGATGTGCAGAACGAGCTCTTGGCCCTCGACCTCGACGAGCAGCTGCGCATCTTTGGCGAGATGATCGATCCCGACCCGGCAGACCAGAAGAGCGTGATCGCCTTCACGAGGCGCTATGTGGGACACAGGTATGCCGCGGCGCACGACGTCATCGAATCCAACCAATGGCTGCGCATCGACCACATCGGCCAGCGCATCCTGCACGAGGGGACGCTCACTGCCGTCGAATGGCTCTACCTCGAGCTGCTGCTGACGGGCGGAACCGCGCGTGATGCCCGCTTCGTGATGGTCGACGAGGTGCAGGACTACGCCGTCGCCCAGCTCATGCTGCTGGCACGCTACTTCGCCGGTGCGCACTTCCTGCTGCTGGGAGACGAGAACCAGGCCATCCGCGAGGGCACGGCCACGTTCGCACAGATACGCGAGATATTTGAGCGCACGCATGGCAGCGTGGACGAGCTGAGCCTGCGCACAAGCTATCGCTCGAGCCCCAAGATCACGGAGCTGTTCTCCGGCCTCTTGGACGAGTGCAAGCGCGGCCAGCCGAGCTCGGTCCAGCGCGACAGTGACGACCCCGTCATACGCTCGTGTCCGTCTGACGGCGAGGGTTACGTGAGGGAGCTGAAGGCACACATAGCTGCGGCGCAGGCACGTGTGGGCGAGGCGGCCGCCCGAGGCGAGGACTACCTCGCCGCCGTGATCGCCGCCGACAGGCCTCGCGCCAACTGGCTGCGCAAGCAGCTGGGCGAGCAGGTGCTTGCGCTGCGCAAGGGCGAGGGGCTTCCCTCCTCGGGTGTTATCCTGCTCGACCTGCATCTTGCCAAGGGTTTGGAGTTTGACGAGGTCATCGTACCGGATGCGCAGGCAGGGGCCTATCCTGACACACCCCTGGCCCGCCGCAGGCTCTACACCGCCATCAGTCGTGCTATGCACCGCGTCTGCGTTCTGTCTCAGGGCGCGATGACGCCGCTGCTGGATGGCGTCTCCCACGCGTCGGCTGACAACCGGTAGCCACTCCGTGCCGGAGCCCCGGTCGAGCGCGCTCCCCGACCTGCTCTGTCCCCATGGCCCCGCCCAAGCGCGGCGCTCGCGCCCGACGCGAGCGCCGCATGCGCTTTGGGTATAAGGCACGCTGCCACGCGCAGGCCGCTCTGGCTGTCCCCACACGCCCACTGCCATCAAGGGAGTGCACACCATGGCCCATATGGACTACGACAGCGGCAAGGACCGCCTCGCCGCCTTCTTTGACGCGGTGCTCGCCATCGTCATGACCATCCTCGTGCTGGAGCTGCAGATTCCCAGCCCCATCTCCCTGCAGGGCTTCTGGGGCATCCGCGACGGCCTGCTCACCTACTTTCTCACCTTCTTCTGGCTGGGAGCGCTGTGGGCCGCTCATCATGCGGAATGGCGCTTCGTGCGCGACATCGACCACGGCGTCGTATGGTCGATGCTCGTGCTCCTCTTCTTCACATCGCTGTTCCCCTATGCGGCACGCCTGGTCTCCCTCGACTTCTGGTCGCGCTCCGCCCAGGGGTTCTACGGCATCGTCACCATCTGCACCACGGCCGCCAACATGGCCTCGTATACCTCTATCGTCAGGGCGGACCCAGATAACAACACCCTCAAGCACTATGTGCACTACAACCGCCAGATGATGCCCATCGACCTCGTCGTCAAGGTCATCGGGCTGGTGGTGACCATGGTCGCCTGGCCGCCCGCCATGATGGTCTCCACGCTCGTTGCCGCAGCGTTGGTGCTTTTCTCCCAGGTGCACCATCGCAGAAGCTCACGGCTGCGCTAGGGGCACAGGGCCCGTGCCTCCCAAACGTGGGACAGGGTCTCTGCACCAACCATAGCGAGTGCCTCAGACACAGGGCCTTGGCTCGTCCCAAGCCCCTGTGTCTGAGGCCAAGGCAGCTCCCAGAATCTCCTGGGAAAGGAATCGCATAGCGACCTCTCGACAGTCAGCGTACGAGATTCTGTTCCAGCCATGCCTCCGCATGGCCACGCATGGCAGTGCGGACCTACGTTGGCGGCACCCGTCGCCGACAGTCGCCCATCTCCCATGCACGGCGCCACCGCTCTGGTATATGTTGGGAGCAGGAGCAATTCTATCGGCCTGAGCACGGAGCGCATGCCGTTGGGTCACAGGCGGCCGTTGCGTTCTTGGGCCCATCGAGGAGGCACCCATGCCATCACAGAGCCCCAAGAAGGTTGCGCAGCGGACGAGCGCCAAGAAGAGGCCTACGAAGAAGCCTGTGAGGGAGAAGTCTCCCCAGGGCAAGCCCACGAGCCCCACATTCGCCGCAGCGGAGAAGGCAGGGGCGCCCACCGCAGCAGCGGACGAGCGACCCGTCTCCCCTGCCACGGGAAGACCCCAGAAGAGCGAGACGGAGCCCGCCGCCGCCATGCCACCCACAGAGTCTGCCGCACCCCTTCCCGAGCCACGGCGCAGCATTACCTTCATTGGCTCCGAATGCTGGCCCTTCGTGAAGACCGGCGGCCTCGGGGATGTGATGTATGCCCTGCCCAAGGCTCTCATCAAGCAAAACTGCGACGTGAAGGTCATCCTCCCCAAGTACGGCTGCATCCCACAGGAGCACAAGGACAGGATGGTCTATCGCGGTTCCTTCGACATGGACCTCTGCTCGGACGGGCGCAGGTTCTATGTGGGCATCATGGAGTACGTCTGGGACGGTGTGGTCTATGACTTCCTTGACAACGAGGAGTTCTTCTCCTGGGGCGATCCCTACACCAACCTCGTCGACGACATTCCCAAGTTCTGCTACTTCGGCAAGGCGGCGCTCGCGGCCCTGCTCTACATGGACTGGATTCCCGACGTCATCCACTGCCATGACTGGCAGGCGTCACTCGTTCCCATCTACCTGTGTACGCTCTTTGCCGGCACACGGCTCGCAGGCGCCAAGTCCATCCTCACGATTCACAACCTGCGCTTCCAGGGCAAGTACAACATCCCCACCCTCAAGTACTGGACGGGCCTGCCGGATTCCGCCTTCACCATGGGTGCCCTCCAGGAGCGGTGGACCGAGGCCAACATGCTCAAGGGCGGCATCGCGTACGCCGACACGGTCACCACGGTGAGCGGTACCTACGCCGGAGAGATCCAGACGCCCGAGTATGGCGAGGGGCTCGACGAGCACCTGCGCTTCCACTCGTACAAGCTGCGGGGCATCGTCAACGGCATCGACTGCGGCGTCTGGGATCCCGCGCGGGACGAGAGGATCGATGCGCCGTACGATGCCTCCAGCGTGATCGAACGCAAGAAGGAGAACAAGCGCGCGCTGCAGGAGGAGCTCGGCCTCGAGCAGGACGACGACAAGATGGTCATCGGCCTCATCTCACGCCTCACGAGCCAGAAGGGCCTCGACCTCGTCAACGCCATCGTGCCACAGCTCGTTGACGGCAACACGCAGCTCGTGTTCCTCGGAACGGGCGAGAGGCAGTACGAGGACTCGTTCCACTACTACGAGGGAGCCTACCGCGGCACCATATGCTCCAGCATCATGTACGACGAGACCAGATCGCATAGGGTCTATGCTGGCAGTGATGCGCTGCTGGTGCCGTCGCGCTTTGAGCCCTGCGGCCTCACGCAGCTCATCGCCATGCACTATGGAACCATCCCCATCGTACGGGAGACGGGCGGCCTCAAGGACACCGTCGAGCCCTATAACAGGTTCAGCAACAGGGGCAATGGCTTCACGTTCGACCGCTATGACGCCGGCCTGCTGCTCGACACCATAAACCGAGCCAAGACGCTGTACTTCACCAATCGCTGGCGCTGGGATGAGATGGTCCGGCGTGACATGGCCAAGGACGTCTCGTGGGAGAGCTCTGCCGCGCAATACCGCGCACTCTACCTGGAGCTCACGCAGTAGACGGCATCCCGTGGCCGCACAAAGGCCCCGCATCGCATGCTCGCGATGCGGGGCTGTCGTTTCTGGTGGCGGGGAAGGGAATCGAACCCCTGACACGGGGATTTTCAGCGCTTTCGTCCACCATCCCAGGATTTGCCATCCTAGCTGCCCAAAGCCAAGCCGCGAACCAGGATGCCAGATCAGCCGGTAGAGTACTTGGGCACATTTCCTACACTCAGCTCATATCACATCCATTCCATGCATAACTCTCCCTGTCTTCCCCAGTCCTGCGCGCGTCACGCACCCAGCGTGACGCGCGCCTTGTGCCTATGATGCATGTGAGTGGATGTTCCATGCATGCCTTGGGAGGGAGCGAGGGAATGGGGGCCATGAGGGACTACTCGTCCGGCACCGTACGCAAGATGAGGGGCAGGTGGCAGTGCGTCCTGCGCTACCGGGAGGGCGGCGAGTGGAGGACGGTGACGAGCATGACGGACGTCCCCTGCCCTGCGGGGGACGAGGGGAGGCGCGCGGCCGAGGAGAGGCTGAGGCGGTGGCGCGACTCCCTCATAGTCGAGGAGACGGCCCGCGTGGTCGCGGCCCGCTACGAGGCGAAGCTCTCCTCCCTCGCGAGCGGCCAGCCGACGGGTGGCGCCCTCTCGGAGCCCTTCGCCGACTACGCCGTGGCGTACGTCGAGGCGGACCACGTGAGCCGGAGGACGGGGAGGCCGATCGAGGAGTCCACCAGGGCCCAGTACCTGGGACTCGTCAGGAACTGCATGGTTCCCGCCCTCGCGGAGGGCGTGACGGTCGCCGGCGTGACCCCCGGGATGGTGGAGGGCGCCCTCGTCTCCCTCCAGAGCCGCGGGCTGTCGGCCTCGACGGTGAGGAAGGCCTTCAACCTCATGTCCTCCGTCTTCGCCCACGCCTGCTCCTGCGACGGGCTGGCGAGGAACCCCTGCGAGGGCCTCCGTGCGCCCAGCCCCGGCAGGCCACGCCTGAACTCGCTGGCGGTCGCGGACGCCGACCGCCTCGCACGGGAGCTCTCGGAGATGGCCCCGACGAGGGGCGTCGCGGCAGCGCGGATCGTCCTGGCCTGCGGCCTCAGGGAGGGCGAGCTCGCCGGCCTGCAGCTCGGCGACATAGACCGGGAGAGGACGGGGTGCCTGCACGTCGAGAGGGCGATCGGCTCGTCCAAGGGGCGCGGCAGGACCTACGTCAAGCCGCCGAAGTCCTCCGCGGGGACGCGGCAGATCCCCCTCAACGGCGAGCTGCGCTCGGCCATCCATGACGCGACCGCGACGCTCACGGCGGCCTGCGAGCGCGAGGGCGTCCCGCTCTCCGACGGGCTCTACCTCCTCGGGCACGTCGACGGCACGTGGACGTCCCCCACGAGCCTCGGCAGGGAGTGGGCCGCCGTCTCGCGCTCGCTCGGGCTCGTCGGCCTCGCCGGCAAGGGCGTGACGCTCCACGACCTGCGGCACACCTTCGCCACCTGCGCGCTCGCGCGTGGGGCCAGAGTCAAGGACGTGCAGGCGATCCTCGGGCACAGCTCCGCCCAGATGACGCTCGACGTCTACGCCTCCTCCGACCCGGCGGAGCGGGCCAGGACGATGGGGGAGATCAGCCGGCTGTAGGGGCGGGCCCGCCCTCCCTGAGGCCGCAGGCCAGGACGATCCGCGCTGCCGCGACGCCCCTCGTCGGGGCCATCTCCGAGAGCTCCCGGGGTCGCAGTGGCCACGTCCCATGCCCACGGTGGACCCCGGATGTCACCACCCGCCCGTCGCGATCATGCCCCGTGGGGCCCGATGCTAGCCTTCGGATGAAATCGCAGGATGTGCGGGGTGAAACCTCTCCAAGGTCGCGAAGTCCTGCGCGGTCGCGAGGAGCGTGTCCCTCCGCTCCTCGCTGCATGCGTCCCAGCAGTCAAGGAGTTCTGCTCGCTTGGGATCTGTGACTACATGAGGGGAATGGTCACGACCCACCAGTTCATCGAGGGTACAGTCAAATTCGTCCGCAAAGTCACATGCCCGCTCAAGAGAGAAGACATGCTTGCCCTGTTCGTAGTCGGTATACGTGGGCAGCGGTATGTTCATATGCTCCGCGAATGCCCTTGCTGATTTATAGCCGGCCTTTTTCCTCAACTCTTGCAGCCTTGTCTTCACACGGGATCCAATCGAAAGAATTTAGGCTTTGCTCATGAAAAAAATTATGGGCTGCCCCTCATGCGTTGACAATAATGACTAAAGCATTAATATTGTTGTTGACATTAATGCTTTAGTCATTAAAACCACTACGTCAGGAATCTAGAAATCAAAGAGCCTTAGGTTACGCAACTCCTTCCCCCAGGGAATTACGTTGTGCATCCCCCCGTTCTGCCATGACGGCATCCCTTGCGGTCACAAGAAGCGCAGCCTTTCGTCGCTCTCCCATGGCGTTCCAGCATCGGTTGAGTTCCGCTTGGTATGGATCCTCGTAGATCTTCTTAGTATTGTGGCCGGCTATTTCATCAATCGAACAGCCAAGTACCTCTGCGCATTCATAGGCTTGTGCCAAGCTGATCGAATGTGCCCCTCTTTCCCAAGCCCCATATGTGCGCCAGTCGACGTTTAGCTTCTCTGCCATGACCCGCTGCGTGAGGCCTCTTTCCTTCCTGATCCTTTTCAGCTGCAGGCTCATGTTCTCTCCTCGTCATGGAATCCTGTAATGAAAGTTATCAGAGGAGAGTTTTTTGGTCTTGAAATACTCTTTTAAAGAGTTTAATATGTGTAAAACTACTTATAGGAGTTTTTAGGAGCAACTAATGTCATGGAATCAAGGCCTATTCTCTCGGCGTTTGAAACTACTGCGCATCAGTAAGGGGTTAAGCCAGGCGCGCCTCGCCGGTCTCGCTGGGGTGTCCCAGTCGACACTGAATAAATGGGAATTAGGTCTGTCGATCCCCTCCTTGGACAGAGCATTCGAAGTTGCCGAATCCCTTGGGTGCTCTCTTGCTCTTTTGTGCGGAGAGGGCTCTCTTGATGAGGCGTTTGCCTCCATGGCAAGTGGAGTAGGTGGCCATCATGCAGACGACTAGGGAACCGATGAGCTGGGTCGTGACCATCGCCGCCGAGGCCCAGCCCGTCCGCAGGACCGGCAGGGAGAGGTGCAGGCCCAGGGCCTGCTACAGCGTGGACCTCTCCGACCTCCTGGCGCGGGCGCATGGGGGTGACGAGCGATGACCGCCCGCGAGCAGGCCGTGGGGCGCGTGCGTAAGCTCCTCGAGCTAGGCAGGGGAAACTCCAGCGCCCAGGAGGCCACGGCGGCGGTCCTGGCCGCCCAGCGGCTCATCGTGCGGTATGGCATTGGTGATGACGAGCTGAGGGACACGAATGACGACGTGCGCATCGTGCAGATGCGCACCCGACCGCTCAGCGACTTCAGGACGTGGAGGTGGCCCCTCGCCGTCCTGGTCGCGAGGTCGTTCAGATGCAGGTTCTGGCAGGACGAGGCCCGCAGGGGCGCCCGACGCCTCCCCGCCTTCGTCTTCTATGGCTACGAGCTCGACGCCCAGGCCGCCATGCTGGCGTACGATCGCCTCTACGCGACGGGCAACAGGCTCGCGAGGAGGCGCGTGCGCGCCCTGGCGGCCCGTGCGTCGACCACAGGGGCCTACAACTCCTACATCACGGGCTTCCTCAGGGGTGTCACGGACGAGCTAGAGAGGCAGTCGAGGGAGCTCATGGTCGTGGTTCCCAGGTCCGTGTCGGACAGGTACGAGGCCGAAGTGGAGCCCTGCCTCCGTGACGCCAGGGTGCGAGGCCTCTCGTGCGACATGAGGATGGAGGGGCTCATCCGGCGGGGGATCGAGGACGGTCGCGATGCCGTGAGATCACGACGCCTGGGCAGCCGTCCGGCCCTGGACGGGCACGGGGAGGGGTGACGGCCATGGGCGCCTCACCCCCCGTACCTCTCGGCGAGGGCGATCAGCTCGTCCACGGTGCACCCCATCGCATGCGCTATGGCATGGACCTTCTTGACCTGGGGGTCGTCTATCTTGGAGTTCATGAGCATCGACATGTAGCCATCGGAGAGGCCGGTCGCCCGGCACAGCTCCGCCTGGGTGACCCCAGCCTCCCTCGCCTTGTCCCTGATGGCGCGACCTATGTCCATGCCATGTCCTCTCTTCGCCGTGCGGGTGCCCATGGTGGGTCACCTCCCATTCTAGGGCATTCCATGGACGAAGAAAGTCCGTCCAATCCTCAATGAATTGAGGTATCATCGTGACAGAAGCTAAGCCAGTTTAGGATTGTGCGCACCGGGGTGGTTCCCATGAAGGAGATAGAGACGCTCGAGGGATACGTGGCTGCCCGCTGTGCCGAGCGGGGCACGAAGAGGAAGGACCTTGCGGCGCTCCTGGGCATCAGCTCGACCTGGACCCTGAGGAGGAAGCTGAGGGGCGAAAGCCCCCTCTACCTCAAGGAGAGCAAGAGGCTTGCCGACTACCTCGGGATCACCGTGGAGGAGCTCATCGACTCCTTCCTCGATTCAGCCCCAGACGACGGCACCGTTGGCGAGGGTGGCGGATATGACACATGACATCCCGACCATGACCACTGGCGACCTCCTCGGCCTCCCACCCCTCATCAGGCCGGCGACCGCGGCGCGCATCGCCGCCGTGTCCGAGGAGACCATCGTCCGGCTCTGCAGGCGCGGGGCCATCAGGGCCGGCAAGGTGGGCGGCCGCTGGCGCGTCAACACCGCCGCGTTCCTCGCCTACGTCGGCGTGGTCGCCGACGCGGCGGGCGGGCCCATGGCGGAGGGGGCGCCCGAGGCGGGCGGCCCGCTCCCGGGCCGCTACTCGGTGGACCTCTCCGACCTGCTGGGAGGTGAGGGACTGCATGGATGACGGATGCACCGCCGTCGAGGACGGCCTCTCGGTCGTCGTGCACGAGTGGATGTGGTCCGGGGACGGCCTCGCGCTGGCGCCGGGGCCCGAGCTCATGGTCTACGCCCTCGTCTACCAGGTGACGGCCCACGGCCTCGGCGGCCTCTACGCCTCGAACTCGGCCCTGGCGGCGTCCCTCGGCCTGAGGCGCGAGACCGTGAACCGCGCCCTCAGGCGCCTGGGTGACGAGGGGCTGGTCTACGTCTGCGGCAGGGCCCAGGGGTCTCACGGCGGGATCCCCGTCAAGGTGTGGGCGACCTGCCAGCCCCCGGTCGACCGCGCCGTGAGGGGGCTCCGCCCTAGGGCCGCCGCCCAGCTCGGCGGAGCGCCGGAGGGGGTTTTCGACAGCGGCGGGCGTCCCGGCGCGGCGGAGGGGGGAGTTTTCGACAGCGGCGGCGCCCCCAATGTGACCGGGAGTCACATTGGGCCCTCCCAATGTGATCGAGAGTCACATTCCCAATGTGACCGAGATGCCAATGTGACCGAGGGTCACATTGGGAAACACCCCGCCACAACAGGCGAAACGGCACTTTTCGACAACGCCTCTCCTAGTCCTAGTCCTAGCGTTAGAAACAACAAGGACAAGGACGGGGACGCCCCACGGCCACTCACAGGCGAGGAGGGCCGTGCCTTCGCGCTCCTCTGGTCCATGAACCGGCGGAAGCCGAAGCCGGGCTTCGAGGCCTCGGACCGCGGCGAGGCGCTCGACGCCTGGCGCGAGGCGCTCGGGCGGCGGCTCACGCCGGACGTGCTCCTCGCGGCCTACCGCTCCTACTCCGGATGGCTCGACGACCTGAGGGCCCGGACGGGACGGTTCCCCGTCAAGTCCCTCGCGTCCTGGCTCCACGAGGGGGCGGACAACAAGTTCGTCGCCGCCGCCTGCGACGACGCCGCGGACCGGAGGGCACGGGAGGCCGTCGAGGTCAGGCGCCACGGCCGCCCCGTCGTGACGCTCGGGCGGACCGCCGAGGGCGACTGGGTCTGGTCGGCCCCCGGCCACGCCGTCTCCTACGTGGCCCAGGGCGGCGGCAGGGGCATGACGAGGGAGCAGGCGATGGAGTCCGTCCGCAGGGAGGCGGGCACGGGCGTCATCTTCGAGGACGAGGAAGTGGAGGAGTAGGACATGGCGACAGACGCGGGAGAGGAAAGCGTCGACCGGGCCACCCGCCTCATGGGTGAGCTGTTGAGGCTGCGCAGGGAGTACGACACGAGGCGCCAGGCGGGAGCCCGCGCCGGACGGGAGGAGGGGGCCCATGCCGGGGCCAGGCCCGTGGCCCAAGGCGGGACGGGCACCCGTCCCGCCACGGAACGCCAGGTCGCGTTCATAGACAGGCTGGTCGGACGCGGCGAGATAGACCCGGAGGAGGTCGCCTCCCTCGGCAGCAATCCGACCGTGGCCCAGGCGAACGCCCTGTTGAACGCCCATCGGGAGGCAGCGGGATACCTCGACCTGCACCGCGCGGGTGCCACGTCGAGGGCGGCGATCCGCTACGACGTGGGCGACCCCGCCGACGCGGCCTGGATATCGGAGCAGATGCGCATGCGGGGCGTCGACTGCGTCGTCGGCGAGGGGACCTCGGAGGTCCTCTACATGGACGCGGACGGCCGCGGCACCGACGCCCTGCGGGAGATGGCCGACGGCCTGCGACACGAGCTCGATGCCATGGACGGCACCCATGACGGCCCCGTCGAGAGCGGGGTGGAGGACCAGGGGCGCGGCACGGAGGGACCCACCCCCGAAGGCGGCGGGGGGCGCGACTACACGTTCGAGGAGGTCGCCAGCGAGTGCGAGCGGGAGTCGGCGCGCATGGCCGCCTCCATGGAGCATGACATGGCACGCGCGGTGCCCACGGCGCTGCCCACCGAGAGGTCCCGATAGATGGGCGGGAAGCGACACTCCAGGATCGTCGCGGCCGCGGCCGCCTCCTCCCTCGCACTCGCCTACCTCGGCGACCGATGGGGCGAGCTGGTGGAGGCCCTGGGAGGGCCGTCATCGGCCCTCGTGGCGACCCTCCGGCTCCCGTCCGCCATCCTCGCGCTCCCCCTCCACGTCTCGGACGCGCCGATCGCCCTGCTCGCAGGCATAGTGGGGTTCTCCCTGCCCTGGGTCGTGGCGTCCCTCGGCCTCGACGAGAGGGCGCAGACCCTCTCCGGCAGGGAGTATGGCAGCGCGCGCCGCGGCAGGCTGTCGGACGGGCGCGGGTTCGCGGACACGCGTGACCCCCGCAACAACACGATCCTGACCAGGCACCTCGGCATCGCCACCTCGGAGTCGCCCGGCGTCAGGCGGGCCCTCCCCAACCGCAACGTCCTCGTCATCGGGGGGCCTGGCTCGGGAAAGACGGCGAGGTTCGTGGAGCCGAACGTCCTGCAGCTCGGGGACCAGGACATCGTCGTCACCGACACGAAGGGGATGACGCTGCGCCGCTGCGGCCAGGCGCTCGCCGAGGCCGGCTGCGACATACGGGTCTTCAACACCGTCGACCAGGGCATGAGCGACCAGTTCAACCCCTTCGCGATGATCCGCGGCCACGCGGACATCCCGAAGGTGGCGAGGGCCATCATCGACAACACGAACGGCGGGAGGAGGAGCAGGGAGCCCATCTGGGACAATGGCGAGGAGCTCCTGCTCGAGACGGCCCTGACGCTCCTCTACGACTGGTTCCCGCCGGAGAACCTGACCATGGCGAACGTCATCCACGTCATAGACATGATCGAGATCGACGACGAGGGCCACCGTGGGCCCTGCCCGCTCGAGGTGCTCCTGGGGCAGATCGAGACCGGCCGCGCGCCCGCCGAGGAGCCTCCCGCGCTCGCGGGAGGCGCCCCACGCCCGCGCCAGGGCGACCTGGTCCCATCGAGGCTCGTGCGCCGCGATGGGGTGCGTGCGGCAGGATGGGTTGACGCCGGTGGCAGGGCGCGCGTGGGGCTCACCACGTCCGAGGACAGGACTCTGGAGCTCTGGCACGAGTTCAACAGCGGCGCCGCACGTACGCTCAGGAGCTTCCTCATCTCCATCCACACGAGGCTCGCGCAGATCAACCAGGAGGGCGTGCTGGGCATCCTCGCCTCCGAGAACGGACGCGACGACATGGACTTCGAGCACCTCGGGTGTGGCGAGCGCCGCCGGGTGACCTTCATCATCACGAGCGACTACGACACCAGCCTGAACGCGCTCCTAGCGCTCGTCACCTGGCAGGCCGCCAGCCTCCCTGTGCGCCATGCGGACGCCACCACGGGCAGCCTGCCCCGTCCCGTCCACCTCGTCTTCGACGAGTTCAGGAACATAGGCAGGCTGCCGAACTTCCCGGGCATGATCTCGACGGTGCGCAGCCGCAACATCTCGATCTCGGTGATCCTGCAGGACCTCTCGCAGCTCGTCGAGGTCTATGGGGAGCATGACTCCGACGCCATCCGGGCATGCTGCACGACCCTCCTCTACCTCTCGGGATCCACCTCCCTCGCGACCGCCAAGCCCCTCTCCGAGGAGTTCGGCACGCGGACCATCACCAAGCTGAGCTCCAACACCACGCCGGGAACCCTGCTCCCCACCACCTCTCGCGGGAGGGACGTCATCGGCCGCGCGGTCTACACCCCCGACGAGATCATGGGGCTCGCCCGCGACCGCGCCCTCGTGAGGTTCGCGGGCGAGCCCGTGATAGAGGATGCCAAGTCCGCCGTGTGGGAGCACCCGCTCTACGACGATCGCTACATGTTCCGGCCCGGCCGCGCACCGAAGGGGGCCCGTTACTTCGACTACGTGGCATGGCGCGCCGCCGGGCGCCCCACCGGGGCGGCCGCTGCGAGATGGGCCGACGCCTACTGGTCCTCGCGCGAATACGAGGGAGGAGGAGCGATGACGTAGGGAGACGGCCCGAGGGCAATCGGTTTTCAGACATGGCAACTATGAGATAGGAACATGACATGCTTAATGAGGTCTTGGCCAGGGTAGCGGGAGGCGTCGGGTTCCTCGGGGGAGCCGGCATCGTCTTCGGAGTGGTGCAGCTCGGTCTCGCGGGCTCGGACGGGCCCGGGGGCGCCCGGCTCCATCAGGCCATCGCGGCGATCGTCGGCGGCGCCATCATCGCCGGCGCGGCGATCTACTTCAAGAGCCTCGACACGAGCTGGGCGGGCTAGGGCGATGCTCTCCTCCCCCGTACACAAGGACCTGACCAAGTACAGGCCCAAGATTGTCGCGGGACTGTCCTCGCGCACGCTCTCGTGCGTGGCGCTTGCGGTGGGCGTCGCCGTGGGCCTCGGGTGCTACTTCTGGTTCGTCCTCGGCATCCCCTACGACAACGTCTCCTTCCTCGTCTACGCGGCCTCCATGCCCTTCTGGGGGCTCGCCTTCTGGCGCCCCTCGGGCATGACCCCCGAGGAGTGGCTGCCCCTCTGGTGGCGCCAGGGCAGGCCCACGAACCGCCTTTCCTACGACAACGCGGAGCGGTACCGCTCCTGGGGGCTCCTCGGCGGCCACGAGGACGCCGCCGAGGACGAGTCCCCGTGGCGGCACGGCTACCTGCGATTCGCGCGCCACCAGCGGGGCATCGAGCTCTGGGAACCAAGCCAAGGCCATCGAGGAGAGGAACATGGATAGGGACACGACCACGCCGGCCGGGGGGCCGACGCCACTCTCGGACGAGCTCCGCAAGAGGGCAGGGGAGATGCTCGCCACGAACGCCTCGCGGCTGCGCCTGAGCCTCAGGGAGCGCCGTGCCGCGCTGCGCGAGCTCAGAAGGGCCAGACGCGACGCGCAGGAGGCCATCAGGGCCTCCAAGAGGGAGAGCGCGAAGGCCTCGGCCGATGCCGCGCGGCGCTACAAGAGCGTCGCACAGCAGCTCAGGGACCGCGACAAGGCCCTCTCGGACCGGACCCGGCGACAGAGGGCGGCACGTGCGCGTGCCAGGGACGTGTACGGGGCGATCGGGTTCGACCGGATGTTCAGGGACGGGATCTGCGAGGTCGAGGAGGGCCTCTACTCGGAGACCATGCGCTTCACCGACGTGAGCTACCAGTCCGCGCGCGAGGACTCGCAGACGGGCACCTGGAAGTCGATGTGCAGCCTGCTGGACTGGTTCGGCGCCTCGAACCTCGTCCAGTACACCATCACCAACACGCCCCTCCCCCCCGAGGAGATCGGCAGGAGGAGGTTCTTCGATCCCGACAGCTGTGGTGACAACGCGGGGCTCGCGATCCAGTACAACCGCATCCTCAACGACAAGCTGCGCGAGGGGTGCTCCAACCTGAGGCGCGGCCTCTACGTGACGTACTCGGTGGAGGCGCCGGATCCCGACCACGCCGTCCGCGAGCTCGCGGCCGCCCGAAGCCACGTCAGGCAGGAGCTCGCCTCCGTGCGCTCCATGCCGTCGGTGCTCGACGGGCGCGCGCGCCTCGAGCTCATCTCGAGCCTCACCCGCCCGGGCAAGCCCTTCGACTTCGACTACGACCGCGACCTCTCGATCCACTCGCCGCTCACAGCCAAGGACTGGGTCTGCCCCCAGACGCTCGACTTCCACCCGGCGGGGCCGGACGCCACGTGCTTCAGGTCCGACGACATGTGGTGCCAGGTCCTGGTGATGAGGGAGTCCTTCTCGTCGGAGCTCACGGACCGCTGCATATCGGACCTCCTCGACCTCGCCATCCCCATGGCGGTGAGCTGGAACCTGCAGCCGATAGACTCCACGAAGGCCGTGCAGATGGTCAAGCAGCAGGCGGCATGGGTGCAGAAGGAGACCATCGACCATCAGCAGCGCGCCCTCAGGAGCGGATACGACTACACCCTCATCCCCCCTGAGCTCAAGGAGATGACCTCGGAGAACGACAAGCTGCTGCACTACCTCCTCCATGGCCAGCAGCACCTCTACCTGATGTCGGGCGTGGTGTACACCTACGCCCCCACGCGGGACCAGCTCAACGAGCAGGTGGTGAACATCATCGGGACGGCGCAGGCGGCAGGCATACCGCTCTCGACGTTCGACCTCAGGCAGCGCGAGGGCCTCAACACGGTCCTCCCGCTCGGGCACAACCACGTGAACGTCTACCGCGACCTCATAACCGCCGAGGCGGCCATCATGATGCCGTTCACCACCCAGGAGCTCGACCAGCAGGGCGGCGGATACTACGGGCAGAACCGCATCTCGAACAACCTCGTGGTCTGCAACCGGAAGGCCCTCATGAGCCCCCACGGCTTCATCTGCGGCATGTCGGGGTCAGGCAAGTCCTTCGCCGTCAAGCGCGAGATAGAGAACACGATCCTCTCCGAGCCACGCTCGGAGATCAACATCAACGACGTCACCGGGGAGTACGAGTACCTCACCGCGGCGAACCATGGCCAGGAGCTCAGGCTCGGCCCCGACGCCAGGATCTTCATCAACCCCTTCGACATGTCGGACGCCGAGGGCCTCTCCTGGCCGGCCGCCCTCGCAGGGAAGGTGGACGCCATCTCGGCCATGACGAGCGCAATCATGGCCGAGGGGGGAGAGGCGCTGTCGATGAAGCAGCGCACCGTCATCTCCAGGTCCGTGGACGCCGCCTACCGCCAGGCGCACGAGCGATCAGGGCCGGATGCGGCACCCACGCTCGAGGACTTCTGCCGGATGCTCGAGGAGACGCCGGGGGACATGGGGCGCTCCGAGGCGCTGGAGCTGCGCGTCGTATACGACCGCTTCGTCTCGGGGCCGATGAGCTTCCTGAACCACCAGAGCAACATCGACTACACGAACCGCATCATCTCATGGGACACCAGGGACGTTCCCGCCGACATGCGCGTCTTCGTCATGCTCGCCACCCTCGAGGCCCAACGCAACCGCATGTTCTACAACTACTCCCGCGGAGTCCCCACCTACATATACATCGACGAGGTCCAGTCGCTCTTCGAGCACCCGGCCATCATCACCTACCTCGCCCGCCTGTGGCGCGAGAGTCGCAAGTTCGGCGGCATCATGACCGGCATGACGCAGGACGCCACCGCCATAGCGAACCACAAGGAGGCGAGCGCCATCCTCAACCAGAGCGGCTTCTTCCTCCTACTGAGGCAGCCGGACGCGGATAGGGCGTTCTGGGCCGAGTCCCGCGGTCTCTCGGACCGCGAGGTCGAGGCGATAGACGACACCTGCCGTCCCGGTCAGGGGCTGCTCATCGCCGACGCCGCGCGCGTCCCCATCACGGATGACTTCCCCACCGGCAACGACCTCTATGACATGTTCGACACGAGCCCGGAGGAGTACGCCCGCAGGCTCGCCGGGCTGAGGCAGGCAGGCCGTGCAAGATAGCCTCCCCATACGACACACACGAAGCCTCAGGGCCGACGACCTCATCCGCACCTCCTCCGAGTCCAAGAGCCTCGCCCAGAGCATCATAAACACCGCCGCCATGCGTGGGAAGCTCCTCGAGGAGGCCCTCTCGCCAGCCCTGTCGGAGGAACGTGATGAGGCGGGCGACGACGCGGCGAGGACCGCCGGGAAGGCGATTGCGTCCCCTGCGAGGAGGTGGGCGCGCGCCGGGCGCACTGCGACCCGTAGCCCATCCACCCACGGGATTCCGTCCCCCCTCCCAACCGCGGCACCGCCCGGGACGATAGCGGCGGAAGGGGGTGACGGGCCCGCGGGACGCGTGCTCAGGGGCCGGAGGAGACCCCTCGCGGGCGGCGCGGGGGCGCCCGTGCCGTCGCGATCGCATGGTGCCGGTGGGCTCAAGGCCGTCCAGGACGTGCGGAACAGGAGGATCGCAGGTGACGTCGCGCGGGCTGGGGCATCCGCCACGGCCAAGGAGGCGGGAGGCGTGGTGGGCAGGGCGGCGGTCGGCGAGAAGGCCAAGCTTCTCCTCGCGACCGCCTCCTCGACGCTGTTGGAGGCCGTCGCGCCCATCCTGCTCCCCGTCATTGGCCTTCTGATCGTCGTGGCCGTCCTGGCGTCCGCCGTCGGGGGCGCGTCCTCCTCCCCCACCTCGGCGGGTGTGGGCTCGCTCACCGGCGTCGAGGCCGAGGTGGCCAGGTCCCTACAGGGATACGGGTTCTCCAACCAGGCCATCGCGGCCGTGCTCGGCAACCTCAGGGCCGAGAGCGGCATGGACCCGGCCTCCGACGTGGTCATGGACGGACAGTTCAACTATGCCTACGAGCGTGCGTGCGGACTGTTCCAGTACACGTCCACCAGCCCAGGCACCGGCGAGTACTGGGCGTTCAGGAACTGGGCCGCCGCGAACGGAAAGGTCTGGTCGGACGTCGCGACGCAGATGGAGTGGACGTTCTCCCGTAGTGGCGGCGGCTACTATGGCGCTCGCTGGGGAACCGCCCTCGCAGCTTCTGGCTACTACAGCAACTGCCCGGGCTATGCCGGAAGCGGCTACGACACGGCCGACGAGTTCAGGACCGATGGTGACGTGACGAGGGCCACCTACTCCTGGATGGCCTGCTACGAGAGGCCCGCCAACGGGCAGTTCGCGCACCTCGACCGGCGCATAGAGTACGCGCGTGAGTACCTCTCCCTGCTCAACGCAAGGGCGGGAGGCACCGCGGGCGGGCAGACATCCCCCCGCCAGCAGGCCATCCTCTCGGCCTGCGGCAGCACGCCAAGCCCCGGCGCGGGATGGTGCGCCGCGTGGGTGTCGGCCGTCTACAGGAACGCGGGGATCGGCACGTGGTCGGGAAACGCCTGCGACATGTACGAACGGTGGTGCACGAGCTCAGACCCCGCGGATCTCAGGCCCGGCATGATTATCGCCGTGTCGAGTCACAGCCACACCGCCGCGGGGCGGGCCTACGGGCACGTCGGCATATACATAGGCAACGGCCAGGTCATGCAGAACGTCGGGGCCATAACCACCCAGAGCCTGGACAGCTGGATCGCCTACTACGGAACGACGGTCACCCCGCGCTGGGGATGGCTCGGTGGCACCGACCTCTCCCAGTAGGCAGAAGGGAACGAAGATGAAGGAAATCATACGCGTGCTCAAGGGGCACAGAAGGCTTGCGCTGTGGACGGCCGCTGTCATGCTCGCAATCGTCGCGGGGTCGGTGGCCCGATGCCGCGCCATCCACCCGTCCTCGGCCAGCAGTGGGGAAGCAGGCGCAGCCGCCGAGCCGGACGCCATGGACAGCCAGCAGCAGAGCGACGAGGACGAGGCGGACGCCAGGCTCCCCGAGGCGGCGCTCGCCCTCAGGGCGAGCTACCCGGATGGCACGAGACAGCTCGTGTCACTCCTCACCGCCCATGAGTGGACGGCGCTCTCCGAGACGCTCACGCTCTCCTTCTCCGAGCGCTGCATGCGCGAGACCAGGGAGGGCACGACCACCCTCACCGCCTACGTAATCACGGCAACCTCGACGAAGACGACGAGGGAGACCACAGAGACGGGAGAGGTCGTCGAGAGCAAGGTCACGACCTTCTCGATCGAGACGCCGGATGGGTCCTATATCGGCACCCTCACGCAGCCGCAGTTCGACGGTGGCACGGCGACGCTCAGCTGTGACGCCTTCACCAACGCGAAGACGTATGACATGGCGGAGCCAAGCGGGAGGATCTCGGTAGGCGTGCCGGATGACTCCTGGTGCGACTCCGTGGGCTGCAAGAAGGAGGACATCGTCGAGGCAATCAACGACTACGCGTCGGCGCACTACCCCACCGCGACGAGCGCCACGTGGCTCTGCACGGCCTACTTCGACTACAGCACGGATGACGGGATGGGAAGCGTCCAGCTCGTATATGCGCTCGACAACCAGGCAAGTACCCATCTCACGGTGACCATCAACCTCTCTGACAAGACCGTGTCCGTAAGTGAAGGAGGCAACTGATGAGCAGGTCCGTGCCGCGCATGGCGGAAGCCGCGAGGAGACTCCGCCTGACGCGTTTCCTGATCGCCTTCGCGGGGTTGGCACTCGTGCTTGCCGTTGCCGCACCCACTCCCGCCCTCGCCGCCGACCTCCTAAGCGATCCGGCGGGGTGGTTCGCCGAGCTCCTCTTCGGCGGGTGGGCCAGGGGCCTCCTCAACGCGACCGTCGACACTTGCAACAGCATCTCCGGCTCGGGACTCGTCCTCACGCACTTCGCGGACCTCTTCGGGACGAACTCTGCCATCTATCAGCTCATGATGTCAGTCAACAACTCCGTCATCAAGCCGATCGCAGGATCCGTCCTTGCCCTCGTCATGCTCACCCAGCTCGTGAAGATAAGCGAGCGCGTGGACGGATCGGCCACGATGCCCACGGTGAGGGAGGTGCTGTCCCTGGCCGTCTTCTTCACGATCTTCTCGTGGCTCATCACGAACTCGGCGGACATCCTCATCGCCGTCTTTGACACGGCCGGCAGCATCATCGAAAAGATGGGCAGCCTCACGGGCACCGTCGACTTCACCAGCGGAGCCGACGGGCTCACGCTGACCTCCGGCTCCGCCGTGCCGGTCCTGCTCGTCTGCCTGCTGTGCTTCGTCCTCTCACTCGTCGCGTTCCTCGTCGCACAGTTCATGACGTACGCAAGGGCGCTCCAGCTCTACATATACACGATGCTGTCGCCCATACCCCTCGCCCTCCTCGGGAGCGAGTACACGCGGCAGATGGGGATCGGCTTCCTCAAGAACTACGTCTCCGTCTGCCTGGCGGGCGTGATCATCGCCTTCATCATCGCATGCTTCCCGATGCTCGCAGGCGTGTTCGTGAGCGACATCAACGTCGGGGCCGGGGACAGCCTGGTCGCCGTCCTCACCGCCCCCCTCAAGCTCGTCGTTCTTCTGCTGCTCTTCACCTTCGGCATCATCAAGAGCGGGTCATGGGCAAGGGACATCCTCGGTGGGTAGTAGCGTGGAGGAAGGAGAGGTGAGGGCATGAGGGAACGCGAGAGGGAGGACGCCCGCGCCACCATAGCGCGGTACGAGGACAGCGTGGCCCGCCCCGCAAGGCAGAGGTTCCGCCCCGCGAGTGATGAGGCCCTCCTCGCCTACAGCAGGCGATGCGCCGAGTGGCTGCGCTTCGGCCGCGAGGTCGCCTCCGCCCTGGACGGGTCGGCATCGCCGTATGACGCGGTGCTGGTGAGCGGTCACACCCCGCCGACCCTCAGGGCCGTCGGCCTCGAGGACAGGCCGATCCTGCACACCCAGTCGCACGTCAGGGCGGAGATGGCCGAGAAGGACGACCTCCTGCACCACCATGGCATACCGCTGCGCGAGTTCCTCCAGGTGCCCGAGAAGCTCGAGCGCCCATGGCTCGTCTTCGACAGTCCGCAGCGCGACCGTCGGGGGAACCTCACCCACAGGGGGATAGTCGCCATGCTCGACGTCTACGACGTGGACGGCATACCCCTCTCTGCCTACCTGCTCCCCAACGGGACGGGGCAGTATCGCTTCGAGAACGTCACGTCGAACTTCATGACGAGCGTCTATGGGCGCGACCATCTGGAGGACTACATACGGAGGGCGGCCGACCTCGGCCTCATCCTCTACGTCGATGCCAGGCAGTGGGACAGGATAGAGGGAGACCCTCGCCGTGTCCCGGGGACACGATGCCTCGGGGCGTTCGAGGGCCTCGATGGCATTGTACATCGAACCGGGTCCATAGGGGTGAGTGCGCCGCCTGCGTCAGGCCGAGTGGCCGCGCCTCGGCGGACGTACAGCTTCGGGGACATCGCGAACGAGTGCGAGGGACGCGACGGCGGCCGATGCTGAGCCCATCGCGCCGCCACCGGCTACCCCATATATGTGCTATATCCTGCAGAAGAGCCTCCACAGGACCTTGATGATCTTCACGACAATCATGGCCATCCTCCCTCGGATACTGTCGAGATTACTTCTTGCCGGCCTCGGCGAGGCCGACAGGGCTCTTTCATGAAGAATCTGTGTAGGATTCGGCAAGATCCTCCGCCGCATCCCAGGATTCCTTGATGGTGTCCATCGCAAAGGGAAGTGCACGGTATGCCTCCGCCATCGTACCGTCCCGGTTCCGGGCCCGCCATCGCGCCACGGCGGCAGCGTAGTTGGGCGACGAGACCCCCGCCGGGCTGTCTGCACACTCCCCCTGCCTCGCCGCAAGCACGCGCTCATAGGCCATGACAGGCCAGCCATAGCTCCCGGCAATCCTCTCGTCGTCCCATTCTCCTCCCCTCGTCCCCTGGCTAGAGAGGCGGATGGCCTCGTGCAGGTCTACCACCTGGGCCACGAGCGGCCTCCCGCTTGCCCCGGATCCCAGCCACACGCGGCGCTCCCTCTCGAAGTGCTCCATGTCAACGAGGCACCCGAACATCCTTCTCATCCTCCAGAAGCCATCTATGTCCAGGGAGACGATGCGGGCCACCTTCTCGGGGGGGATGACGTGCCAGACGCGACCCTCCTCGAGGGCCAGGTCGGACACCCGGCGGTCATACTCCCGCACGAGCGTCGTGGTCGTCTGCGAGTCCTCGCGCACGTCGTACCAGTAGATGTCTATGCGCAGCCCCTCGCTCTCGATGAGGTCGAGCCGGGGGACGAAGCGCGTGGCGATGTTGGCAGACCTGCCGTCCCGGAAGTCACCCCTGAAGGCATCCAGCGTCGTGGCATCGGACGTGCTGATGTCCTCACCGCTCCCATCCTCATAGCGCACGAGTATCCTCATGCCCTCACCGCCCCCTCTCACGCGCGCGGTTCCCGCCCGTCATGACCTCGGGGGCCATCTGTCGCGCGTCCTCGTCCACGACGGCATGGCCGTGGTCCATGCCATGCCCTCCTCGTCCCTCAACGGGATGGCCCACGCGCGTCCCGTCCCCTTCCGACCCCGACGGCCTCTCCTCGGGCAGGATATCCATGGCCCTGGCCACCTCGACGAGGTGCGAGACCCTGCCACGGCTCCCCTTGGGGGCTCGCACTGCGGCATCTCGCAGGTCTCCCATGGAGCGGACCCCCTCCTTTGCACAGAGGTCGAGGAGGTCGGAGACGTCCCGGGCAGAGATGCCCATGTCATGGGTGACGCCAATCACCTCCGGGGGCGTACCCCCTCCCCGCGAGAGGCCGGCCATCGCCCTCACCAGCGCCTCGCGCACGGGATCGGGAACCACGGGGACGCGCCCGGCGCGGGCATTCGCGATGCGGCGGACAACGGAGAAGCGCGTCCAGGAAGGGCCCAACCTGTGGCCCGTTATCCGCCATGCCTTGTGCCCATCGAGGGAGTAGACGAAGTCCCCATGGTTGCGACCCTGGGCCATCTCCGCGCTCACCCCCATGTGTGCGCAGGCCATCCTGAACTCATCCTCGCTCCTCGCCATACGGACGGCGCAGCCGACACGGCGACGTATGTCCTCGACCCATGAGTAGCGTCCGGAGGAGTCGATCTCGCGCGTGGCCATGGAGCGCGATCCGCGTGAACGATTGCCCCGTGGCCCCTGTCCCCTCCCCTCTTTGAACGCGCGGAGCCCATGACGTCGGGCACGGGCCTGCAGGTCGTCGAACATCCGGGCGTTGGCCCTCCTCGTGAGGGTCGGCGCGAGGCGCCTGCCCGTCACGAGGTTGGTGTTGTTCACGATGACGTGGGCATGGGGGATGTGTGCCTCGTTGTCGTCGTGGTAGTAGATGGCGACCTCGTAGTCCCCGAAGTTCTGCCTCGCCCACCCGCATGCGATCTCCCGCAGCGTGTCGAGGCTCACGACGTCGAGGGGGTCGGGAGAGAGGATGAAGTGCTCGTACGTGCGGCAGCGCAGGGAGCCGCGTCCGGAGTCGTTACCGAAGTTCGCGCGCGTGTCGTCCATTTGCCTCCAGACGGGGCGTTTCCCCCACACGTCGTCGCATGGCTCCACCAGGTTGATGAGGTCGTGGGCGAGCTCCCTCCCCTCTTTCGTGAGGTAGCGGATCACGCCACGGCAGGAGGTATGGCCACTAATGGACTTTAGGACGGGCATGCCCATCATCCATCTTAAGCGTGGGAGTCCCCCTCAGCCCCTCGAGCATGGTGACGATGGAGTCCAGCCGCCTCCCCCTCTCCTGGGCCTGCTGGCCTATGGACTCGGCCTGCCGTGACAGAAACTCGACGGTGTCAGGCGGGAGGTTGAGGGTGGCCGTGCTGAGGACGTGGGCGATCGTGTTTGCCGCGCGCGCCTCCTGATTGAGGTTCACGCCCCACCGGTTGAGCTCCCGCTGGATGCCATGCCAGGTTCCATGGTCGAGGATGAGCACTGTCGTGCCACCCCGGAGGTCTGCGCCATTCACGCCCGCGCGGTGCACCGCAAGTGCCGAGAGGCGCATGAAGGAGCTCACGGTGAGGCCGGCCTCCGCGGCCGCCCACCTGATTTCCCTGTGCTCCTCGGGCGTCATGCGGACGTAGCACCGCTCGGTCCGCCGATGGGACTTCCCCATGCCCGCCTCCTCAAAGACGCACGCCGCCCGCTGGCCCGGTGACGGGGCCGAAACTGACCACGTTCAGCACGACCGCCCTCTCAAGCCCCTGGTCGCGCGCGATGTCCTCTCCCATCTCGGTCACCTCGCCCGGGCTAGCGAGCGGAGACGGGCGCGAGACCTCCACCGACCCGAAGCCGATGCCGCCGCTGCGGCTGAGGCACACGTAGGCGACGTGATACTGATAGCCCATGGCCGCTCCCTCCTGGGGGCTGGCGCTCCCGTCCCCCTGTCCCTCTCGCCCTGCGCCCTTGGGGCCGTCCCCCCGCGCCAGTTCCGCGTCTCGGACGCGCCCGATGGCCGGGAGTGTGCACCCCACGGCGCGCGTATCAGCCACCTCGCCCCCCTCGTCACTGGGCCTCATCGCTTGGCCCTCCTCTCCGTCACGACCTTCTGGCGCGCAACAGAACTCATATGCGCGTCTCCCGCCCGACTCGGGCGGGACAAGACGGCTGCCGCGGCAGCCGGTGGTTTGTACGTACGCCCCAAGGGGCGTACGTACAAACCACGAATCTTGCTTCCCTTCGCCACCCACGATTCTATACCAACTTATTCATCCGGTGTGGGACGGATCCCCACGTCGGAGTTTTCAATGGCGCGAGGATAGGGGACCCCTAAAATCCCCGGCGCAGCGGTGTTGTAAACTCCGACGTGGGGATCCGTCCCACTGGGAGGAGGTGGACCTCCCGGGTCCCATGTGTAGGTCCTGTGCTCCCCTCTTCTGATATTATGAATAATATCAATATATAATCGCATATATCAATATAGTGAGGGGACACGTTCGGGCATGCGCGCCGCCGATGCCGTTGCGCATGCCCCCGCCTGGCACCAGGACGCCGTTGCGCAAAAAAGAACCCGCCCACCTCTTCGCAGGTGGGCGGGTGTTTCTGGTGGTGGCGGGGAAGGGAATCGAACCCCTGACACGGGGATTTTCAGTCCCCTGCTCTACCAACTGAGCTACCCAGCCGACATGCTGCTATGCAGCTTGCTAAGTGTAGCAAAGATTTGGTGGACGTCAACGCTCTTTTTCGAATATGGAGCTGCGCAGGAAGGCCGGCTACAAGCCCAGGAGGCGCTCGGCGCCGCGGTGGGCGACCCGGGCATGCGGCTCATGTTCGACGCCATGCCCGCCGACAACGGCGGCGAGTTCGTCGGCGGGCCGGCGGAGCATGCGCACCGGATCCAACACGACGCCCCGACACGGAGTCTACAACGGCGTTCCCACCCACGGGGGCGGACTCAAGGCCACGCGGTGGCGTGTCGATAGCTGCAGAATCATGGAATCAGATCAGGGCGTTGCGCTGAGCTCGCGCATCAACCCTTTTCAAACTCTCCAGATGCAATCCGACGCTAGAATGCCCCGCCGCCGCCACCGCCGCCGAAGCCGCCGCCACCACCGCCGGAGAAGCCACCTCCGAAGCCACCGCCGGAACTCCTGGAAGAGGATGCGAGGGCTGCCGTGCTCACCTGATGGGCCGATGAGACGGCAGAGTCGAACACCCGGGCAGGTGACCCATAGACGCCACCGTAGTAGTACCAGCCGTACACCGGGGCAAACGTGGGGTCGCTCAGCAGCTCCGGGGCGGCCACCTGCAGCTGTTTGATGACCTCGTCCGCAACACCAAGGACCACGGCCATGACCAGCAGGCGGTTCCACAGCACCACATCATGCGGAACGGCCTCCCCCAGACGCGTGAAGTCCTTGAGCCAGCGCTTGAGCGCCTTGGACTTCGCCTGGATCTCCACCGCCTCGCGCGAGAGGCTGCGAAGCGTACGGGCGCACAGGAAGCAGACGAGTCCCCCTGCCAGGAGGAGAACGAGGGAGAGGACACCCAGCTGGGCCATCAGGGTCCCACTCGCGATGAGGATGACCGAGACAAGGCAGAGGAGGACATCAAGTATGCCGATGCCCACGAGGGCGCCCCTGCCCGTCGGACGGTCATCCACCATAAAGCCGCGGCGGTCGCACTGCCCCCGCACGGTTGCCACCCACCTGTCCCAGGCATTGGAATACGCCTTCGCATCGTGCTTGGCGACGACCTCCACCTCGTCGAAATCCAGGAGCCGATCGCTACCGGCAGAGGAGTGCGGGGCGATGTCCCTGAAGAGGAAGTCCAGCGTGCCGTCATCCACGACGCCCCACTGGCTCGGTCCCGACACGCCAAAGTCGGTAAGGCGCGTGAGACGATAGCCGTGCTTGGCTGCCGTGTCGTCAAGACGCACCTTGCGTTCGTTGGTGAGCCACATGAGGGATGCCGTGAGCTCGTTGGACGTTACCGCACCACCGTTGAGGAAGGCGCCGATGACGGCCGGATGGTCCTGGGAGGGGACGTCGCGGAAGTAGGTATCGGTGAAGAGGGGCGCGTGCGTCCTCTGGTAACGCCGTCTCAGCACGATGGCGATAACGATGCTTGCCAGGGCAAATGCGGCTGCCACGCCCACACACGACCAGTTGATGATCCGTGCGCGCGCACGCTGTTGGTTTGCTTGGTCGGCATAGCTCTGCTCCTCTGACAGGATGGAGCCAAGCCGGCTGCCGGGGGTGATCTGCGTGTCGGAGAGCCACTCCGCCGGAAAGGTGACGCGCATCTCGGCGAACTCGCTGGTGCCCACGCCAGGGGCTCGGTAGACGACGTCGTTGCCATCGAAGCTCACGGTGCCGTCCAGCGGGCCGTGACCCCAGGCACGCACGTTGTCGCCCGACGCCACCGTCTCCCCTGTGGGAACGGGCAAGTGGAGGCGGCAGGTGACGTTCTGGGACTCCTTGTCCCATCCGTCGGACACGAACTTCCAGTAGAGCTCCGCCGTGTCATCGTAACGCGCGGCCAGATTGCTCAGGGAGTAGCTGATCTGAAACTGGGCCTTCTCGTCCTCATGCGCGGAGTAGATCTTGATGCGCACGTTGGAGCCCTCCTGCGTGACGCTATAGGTGCCATCACCTCCGGCGCTGGACTCCCTGAAGGGGACAAGGGTCCCATCCCTCACCTCGCCGATGCCCAGGACGGAGACCCGTATCGTCCTGCCCTCGTACGTCCCCTCTGGGATCTCCCAGTACACGCCATGAAAGGATCCGTCAAAGTCGAACTCGCGCGTCTCGCTGACATCGAGCGAGCCGTCCGTGTTGACGGTCGCATCCATATCGACACGATCGATGCTGTAGTCGCCGTCTGCCAACGCCCGCGCGGGGGCAAGGATGGCAGCCAGCGCAATGGCCATCATGACGAGGGCAACCCGCACCCACCGAAGACGAAACGACATGCGTCGCACCATACCATCTCCCCGTGACTCGCAACAGAACAGGTACGCGTGAATATAGCAGAGTTGCGACGCAGCCGTTTGGGCGCCCCAGTTACCGCGTGGGCCCCAGCAGGGTGAGGAATGTGCCACAGACATCCAGGGTATCGCCCACACGCAGGCGCTCCCTCGTCTGCAGGCTCCTCCCACGCAGGCGCGCGGGATTGGTCGCCCCCAGGTCCTCCACCATTACCTCACCCCCCTCCCGACTCACGCGGACGTGCTCTCGCGAGACCGCCGTGCGGCGCAGCACGATGTCGCATGCCGAGTCGCGCCCCACGATCAGGGAGCCCTGGGGAAGGGGAACGGACAGCTCCACATCTGCCGCGCGCACGAGCAGGGAGAGGCCATGCGGATCCGCAGAGGGCGATAGGGCGGCTGTGTCCTGCTTCCGCACGGTCCGACTCCCACCAGATCGTGCCGGGAGGAAAACGCCATCGGGCTCCTCCAGGTCGTCTACACCGACGCCGAACGAGGGCTCCACGGGAGGTCGGTCGAAGTCGTAGAGGCACTCGTAGCATACGCCCATGTCGCTGAAGAGCTCCGCTCCGCAGCGTGGGCACACCTTGGTTGCCGGCAACTCACGCAGGTCGGATTGCTCGGACGTCGGAGAGGAGGTCGTATCCCCCTCGTCCGCCTGCGTCCCAAAGGACCATGTCACACCCATCAGAACTCCAATCTCTCCGATTCCCTCACCCAAATACCGCTGTGGCTTGGTCGCTCGAGCACGCACCGTGCGCCATGGCAGGACACCACCTTGCCCGGCATGAGGCCCCTGTGCACCCCGCACACGACTCCCCGCCCATCCACGAACGCGACGTCGATGGGATAGCCCATGCCCACGGTATGGATCGAGGAGCAGCGGCATATGAGCACGGGCAGGGTGCTCGCGTTGGTGCCCAAAAGCCCCCGCAGCCGCTGGCTGAAGGTGTCGAGCACACGAACGTCCCCCGACCACGTGGGCGTCCGCACGTGCCGCACGACCGTCGCACTCATACGACCACCCCCGCCCTGAATCGGTCGACCACCAGAGAGCGCGTATGGTCGATGGTGAGGGGCGTCCCCACGCGCACCCCCGCAAACGAGTCGACCTGTGGCCATGGCCGGTAGTGCATGGTGCAGGTGAAGCGCGTGAGCAGGGGCGAGACGGGAAACCCCACGCCCCTGCCGCCGCTGACGTCACCCGCGCCACCGGAGAGCTGCTCGGCAGACACCTCGACGGCAAGATCATCGTCCTGGAGCGCGCCCTGGATGCAGGACCTCACCTCGTCCACCGCTGCCGCACGGTTCTGGTCGCCTGCCGGTGCCACTCCCTGAGAGACCACCGCATCGAGCGCCACGCGGTCAAAGCTCGCGCAGGCGGCGGAAAAGCGCAGCAGGTTGATGGCCACGAGCACCACCGCGATGGTCACAGGCAACACCACGGCAAGCTCGACGGTCATCTGCCCGCCCTCGCGCCAGCCCTCGCCCAGGGTCCCATCCATGCGATCACCCCGATTCCAAGAGGTCGTCAAGACGTATCGTCAGGGGTATGCTCATGCCGGGAACACCGGGAATGGGCACCTCTGCGATGGTGAACTCCGCGCCGCCAAGCTCCTCGAGCGCGCGGCCGAGGCAGGCCTTTGCCTGTCCCTCCGGATCCTGTGGGAGCGATTCCAGAAATGACCTCAGCTCCGTCGCACTGCTGTTGCCCGCCTTGTCCATGATGGTCTGGCTGTTGACGAGCACCGGCTTTCTGAGGCGCATGTCCGCAGGGGCGAACCCACCTGCCTCCACGATGGAGGAGATCCTGTCCCTCAGCCAGCCTGCGACCTTCTCGCCACCCATGCCCCCTATGCCGTCGAGGAAGCCATCCACCGAGCCTGATACGCTCTCATAGGAGCTCCCATAGCCCACCAGCAGCCTGCCCCACAGGTCCGTGATGCCTCCCACCAGCGAGAGTGCGATTGGCTGGCCGTCTCCCTTCAGGCCGTCGAAGACGCTCGAGAGCACATTGTGCCCGTCGGTCGCCTCATCGGGCGCCAAGGTGGCGCCCGCGACGGCAACGCCCGCGGGAAGCGTTCCCTCCTCGAGAAAGGCAGAGGTGAGCTGGGAGGGGACCTCCGTGTCGCCACGCCACACGAAGGCGATGCACCCATAGGAGCCTGGCGGGGTGAGCTTGGGTCGATCAACGGACAAGAGGTCGATCGCCTTCTGAAAGGCGGATGCCGAACCCTCGGCCTTCTCCTGCATCTCTCGCTCGTAGCGCTGGGCATCCTTGCACGCCACAGCGTACTCCTTGGATGCCTCGACGACCACGCGCCAGTAGTGCTCGAAGCCATTGTCGATGTTCGTGGAGGCGTTGGCCACGTTGCCCATGGCCACCACATCCATCTGACAGGTCTCACAGCGCCTCACCGCACCGGCATCGACGTCCGCAAGGGATGCCATGCCCGAAGGGGCCCCCGTCGCTCCCGGACAGACGGACGAGGCGTGCAGCGTCCTGCCTTCGGGCTCGTCGGTGCAGGGCCAGATGGGATCGGTGCAGAGCGTCGTCTCACGCACCATGTCGGCCTTATGGGGAAGATCAGGCAGGTCAATGACCACATCATCGCCCTCACGACAGGTGGCGTCCCTCACCTTTTCCCACGCATAGTGGTAGAACACCTTGCGGGCACAGGACCTCTGCAGCTCGTCTGGCGTGTTCCCAGACGCCGCCTCACGCTGCCAGCGTACGTAGTAGTAGTTCTCCGCCCGCGCGCGGGCATACTCGAAGCGCCACTCGGCAACGCTCGGATAGGCGGGGTTCTGTGCTCCCGAGAGGCCTGCCAGGCTCTCGGCACGGCTCCGCATGCACAGTGGGTCATCCACCGTGTCCGCACGCCAGGCGCGTTCCTTGGCGGCGCTGACGCGCCTGTCCGCCTCCGCCTTCCTGGCGCTGGCCTCCTGCAGCTCCTTGGCCTGCCGCTCCATCTCCTCTCCATCCAGCCCATCATCCAGACAGGAGAAGTCGCTCTGGGAGTCCAGGGGCATGGGCAGGGCCGTCCCCGCATACCTCATCGATGCGCCCGAGTTCGCCGAGGCCGTCGAGGCGGCATTGGCCGCCACGAGTGCGGGAATCGCCCGCTCGAGCCTCTGGAGCCCCTCTGCGGCGGACGTGGCAAAGCTGCGCCGCGCATCCAGGATCTTCCGGCCCATGTCCAAGATCCTCGGTGCGGCCTCCTGCAGAAGCGGTATGGCCGAGACCACCATGCCCGCAGCCATCACCGAGGCACCCGTAAGCCCCATGCTGAGCACGCAGGCATCCAGCACCTGCGCGACCGTGGAATAGCCGGCGACCACATTCGCGCCCGACATGGCAGCCGCATCCGCCACCGTCTGGACGTCACTCGATCGGCTGCTCGTCCAGACGGCAGCCGCCGTCGAGCACACGAGCGCCAGACTGACGAGGAGCGCGCAGGCGACGGCGACGGTCGTGTAGCCCCCATCATCGTCAATGAACGTGTCAAGACGGGGCAGCAGGGAAGCATGCCTCTCCCTACCCCCACATCTGCTGCCATTCGCCATAGCCGCCTCCCACCCACTCCGCTCGAACCTGCTCGGCACAGGTGGCCTCAAGCACCACGCCCGTGCCATCCGACTGACCAAACGCCGACGCGGCGACCCCAAGCAGGGGAAGCGGTCGCACATGCCCCCGGATGCTCACGGTCACGCGGGAACCGTCGCGTGCCATCTGGCAGTTCCAGTCCTCGGCCCCTCCCACATGGAAAGGCGCCAATTCGGGCACGGCCGCGAGACGACGTCTCGCATACTGTGCGCAGTCGCCCAGGCTCCCGTCGTAGTCCGTTGCGACGGCACGCGCCGTCTGGGCGGCCACGGCCCGCATGGTCGCATAGGTGTAGCCCATGCACGCAGGCTCCAGGACCAGGGCGAGCACGAGCATGACCGCAGGCAGCAAAAGTGCCGCCTCGACCGTCGCCTGACCCCCCTCCCCCATACGCTCCCTAGAAGAGCAGCACGTCCTGCAATGCGTCGACCAGTCCCGCATCAATCGAGTGCGAGGCGCTGCCCAGGGCCGTGCCCAAGAGCCCTCCCGCCGAGAGCCACCTCCACAGGGCAATGAGCGCCACCACCATTGCAAGAAACGCGCAGAGCACGACGACGTATTCCAAGCTCGCCTGCCCCGTCTGGTCGCGCGGAAACGGCCTATGCCACGTCCCCGTCCGCTCCATTCGATGCATCGACCTCCTCCTCCCACGATGATGCCTCCATCCTCTGCACGCTCACGTCACTCCCACCATCTTCGTTGGCGCGCACCACGCACAGGTCAACCCATCCGTCCCCCGTCACCACGCAGCTCCAGACCCTTCCTGCAAGGTCGATGTAGCCGGCCTGTGTAAGGACGCAGCGTCCCTCGTCGCGATAGTCTGCGAGGAGCTTCTGGGCCTGCTGCCCAAGGGTCCGCTCGCTCTTCCAAGACCCCGTGCGCTGGGGGTCGTCCACATCCCCAGGGGCGGGGGTGGCAGGCTTTCCGTCGGAGTCGCTCGACGGCGAGGCAATGCCCGCTTCCCCCTCCGCACCAGGGCGCATGAGTGTGACCCTCGCCACGAGGGCGAGCACCACCACGACGAGCATGCCAACCAACACCCATGCCCTGTGACGTGTGAGGCGCCCGTGTCCTCCCTGACCCATGCCCGACCTAGAGCGACCCGATGCCACTGGCGATGGCATCCCAGAGCTCCTGGATCTTGCCTCTGAAGGTGATGATCGAGAGGATTGCGATGACCACGAGCACGCCTACGAGGATGGCGTACTCCGTCGTCCCCTGGCCGCTCTGGTCGTGTGCCTCCGTAAGCACCTGTCGCACCCCATCCATCGCACCCCACACAACGAGATTGAGACGTTCCATATCCCTTCCCTTCATCCATGGGCGCTCACGCCCACCTAACCGGCCAAGAGGGTCCCGCCAAGGAGCGGACCCAGTATCGCCAGCAGCATCGCCGGCACCACCAGTGTCCCCAGGGGGATGAGCATGCGCACGGGGACGCGCTCGATCTCCTCCTCGAGCTCGCTGCGCTGCTCTTCCCTGATGGCATGGGCCTGTCGCTCCAGCGCCGCTGCCAGAGGGGAGCCAAAGGTCAGCGCCTGTGACACCGTCGCGGCAAAGCTCCTGAGCGCCGCCACGTCCATCTCCTCGGCCAGCGACGCAAGCGCCCCGTCACGCGTGCAGGTGCCCATGCGCCAGCTCAGCAGGCACTCCCTGAACGAGGCCGCAGTGGGCGTATGGAAGTGCTCGCAGTAGAGCTCGAGCGAGGCGTCGAACGAGAGGCCCGAGAGCAGCCCGAGATTGACCACGTCGAGCATCTGGGGAAGCTCGCGCAGGCACGTCGTGCGCCGACGCGCACGGGCGGCGCGCTCGCGCAGGCGGCGCACGGCAGGCACTCGTCGCCCCACGTCCCGGAGCGCCTCGTCCACACGATGCCCCCATCCCGAGTCGGCCTGTCTCCCCCGTACGGGACGCGTGCCCATGAGCACGAACACGCAGGCGAATGCAATGACGCCACAGGCCGCAGGGTATGCCATCTCCGCCGCGCTCATGAGAGCACCCCCGCGAGGAGCCTGCGCACGATGAGGATGGCGCACAGGTCCATGGCAGTCGCAAGGCCCAGGCTCACCATGCCCGGCATCGTCATCAGACCGGCGCGAAAGTCGGCGGACAGCAGGGCGAGGGTGCCCACCAACACGGGCGGCATGAGCGTCACGATGCGTACCGAGAGCCTCACCTGGGCCGTCTTGACGGCGAGGAGTCGCTCCGACTCTCCGCGGCTCTCCAGCAGCTCCGCCGCATAGTCAAAGAGTCCCTTGAGCGGGCTGCCCGTCCTCTGCGAGACGACCAGCGCCGTGGCGAGCAGCCCCACCCCTGGGGTGTCCAGCTCCCCCCGCAGCGCCTCGATGGCCTCCGCCACCGTCGCCCCACAGCCCAACCGCAGGCTGCAGCGCGAGAACGCCTTGCCCGCCGGTCCCTGGGCATGGGTACCGACATATCCGATGGCCTGCGCAAGCGTCTGCCCGGATCCCAGTGCCAGCGCAAGCGTGCGGAAGACCTCGGGCATCTCGCGCGAAAGCTCCTTCGCACGAGCACGGCAGCGCCCCTCATGCCATGCGGGAATGCCTCCCGCGAGGACGGCGACCACCGCAACGAGGCCAAGCGGGCTATGGAGCACCCCCACCAGAAGTAGCGCAGCGGCCAGCAGAAACGCGCACCCCTCCTCCCGCTCGAGGACGATGCCATGTCGTCCGAGCACCGTCGCCACCTCATCGGAGGCCTCCCGCCACGAGGGGAGCCTCAGAAGCCAGCGCACGGGCTGCGTTCGTGCCATCTGCCCCAGCAGGCGGTACAGCAGGCGCAGGACACGGGCCGCACGCAGGGCGGGCGAGTGCCCACCCATGCCCAGTGCGCCCACAAGGGAGAAGGCGCCAAGCCACGATGCGGCGGCGATCCCTAGGAGACGGACGACTTCCATGCGTCCACCTCCCCACGACTCAGTGCGCCCGCCGTGAGCGCCGCGTCCACGAATGCCGGCAGGTGCTCCAGGTGCCAGCTGCGCTGCGCACTGTCAAAGGTCACGCAGGTCGCCAGCCTCACGCCACCCCCATCCGAAGGCGAGACCTCCGAGAGCGAGCCGATGCACCGCGTTCCGTCGTACAGGCGGTGGCTCATGACCAGCAGGTCGAGCGCCGTCGCAATCTGTGCCTCGATGACATCGGTGGGCAGATCCATGCCAAAGCGCGCCATGAGCACGAGACGCAGGATCGCCTCATGGGGGGTACCGGCATGCAGCGTGGTCATGGAGCCGTCGTGCCCCGTGTTCATGGCCTGCAGCATGTCGATGGTCTCCTCCGAGCGGCATTCGCCCACGATGATGCGGTCGGGACGCATGCGCAGCGAGTTCTTGACCAGGTCGCGAATGCTTACCGCACCGGTCCCCTCTATCGATGCCGCACGCGCCTCAAGGCGCACCACGTCTGGATGGGACCGGAAGCGCAGTTCGGCGGAGTCCTCGATGGTCACGATGCGCTCCTCGAGGCCAATCTCGCAGGAGAGGGCGTTGAGCAGCGTCGTCTTGCCAGATCCCGTACCTCCTGCCACGGCGATGTCCTTGCGCAGGGCAACCGCCCACGAGAGCAGCCGCGCATACCATGTGGGAAGTGACCCCAGGGCTGTCAGCTCGTCAAGGGACGTGATGCGGTTGGAGAACTTCCTGATGGTAATGGCCGGCCCATCCACGGCGACGGGCGGGGCCACGGCGTTCACGCGGTCACCGTTGGCAAGGCGTGCGTTCACGATGGGGCTTGCCTGGTCGAGCCTGCGTCCCAAGGGCGCCAGGATCTTGTCGACCACCGTGAGGATCTGCTCGTCCGAGTCAAACACGAGCGGTGCCGTGTACAGCTTGCCGTCCCGCTCGAAGAAGAGCCCGTGCGTCCCGTTGACGACCACCTCGGTTATCGCATCGTCCTCAAGCAGGCCTTGCAGGGGCCCAAGGCCGCACACGTCATCCAGGGCCTGTCTCACCAGGGCCGCGCGCTCGTCGTCAGCAACGTCCTCGTATCCACCAGAGTTGAGAATCGCACGACAGGTGACGGCAAGCTCTGCCCGGGAACGCTCGACGTCACGTCCCGTGGCGATACGTGCCACCACATCGAGGCCCAGGCGCTCCACCAGCGCCTCCTTCAGCCGCGAGCGCAACGCGGCCTGACGCGCACGTCCCTCGGTAGCCTCCATGCCCTCGGACGAAGGACCCTGCCCATCCTGCGCGCGAACCATATCGAGCAGGGACATGTCAGGCCTCCTTCCTGCGTCCAAAGAGTAGGAAGCGCCTCGGGCGCTCACGCCTGTCGGCATCCGCGCGTGCCGCATCGCAATCCGGCAGCTTGCCCAGCTCCGAGAGCATGTGGGCAAGCATGAGGCCTATGGCATTCCCAAAGGCGCCCTCATCCGTCGCGAGGGCGCACACCTCCCCCGCCGCAGTGAGGTCATCCACATCGGCCCCACCATCGGGCATGTGGAAGACCCGTGCACCCTCTAGGCCCACCTCCGCGCGGCCCAGGGCCAACCCCTCCTCCCCGTGTGCGGCCGACCAGTTCTCGAGCCGTATGAGCCTGGTGCGCGCGACACCCAGCCGAATGGCCAGGGCACTCACGCGCGCAACCGACGCAATGGCACGGCTGCCAGGTGGCGAGACCAGCACCAGGCGATCCGTCAGCTGCACCGCCTTGGCAACCGCCACGGTGAAGGTGACCGGGCAGTCAACCAGCACCAGATCGAAGCGCTCACGCAGGTAGCCGATGAGGGTTCCGACCTGTGCCATGAGTCCCTCGGCCTCCTCGGGACGCTCGCAGGGACCCCAGAGGAAGACGTTCTCCGCGACGCGGACATTCGTGCGTCCCATGGCCTCCCTGGTCAGCTCGCTTCCCGCCAGCTTGCCGAGGTCGCTCCCATGGGCAACGCCAAAGAGGCTGTTGAGGTTGCCACTGGTGAAGTCGAGGTCGACGAGGGCCACCCGCATGCCCCATGACGAGGCACGGGCCGCGCAGGAGGCGACGACCGTGGTCTTTCCCACGCCACCCCGCCCCGAGACGAACGTGACCACGGCACCGCCTTGCCGTGTCACGCGTGCCTGCTGGGATTGGGCGAGGGTCTCCCTCACGCGAGATGCCTTCGTAGGCTGCAGGGCCATCGTCTTGTCTGCAGGGCTCCCTTCCTCCCCCGTTCGCTCCGGGGGCGCCATCGGATGCCTCCGTGCGCGGTTGTGTTGGTCGTCACCCGTACGAACGGGGGAGCTCGGTGCCGCTGCGTCGATGACACGCGAGATGCCTGCCCGTGCGGCACGTGATCTCAACGAGCCCGAGGGATGCCTGCACACCAGCACGATCTCGCTCGCACGGCCGTCATGCGCGATGGCGGCGGCAAGGTTGACGTCAGAGATGCCCCGCTCGCTCATGCCCACGATGGCTCCGACGGAGCCTGGCTCCTCGTCCCTGAAGGCATCACGGAGCTCGCCTGGGCCGCCAACCAGGCAGAGCAGGGAGCCGGGGGAAATGGACCTGAGACTCTCGCGCAGCTCGCGTCGAGCGGCTGCAGCCGCATATCCCATCCATATGTCAGTCATGCCCATCTCCTACTCCGCCGAGCCCAGCTCGACCGTCGCATGCGATTGGATGGAGGGCTCGTCGGCCGCAGCCACCCCCTCCACGGGCTCAGGTGCCCGTGCGTCCCCAGACGTGGCGCTCGCATCCGGCAGCACGGCATCATCGGCAGGAAGAACGAACTTGAGCGTGCCTGCAGCACTGGCGGCAAGCAGGGCGTCCACATCGTCCGAGGGGGCAGCGACGGTCAGCTGTGCCTGCGCGGCGGAAGCCGCAAGGCCACTTGCGGAGGGGCCACTCGGCACGCTCAACACCACCACCCCCTCGGCCAGGAGCCGTGCGCTCTCCTTGTCCACCTGATAGGCCCTAAGGTGTGTGCCAACGGGCACGCCACGCTGTATGCCCAGCTTGTCGGTTACGGGAAGCGTTATGGCAACCATGCCAGAGGGGACCTGTGCCATGGCCTCGTCCGTACGGAAGCTCGAGTCCGCAACGACGGCGTTCTTGGGAATGGGGCTTGTGACCTCGTGTCCCAGCACGGCATCCAGACTCGTGCAGGCACCCTCGGGAACAAGGTCCGCTATCCAGTCGCGCATGCCCACATCGGACGCCTCCACGACGTCTCCGGGCTCTAACGCCGCAGTGGCAACCACCACGCTCGCCACATCCCCGCCGTAACGCGCCACGGCGTCGTTATGCTCCTGAAGTGCCGCAGCGCGAATCGTGTCCGCATAGCCAACGGCCAGCATCGCCACGAGCACCGCACAGGCACTGGCGAAGACGATCCGAAACCTGAGTGACATGCCCATCCCCCCCGTCATCCCCTGACCACGGTGCGACTCCCCTGCGTGGGAACATTCTCGTAGGCAGGGGGCCTTGTCAGGAGAGGTTTCTCGGACTTGCTGGCAGCCGTGTCACGCATATCTGCACACGTCTGCGACAAACGAGGGGAAGACCAGGCAGGAACCCCTACCCGGAGATGTAGGCCACAAAAAACGCCAGGCGCACCTACCGGTGGCGTCTCCATCGGGCAAGGTGACGATATGGGACGCCTCCAGGGCAGCGCGCCCCATGCATCGGGGCAAACGATCCCGCACGTTCCGTCGCGGCGTGAGTCACATCGCTAGGACGCACCACCGCCGCCGAAGCCATCCTCACCACCGCTGGAGAACCCACCGCCCCCGCCGGCGTTGGACTCGAATTCGAGGGCGCCTCGTCCGTGATGTCGTGCGCATGGCCTGCCGTGTCATCGGACGCCTGTACCGGCGACGTCGAGCTGCCATCCGTGCCGCACCAGACATAGATGGCCATGAGCAAAGGCCTGTTCCAGAGCATGACGTCCTGGGGCGCGGCCTCGCGCAGGCGCGCCCCATTCCCTTGTAGCCGACCAGCGAGACGTGCAGGCCGGCGGGCTCGAATATGGCCTTCGGCCTCTCGACGGCGTGGTACCGGATCATGAACTCACTCTTGAATTCCCTCGAGTAGGTGATCCGGAGCGGCTCGACCCGCCTCACGGCATCGAGTGAGGAGAGGTGTTCCATCTCCTCGTCGGTGAACCGTCCTTTGTGCACTTGCGGGCCCTTTCGTTCTCGGGCTCGCCGCCAGGTTTCATTCGGAAACCGGTTCCGGTGTCCATTCTATAGGGTCCACATCAGTTGGCGTCCGTATGGCTGAGGGTGCGGCGTGCCCCCTCACGGGATGGTAGATCCTGCCTTTGCAGGAGCCTGCGTCATTCGTGACGGCAAAGACGCCGCCCCGTCCGTTTGAGGCGGAGCTGACGGTGGGGAAGGGCATGCCGCGACCGTTCTCCCCGACGCTCGCGACATTGGCGGCCGTCCGTATCGTGCGGCCATCGGATGTCTCGCCCGTGGGGATGTCCCAGCAGGTGCCATTGGCGTCGCCCTTGAAATCGAACGTGCGCGTATGGACTCCCCTTCGCGAGATGGGGTTTCCTGCAAAGCGCGTGTCCCACAGCAAAGGGCAGGGGGGTTGGCCCGGCGAACCGGACGGGACGCTCACCCATGGGTGGATGGGCCGGCCGTCACGTCGGGATCGAGCGCCACCCTGGATGCCCGCATCTCCCGTGCCAGCGACAGGTACGCATCGAGGCGTGCCCAAGGGAACGCGCCCGCCTCGAGGCACGCCCGCACCTCACAGCCAGGCTCATGCGTGTGCGTGCAGTCACGGAAGCGGCATCCCTGCGCAGCGGAGGCGATCTCAGGGAACACCCTCAGGAGACCCTGCTCGTGCCCCACGATGGGCAGACTCCTGAGCCCCGGCTCGTCGATGACGATCCCCGCCCCCGGCATGGAGACCATGCGCCGCGCCACCGTCGTGTGACGTCCCGTGTCATCGCGCTCGCGGATGCCCCGCGTCTCAAGCACGTTCGTCCCGAGCAGGGTGTTGAGCAGGGTCGACTTGCCTACACCGGACTCCCCCAGCACGATAGCCACGGTGCCTGCCGGTATGAGCGAGCGCACCCCTCGCTCGCCCCAGAGGGCATGACGCTCACGAGCGGCCTGCGCGAGAGGCCCGTTGTCCATCCTCCCATGCCCCGACCCGGTGCATGTCACCGCGATGGGGACATCATCGCCCAGGACCTCGTGGATGCGTGCGAGATCGGCCGCAAGCACCTTGGGCGTCGTGCGATCGGCCTTCGTGAGCACCAGGGCAACACGCGCACCGCAGCCGACGGCAACCACCGTCGAGCGTACCATGCGGTCGCACGAGACGGGCTCCGCGCCAAGGGCCTGCACGACCAGCACCTCGTCCACGTTGGCCGCAAGCGTCTGCCTGCGGACACGCGAGCCACCCCTCCAACGGGCGATGTCGCTCTCACGCGGCAGCACGAACTCGATGACGCCCATGTCATGATGCTCGGGGCGACGCAACGCGACCCAGTCGCCCACGGCGGCCGAGGGCTCCCGCACGACCCCAAAGCGAGACGAGAACTCGGCGCGACAGAGCCCCGAGGCCGCCATGAGGGCGGGGAAGGAGCGATCGAGCCGCACCACGCAGGCAGGCTCCACCTCACGGGCGTCGGCCCCCTCGCCACGTAGGACGTCCACGTCGTCCTCGTAGGCCTCGCGCTGCGCGTCGCTCATCGCAAGCTCGTCAAACGCTGGCAACTCCGTGAGCGAGGAAAGTGCCGGCAGAGCCTCGACCGAGGCCCCACCGGCACGCCTGGAACGCCTCTTGCTGCGTGGACGCCTGGCCACCAGCGTCCCCACCTACTTCTTGCCCTTGTCGATGGCGCGCATGACGGCCTTCTCCGCCTCGACGATGGGGATGATGAGGATGGACAGGCCCATGGAGATGAGGTAGTGGGCGACATCAAGCTCGGCGAAGTCGAACGCCTGGGCGAGCGGCGTCTCGATCACCAGGAAGGTGAGCAGCAGGGCGACACCCAGCGATGCCCACAGCCACTTGTTCTGGCCCTTGAGCGTGAAGATGGAGCCACGCTGGCTGCGCATGTTGAGCGCGTGGAACATCTCGACCATGGAGAGCGTGAGGAATGCCATGGTCATGCCCACGAGGCCCGCCTGGTCACTGGCAATCGCGTCGGCAAGCGAGACGCCTGCGGTCGAGATGCCGATGAAGTAGGCGGCCAACGTGAGCAGGGCGATGACGACGCCCTGAAAGATGGTGTCCGCACCCATGCCACCGGCGAAGATGCCGTCCTTGGCGTCGCGCGGCCTACGGCGCATGATGTCAGCCTCGGCGCCCTCCGTTGCCATGGCGAGCGCGGGCAGCGAGTCTGTGATGAGGTTGATCCACAGCAGGTGCGTGGGCTCCAGGATCGTGAAGCCGACGAGTGACGCCACGAACACCGAGATGACCTCGGCCAGGTTGCTGGAGAGCAGGAACTGGATGCACTTGCGGATGTTGTCGTAGATGCGCCGGCCCTCTTCGACGGCACCGATGATGGTGGCGAAGTTGTCGTCGGCCAGTACCATGTCGGCCACGTTCTTGGTGACGTCGGTGCCCGTGATGCCCATGCCGATGCCGATGTCCGCGCGCTTGATGGAGGGGGCATCGTTCACACCGTCGCCGGTCATGCCGACGACCTTGCCCTCACGCTTCCACGCGTCGACTATGCGGGTCTTGTGCTCGGGCTGCACGCGGGCATAGACGCCAAAGTCCCTGATTCGGGCGGCAAGCTCGTCGTCTGACAGGCGGTCGAGCTCGGCGCCCATGATGGCCTGTGAGCGATCCCTCACGATGCCGAGCTCCTTGGCGATGGCCACGGCGGTGTCAATGTGGTCGCCGGTGATCATGACCACGTGGATGCCTGCGGAGTGGGCCTCGTCTATGGCGGCCTTCACCTCGGGACGGACGGGGTCGATCATGCCGGAGAGGCCCACAAAGGTGAGGTCGTGCTCAAGGTAGTCGGGCTCAAATCCCTTGGGCCTCTCGTCACCCCAGTCGCGGCGGGCCGCGGCCATCACGCGCAGGGCCCTGTCGGCCATGGCCTTGTTGGCCTCCATGACCTGCGAGCGCAGCTCATCGGTCATGGGCACGATACCATCCTGCGAGAGGTACTTGGTGCAGCGGGAGAGCACCACGTCGGGGCCGCCCTTGGTATGCTGCATGTAGCCGTCCTTGCCGCGGACGACCACGGACATCATCTTGCGGCCGGAGTCAAACGGCGCCTCGCCCACGCGCGGGCGGCTCTGGGCCAGATGCGCCGTGCTGAAGCCCAGCTTGGCGGCATCGGCCACAAGCGCGGACTCGGTCGGCTCGCCCACCGCGGCATCCGCGGTGTCGTCCCACCTGGCGTCGGAGGCCAGGGCCATGGTGCGCACCTGGCTCGTGAGGTTCTCGGTAAAGTGATCGACGACGGTCATCTTGTTCTGCGTGAGCGTACCCGTTTTGTCCGAGCAGATGATCTGCGTGCAGCCCAGGGTCTCCACGGCGGAGAGCCTGCGGATGATGGCGTGGCGCTCACTCATCTTGGTGACGCCCATGGAGAGCACGATGGTGACGACGGCCACCAGGCCCTCGGGGATGGCGGCCACGGCAAGCGCCACGGCGACCATGAAGGTATTGAGCACGAGATCGAGGTTGGTGATGAAGCCAGACCCATACCTGAAGAAGCCTGTGAGGAACACGATGGCGCAGATGGTGACGACGAGGATGGTGAGGATGTGGGAGAGCTCGTTGAGCCTCGCCTGCAGCGGGGTCTCCTCGTCCTGTGCCTCGGCGATGGCGCCGGCGATCTTGCCCATCTCGGTCTGCATGCCCGTCGCCACGATCACGGCACGGCCACGGCCAAAGACCACGGTGGAGCCCATGTAGCACATGTTCTTGCGGTCGCCGAGGGGAATGTCGTCCGCGCCCTCCTCGAGGGTGATGACGTCAGCGTGCTTGGTGACGGGAACGGACTCGCCGGTAAGCGCCGCCTCCTCGACCTTCATGGACGCGCTCTCGAGGACGCGGCAGTCGGCCGGCACGGAGTCGCCAGCCTCGAGGATCACGATGTCGCCAGGAACGAGGTCCTGGGAGTGAACCTCGACCTGCTTGCCGCCGCGAATGACCTTGGAGGTTGCCGCCGCCATCTCCTGCAGGGCCGCCAGGGCCTCCTCGGACTTGGCCTCCTGCACGACGCCCAGCACCGAGTTGAGGATGACGACGAACAGGATGATGATCACGTCGGCGAAGTCCGCCTCGCCCTGCGCCACGCTCGTTGCCGCCGAGATGACCGCAGCCACGATGAGCATGATGACCATGGGATCGCCCATCTGCTGGAAGAAGCGGATCCAGAGCGGGGTCTTCTCGGCCTCCTTGAGCCTGTTGGGGCCGTTCTGCCTGAGTAGTTCCTCGGCGACACCGGCACCAAGGCCCTGCTTGGCATCGGTTGCGCACTCCTCAAGCACGTCCGACGCGCTTACCAGATACTCTCTCACGCTATGTCCCTCCTGGGTCTCGGACGGCCCCCTGCCGTCCTCTCTTCGCACCTGGCAGATTGATGCCCGATCATAATTCCCCAGGAGGGGCAAGGGCTCACCAAGGCTGCCGTGCCAGGCACCTTGTCCGCTACATAGTATCGCAAGGGCTCTGTGGGCCGAAGCTTTGTGGGTACAAGCTCCTCCGCGCCTGCATCACCGAGTCGCACGCATTTCTCCGTCCACCTCTTGCGAGTCGTATGCACCTTTTTGGTCGTTTCTGGACAAGGGAGAGATCATACAATCCGTGTACCTGCACAAACACAAAACGGTGGCGCACAAAAAATGCGAACGACGCAAAGCGGCCGTCACCAAGATTGCATACGACTCGATTGCCTCCTCGGGGCTATCCCTCGTCCCAGAACTCGTCCGTGAGGATCTTGAAGCAGACCTTCCTGATGGCGACAGGCTCCGTCGTGGCACAGATGACGTTGGGCATATGCGGCTCGTGAGCCACGAAGATGGCAAAGTGGCGCTTCTCGAGCGTGCCCTCGATCTCATCGCCGTTGTCGGGAGCAGCCTTCACATACTGTTTGTCGGATGTCTCGTCGTACTCCCCGAGCGGCTCGGTGGGGCCGGACGTCACGAAAAAACGCTCGGCACCCTCGATGTCCACCTGCAAGTCCATATATCGACGGTGCACCTCGTAGCGCGCAGTGCCATACGTACGCGTCTTGGCATCCTGCACGAGAGCGAACACCTTGTCCCCCAGGATCTCGTGCGGGCCCGTCTCGAGCTTCCGGCACTCGTGCTCGCCCAGCCAGTCGATGAGAACGTCCAGGCCCTTGTATAGGCCCCGGTACCGTTCGATGACGCCCATGCCATCGTAGATCATGTCAATCCCCTCTCACGATGTGTGGCTGTTGGCTTCCTCGTGTGCCCCCACGTCACCCGACGTGGGGTTGTATGTGCTCTCACCGCGCCTCTCGCCCATGACGTCAGCCTCGGAGAGCGTCACCCACTTCACACCCCTACGGGTCTCATAGGCATAGGCAAGGTGAATCATCCCGTCGGCGGCCTGGATGACGCAGGGGTACTCGTACTGCAGGTTGTTGGCCTTGTTCTCGTCGCCCACGTAGCCCTGGCCGCGCTCGATGTGACGGATGAGCGGGAAGGTCCTGCCGCCATCCTCGGAAAGCGCAATGGAGACGGGGCAGCGCAGCCCCGGCCAGGCGCCCTTCTGGCCATAGGCCTGAGGTGCACTGGAGTGATTGTGCGCCACGGCGATACGACCGCTCGTGAGTTTGATGGCGCAGATGCCCGAGCTGTTGTTGGGGAGCACCGTGGGCTCGGGAACGGTCCAGGTGTCACCGTAGTCGAAGGACTCGCTGCGGTAGATCCAGTCGGCCTGCCGCGAGCGCATAAAGGCGACGAGGTGAGTTCGGGGACGCCAGCACTCATCCTCCTCGACGGCGCAAACGGCCACGCCAAACCGACGGAAGGCGCCCCCTCTCATAGGCGGTCGCAGCCCATCGAGAGCCGGTACCAAACGCCCTTCTCAGGCAGGACCACCCTCGTGTGGAAAGACCTTCTCTCTATGTCATCGACAATATCGACGAGCTCGTGCGAACCCTCCGCCATCTCGTGGGAGAGGCGGTCGTGGTGGTGAGGGAAGACGAGCGGGCCGCCAACGGCCACACAGAAGTCGGCGACCCTCTCAAGCGGGTTGAGCGCATTGCCCGTAAACTGCACAATCGAGACATTTGGTCGAAGTCGCGCCATACGGGCTGCGTTATCGTAGTCGGGTGTGCCACCCCACACGAGCACACACAGATTGTCTTGGAGGGTCAGCAGATAATTGGTGTACTCATACGAGCCGTTAACGTCCGTACGGTGGAATGCGGAGCTGATGCCGTTCGCCTCCTCGATTGCCCGCCAACCGTCAGGGGTGTCTCTTGACCCAAGTTTGGTGTGCTTGCCACGCAGCGCTTCGATCCTAAGATCATCAAACTCAAAGATGTCTCCGGGGACACAGCCGTTTATACGATGGCCGGGAAGCCGGAAGGCCTCAACGAGATCCAGCATGGACCCCTTTCCCACGAATATTTGCGGGTCGAAGCGCTCGACAATGGTCCCAAGGCTCAACACGTGATCAAAGTGCGTATGCGAGATCAGCACGTAGTCTGCGCCTTCCGCATCCATATGCAACACGTGGTTGGGACTCTCGTCGATATAGGGATCTATGAGCACCTCCCTACCATCGGACAGCCAAATCTCGTAGCAGGCGTCATTGATCCAGCGGATGGCCGTCATGTCCCTCCTGGGATCCTCGAACATCTCTCGCCTCCACAGTCACCCGTCGGGCTGGGCCCGACATAAACAGAGGCCCCAGTCGCACAAAGACTGGGGAGCCTCCTCTCTCTTACGTGCAATGTCCAGACGGATCGTTGACCCACCTCACGCCAAAAGCTAGCGGCGGGCACTCTCCAACATCCTAAAATAGGACGAGCAGCGTCGTGATGATTACGATGGGTATGAGGATGAGCAGCAGCGGGCCACCGATCTTCATGAAGTCGGAGAACTTGTAGCCGGCAGGCAGAATCTGCATGTTGACCGCCGTGCCATAGTTTGTCGCAATAGCGAGGTTAGAGCAGGCGGCAATGACGACGACCCAGGGGATGGGGCTGATGCCCAAGGCGAGCGCCATCTCGATGCAGATTGGAGAGAGCATGGCAGCGGTCGCATTGTTGGCCATGAAGTTGGTCATGACCGAGGTCAGCGCGACGATGACAATCGTAAGCACAACGACCGATGCGTTCTGGCCACCGAAGAACCCAAGCACAGCGTTAGCGATGAGCGCGCCGCCACCCGACACCTGCAAACCAGTGCCAAGACCGGAAATGGCACCGATGGTAATCAGTACGTCCCAGGGCAGCTCGGAGTAGGCCTTCTTGAGAGGAATGCAGCCAGTCACGAGCACGATGACGGCGCCGATCATGCCGATGATGCCAATGTTGAAATAGTCATTGAACGGGGCAAAGCCCTGAAGCACGAACAGCACGATGCACAGAAGCATGGTGCCAAGTGACACGCGCCGCTTCCAGAGAGGCGCGTCGGGGGTCCTCTCTGTCGAGAGTTTCATGTTTTGGGGTGCGTACATGTTGTCCTTGTCAAAGTCGGGGCTCTCGGGCTTGAGGACCTTCTTGAGCAGCGAATAGCCAAAGGTGCCCCAGAAGGTAATCTGTACTAGAGCAGTGGGCAGCATGATCTTGGCCTGATCGAAGATGCCGAAGCCGTCCTCGAAGCCGGCGTAGCCCTGAAGCACTGCGTTGGCGGCAAGCTGCGAGGTGGAACCCATCAGTGTGCAGGCCCCGCCAATGACGGCCGCAGTGCCAGCAACGAAGATGACTATCTTGGAGCGGATTTTGCCCCCAGACCCCGCCGCGACGATGGCAATGATGGGCATCCAGATCGCGACGGTGCCGTTGTTGCTCATGAAGGCCGACATGAGCGTACAGATGGCGGCAACGGCCACGATGAAGCGCCGCTCGGACTGCGCCCACCAGGAGTGAGCGATGCGGTCACCAATCTTCTGGGCGACACCGGTCTCGAACAGCGAGTCACTGACGACGAGCATGCCGACGACCATCATCCAGCCGGTTGCGGCGAAGCCCTCGTACGCAGCGCCAAGCTTCATCTCAGGGATGAGGATTGCCATCAGGGCAGAGCTGGCCAAGGCAACGATGCTCATGGGGATCTTATTCACCATGAACAAGACGATCGCTACAACCGCAATGACGATCGCAATGGTGCTTGATGCCATTACCTATCACTTCCCTCGTTCTCTACGACATGCGTTCCCTGCCGTCCCCACCGAGCCCCGCCCTCCGTCGGCAGGCGCCGGCCGGGGGCGAGGCGCGGCAGATCATCGCATCGCGCGATGTTTCCAAGCGTCGGTCTTGTAGACTTCGGGGTTGCAGATGTTGGACCACTCTTCACCACGCAGCACGGCGAGCGTGCCCTCAGCAGCCATCGTCACGGTCTTGCCGGTGGTCTCCTGCGTCTGCGCCGCCATATGTGGGGTGATAATCACATTGGGGAACGAGAAAAGCGGGTTCTTGGGATCCATGGGCTCAGCCGAGAGCACATCAAGGCCGGCACCTGCGAGCTTGCCAGCCTCAAGGACCCTCACGAGGGCGCTCTCATCGACAATGTCACCGCGAGCGCAATTCACGAGAAAGGCCGTGCTCTTGAAGGCGGCGAACATGCCGTCGTTGATCATCTTGCGGGTCTCGGGCGTTGAGGGCATGTGCAACGTGACGTAGTCGCCCTTGCTGATTGCGGCGGCCATGTCGGCCTCGTACTCGTAACCGTACTCGGTAATCTGCTCTTTCTCGAGGAGGGGATCGTAGGCACACACCTTCATGCCGATGGCAGAGCAGAGGCGGGCCACCTCGCGACCGATCTTGCCGAAGCCAAGCACCGATACCGTCCTGCCGGCCACCTCAGTCGCCGCATATTTGCTGCGGATCGAGAAGTTGCCCCGCTCGTTCTCATCAACGCTCTCCTTGAGGTTCTTACTGAGCGCGAGTATGAGAGCGAGGGAATGCTCGGCGACAGCGTGGAAGTTCACGGCTGGGCAGATAACCACCGGAATGCCGTACTCGGTCGCAGCCTTGACGTCGACGTTATCGACGCCAACTCCCGGGCGCGTGATGACACGCAGCCCCGGACAGGCCTCGATAGCCTTGCGGTCAATCTTCCCGATGCGCAGAATGAAGCCATCTGCTTTCTTGAGGTGATCGAGTATCTCGTCGCTGTCACCGTTGTTGGGAATGACGATGTTGACCTTACCCTCCAGTGCGTCCATGCCGGGTTTGTACATGGCATGTGACACGACGACCGTATCCATGGAAAACTCCCTTCGAGTCTGGTCCGGATGCCAAAAAGGTATAGAGACACCCCCGTGCGGGGCTTTACCCCGTACCTTCAAAGAATGGGGACGGATGGCTGACAGACCGTACGCCCGTTCCCTATGAGCTAGCGAGGAACCTGCCCCGCCTCATTTGGTCTATTCGCGAGCCTTTCTCCCAGCGGCCATACGCAGTGCGTAGTCGATGGCGTTCATGAGCGAGAGCTCGCTCGCGGTCCCCGTGCCGACTAGGTCGAAGCCCGTGCCGTGGTCCACGGAGGTGCGGATGATGGGCAGGCCCAGGGTGACGTTCACGCCCTCGACGGCCCGCCACCGCCCCTTGTCGCGGTCATACACGAAGCCCAGGAGCTTGGTGGGGATGTGTCCCTGGTCGTGGTACATGCACACCGTGATGTCAAACCAGCCGCCGTTCATCTCGGAGAAGACGGTGTCGGGCGGGATGGGCCCGATGGCCTCGATACCCTTGGCCTCGGCCGCCTCGATGGCCGGGATGATCTCCTCGATCTCCTCGGTACCGAAGAGGCCATGCTCCCCCGCATGGGGATTGAGGCCGGCGACGGCCACCTTGGGACCCTCGATGCCCAGGTCGCGGCAGGCGGCATCCGCCAGCTCGATGACCTCGAGCACGCGATCCCTCCTCACGCGGTCGCAGGCCTCGCGCAGACTCACGTGCGTGGACACGTGGATGACGCGAAAGTCATGGTGGGCGAGCATCATGGCGTAGCGCTTGGTGTGCGTGTAGGTGGCATAGATCTCGGTGTGGCCGTCAAAGCGCATGCCCTCGGGCGCAAGCGCCAGGTTCATGGCCTCCTTGTTGAGGGCGTTGGTCACCGTGGCGTCGATCTCGCCGTCCATGGCCAGCTCGATGACCTCCCTTACGCTCTGGAAGGCGGCCATGCCACCCTCGGCAGAGACCTCGCCCAGCTTGAAGCTAGCGACGTCCTTCACCAGGTCCAGGTGGTACACGTCGATGATGCCAGCCTCGAACTTCGCGTCGGCAACGCTCTCGACGGGCCTCACCTTGATCTCGGGATGCCCGACGAAGCCCTTGGCCTGCTCGATCATCTTTGCGTCGCCCACCACCAGGGGTCGGCAGCGCTCATAGAGCGCGGCATCCGCCAGCGCCTTCACGGTGAGCTCGGGACCGTTGCCCGCGGGGTCACCCATGGTGATGCCAACGATTGGTCTTGTGCCAGCCATTACTCGATGCCCCTCTGCTTGTCCTCGGCGAGTGCCGTGCGCAGGGCGGCAAGCCCCTCCTCGGAGAGCTGGTTGAACGGGGCGCGGCATCTGCCCACGGGGAAGCCCAGCTCTCTCACGGCAAACTTCACGACGGTGTTGGGGTTGCCGTACTTGAACACGCTGCGCAGGTTGGCCACGTTGTCCTGGCACTGCTGGGCGGCGTCGAGGTCGCCCTTCACGAAGTTCTCGTAGATGCCCACCATGTTCTTGGGATACACGTTGGCACAGCCGGCGATGGAGCCCTTCGCGCCCTCCTTGAGGGCCCTGAGGATGAGGGCGTCGTTACCGGAGAGCACGGCGAAGTCCTTGTTGCGGGTGAGGTCGATGTAGGCCTTGAGGTTGTCCCAGTCACCCGAGGAGTCCTTGGCGCCCACGATGTTGTCCACCTCGGAGAGCTTGGCCACGGTGGCGGGCTCGAGGGCGTTGCCGGTGCGCATGGGGATGTTGTAGAGCACGATCGGCAGGTCCACGGCGGCGGCCACGGCCTCGTAGTGGGCCTGAAGCTCGGCCTGGCTGGCCTTGGCGAAGCTCGGGGTGATGATGGAGAGCACGTCGGCGCCCAGGTCGGCAGCCATCTTGGACTGCTCGATGGTCTCCTTGGTGGAGACGCAGCCGGTGCCGGCGTACACGGGCACGCGGCCGGCGACCTGGTTGATCACCGTCGCGAGGACGAGCATCTTGTCCTCCTTGTCGAGGATGTAGCCCTCGCCGTTGGTGCCAAAGCAGAAGATGGCGTGGATGCCGGCCTCGATCTGGCGATCCACCTGGCAGCGCAGCTCCGCCGTGTTGATGGTCTCGTCCTCCCTGAACGGCGTGACGATGGGAACGATGATGCCCTTGATGCCTGCCATCTACCTCAGCAACCTCTCGTAGATCGCGCGTGCGTCCTCAGCGGTGACCTCACGCATGTTGTTCACGAGCAGCCGCTGCTGCTGCATGCCTGCCTCCACGAGGCCCTCGAGGTCCTCGGGCTTGACGCCAAACTCCTTGAGATCGGTGGGGATGTCCAGGTCGCGCACGATGTCACCGATCCGGTCGAGGAGGGCGCGGGACTTCTCCCCCTCTGTGGAGAGGACCTTGTCACCGTGGTGGGCGCGATCCCAGGCCTGCGCGAACTTGGTGCGGCAGGCGGGCTCGTTGAACTCCAGGACGGGCAGGAGCATCATGGCGATGGAGACGCCGTGGGCCATGTGGTACTTGCCGCCCAGCGGATAGGCCAGGCCGTGCACGGCCGTGGTGCCCGAGGCCGTGATGGCGATGCCGCCGTAGAAGGCGCCAATCTGCATCCGGTTCTTCTCGACAATGGCGTCCTCGTCGTCGCAGGCCCTCATGATGTTGTTCATGATGATGTCAAGGCCCTCGAGCGCGAAGGTGTCGCTCATGGGGTTGGCCTTCTTGGACGTGAGGCACTCGATGCAGTGCGCCAGGGCGTCCACGCCTGTGGTGGCGGCGATCTTGCGCGGGAGGTTGCGGATCATCTCGGCGTCGAGGATCACGTAGTCGGGAACCATGTTGTCGTTGACGATGCCGATCTTGGTCTCCTGCTCCGGCACGGCCACGATGGCATTGGGGGTGCACTCGGCGCCGGTGCCGGCCGTGGTGGGGATGGCGAGCAGGGGTGCGCACTTCCTGGCGCGACCGGGATCGGAGAGTAGGTCCTTCACGCCGTACGCGTCGGTGTCGAGCACGCTGGCGAGCTTGGCGGCGTCCATCACGGAGCCGCCGCCACAGGCGATGATGAAGTCCGCCCCAGTGCTGCGGAACTGGTCGACCGTGGCCTGGGCCGCCTCGTAGGTGGGCTCGGGCATGAGGTCGTCGAAGACCTCGCATACCAGACCGGCGGCCTCAACCTGCTTGGCCACCAGGTCAAAGAGGCCGCGTGACCGGATGGACCCGTCCGTGAAGGCAGCGACTTTGGTAGCTCCTGCCCCCTTGAGAATGGCGGGAATCCTCCCGAGGGAATTGGCACCGCTATAGACCGCATGTGGCAGCTTGAGGCTGTACGCATCCACTGGCATGGCTGAGACCTCCTGTTTCTCGACCAGGTACTGCTGGACTTGCATGAGTAGATCGTCCGCGCCAAAGGCACCGGACTTGGTGATGAGGTAGCGCTCGCGACCGGCGTCCTCGAAGCGCGCGAGCACGACGCCGGGCAGAATCTCCTCCATGGGCTCGAGCGTCCTGATGCCCATGGCGGTCATGAGGCTTGCAAGCGTGTCGCCACCGATAACCATCAGCGTGCGGCCGCCATCCTCCAGCACCTCGCGAGCAATGCGTCCCATGGCCTGGTTGATGGCTTGTGAGGGATGGATGCGGCGTTCGAAGAGCGCCGCCTCGCAGAAGTCAAGCGTGTCGAGAAGGGCGAGGGGCGCGCCTTGGGCCACCCGGACGAAGTCTCGTGCGAGCTGGATGGCATCGCACTCGCACCAGGAACCCGAGAGCACGGGGGCGAGCGGCAGATGCATACGGGGCGCACCATGGGCCTCAATGAAATCCAGCTGGGAACGGGTGACCGCGTTGACCGAGCCGGAGAGCACCGACAGCTTGGGACTCAGCCTCGTGCATACAGGCACATATGCGGGCGTGCTCGACTGGCGTGGATAGGTCTCCAGGAAGCCGGCACAGCCCGCCACAAGCACCAGGTCGTCAGCCTCGGCAAGCCTGCGCCCGATGCGTGCGAGGCCCTCGTCGCTGTCGCAGTCGAACACGTCCACCCCAGGCTTGAGCGCGCTGCCATCGCACGGGCTCACGGCGACATCGCTCTCCAGGTGGATGAGCTCGTCGATGCGGCTTGTGGCGACCGGGTCGATGGGATCTGTGGCAAAGACGCTCTGCGCAAGGGGCCTGCCGTCCACATACTGGACCAGGCCCTTGGTCACGCGGCCCATCTTGGGGTAGGCGGGGACGAAGTCGATGTGGTCGCGCCCCGAGGCCGCAAGGGCCGCGGCGATCTCGGCACCCACGTTGCCGCGCAGGCCCGAGTCCACCTTCTTGTAGATGCGAGTCACACCATGGGCGCACGCCGTCGAGACGAGCTCGAAGACGGTACGGTACGCCTCGTCGGAGGAGGCGTGACGAGTCTCGGCATCGATGACAAGCACGTCGTAATCGTCAAGCAGGGCCACATCCATGGTCGGGTCCGCAGACACCGCCACACGGTCACCCTTGCGAGCGAGCTGCACACCAGAATCCAAGGCCCCCGTAAGGTCATCGGCTATGACGAGCAGACCAATCACGTGCTGCACCTCCATCCACGGAAAAGTATGGGCCACCGTCACCGATGCCCCAAGGCTTCCTAATCCAGGAAACGTTCCTATTTGAAACGTTACAGGACAGCCATGATGAATTTCTCGTAGTATGTTTCTAAATAGAACATACTCTAGGGGCATCCGATCTGGGGTATGGGAGGTGTGGACATATGATGCCATCACGCGCAGCGTCAGACGGAATCTTGGAGAGGAACATGGTCTGCACGGACGCACGGGGGGTGCGCATACTCGCCATCGCGCCCTACCAGGGACTTGCGATCGCCCTCAGGCGCGTCGCCGACGAGTATGCGAATGTGGGCCTCACCTGCATCGTGGGCAACCTCTCGGCCGGCGTCACCGCAGCCCAAGAGCAGGTCTCCGCAGGCAATGCCTACGATGTCATCATCTCTCGCGGCGGCACGGCCGACCTCCTGCGCGAGAGCTTCAGCCTTCCCGTCATCGACATCCCGGTCAGCGCCTACGACGTGCTACAGGCCATCAAGCTCTCCGAAGGGCTCAAGGGACGGCGCGCCGTCGTGGGCTTTACGGCCATCACCCAGACGGCCGACACGCTCAACGAGATCATGCAGCTTGGCCTCGACATCTTCACGCTCGTGGACACCGACGACGTCAGTACGGTCATGGGACTCCTCGTGGAGAACGACTACCAGATCATCCTCTGTGACGTCATCTCGGCCTCGGCGGCACGGGATGCGGGACTCAATCCCGTGCTCATCACCTCGGGCGGCGCATCGATACGGCAGGTGTTTGACGAGGCCCTCAGACAGACTAGGTACCTGCGCCACTACAGCAGTGAGAACGCGCTGCTGCGTACCGTCATCAACCGCCAGCCACAACGCTGCGCGATCTTTCGCAAGGACGGGTCGCTCATGCTGGGCACCTACCAGACGGACGATGGGGTCATGGCATACCTGCGAGGCATCGTCAACGAGGTCATGGCGGGGGACGTGCGGGTCGTGCGCAAGTCGTTGGGTGGCACGCTCTGGACGATTCGCGGCGAGAGGGTCTCCACCAGCGCCATCCCCCACAATGACTTCTGCGCCTTCTACTTCACGGGCACACGCGCCACCCCCAAGCGGCGGCGCGCAGGCATGAGCTCCTTCTCAAGGACCGAGGCGACCAAGGCCTATGACAGGAGCCTCTATGCCCTCACGAGTGACATCGGACGCATCTCGGCGACGATCGACAACTCGAACCAGACGGGGCAGCCCCTCCTCATCACGGGCGAGTACGGAACGGGCAGGACGGCTGTCGCCCTCTACGCCTACATCCATGGCCTCCATGCCGACATGCCCCTCACGGAGGTCGACTGCGGCATGATGACCGACTCCTCGCGCGACTTCCTCGTCAACAGCTCGCGCTCGCCCCTCTACACGCGACATGAGGTCATCCACATCAAGAACTTCAACAGCTCCGACGAGGGGTTCCTGGACAGCCTCTTCTCCACCATCGCGCAGACGGGCGTGTGCGAGCGCAACCGCGTCATCTTCTCATGCGACCCACACGGCGAGCACGTGCACAGGCGCATCGCCTATCTCAAGGACAAGTTCCAGTGCGTCGAAGTCCAGCTCATCGCCCTGCGCGAACAGCCAGAACGTGTGGCTCCGCTCACCAGCCTCTACCTCAGCCAGCTGAGAAGCGAGCTGCCCAACGAGGTCCTGCGCATAGATGGTGCCGCCATGCGACTGCTCGGTGAGTACGCCTGGCCGGGCAACCTCGTGCAGATGGAGCGCATCATACGACAGCTCTACCTCTCGGCGGTCGATCATGTGATTCGCACCGTGGATGTGCGCAGCGCGCTCGCCCTCGAACGAACCACCTATCCTCAAGGCCCAACGGGACAGGACGTCGCGCAGACGTCCTCCGCCCATGCACCCACGGACATGTCCGGTCTCACGCTGGCCCAGGTTGACCGCCTTGCCGTGGAGGACGCCGTGCGCCGCAACGGCGGCAACCAGAGTGCCGCCGCGCGCGAGCTGGGCATCAGCCGCACGACACTCTGGCGCATCCGTAGGCAGTAGCAGGGGGTGAAAGTCGTACGCACGTTTCCGCCGGCCCCGTGCGAGTCGCATGCACCCTCTGGGCCGCCGCAAGACGGGACAGCCGCTCAACCCATGTGCCTGCGCGAACGCGCGGTGACTCCACATAGGGTCGCGAACGGCCGGGGGCAGGCGCGCCGGCGATTGCACGCGACCCGGTTCCATAGCGGAACAGAGCCCAGTTCCCCTCACAATTTCTGCGCAACCAGCGCCATCGCGTTAGAATGAGGGTAGGCGTTGCGTATTGGCAGTCCACGTATGGAGGGACGATCATGAAGATTCTTGTGTTTGGCACCAAGAGCTATGACAAGGCCTCGTTCGAGAAGGAGCTGAAGGACTATCCCGACCTCCAGGTAGACTTCACGGAAATCAACCTCACCCCGCTCACGGCCCCCCTCGCCCAGGGATACAAGGCCGTCTGCGGCTTTGTGAATGCCGACGTCTCCGCCATGACGCTCGAGCTGCTGCGCGGCCTGGGCGTCGAGCTCGTCCTCATGCGCTGCGCCGGCTTTGATGCCGTCAACGTCGACTTCGCCAAGTCCATCGGCATGCGGGTCACCCGTGTCCCGGCCTACTCGCCCGAGGCCATCGCCGAGCACGCCATGGCCCTCGCCCTCTGTGCCAACCGCCACATCCACAAGGGCTACATCCGCGTCCGTGAGAACGACTTCTCGCTCGAGGGCCTTGTGGGCACCACCCTGCACGGCAAGACGGCCGGCATCATCGGCACGGGCCGCATCGGTGCCGCACTCTGCCGCATCTGCAAGGGCTTCGGCATGACGGTCCTGGGTTCCGACCTCTACCCCAACCAGAAGCTCATCGACGAGGAGCACGTCATCGACGAGTACGTCGACTACGACGAGCTCTATAGCCGTGCCGACCTCATCAGCCTGCACGCCTTCCTCAACGAGGACAGCTACCACCTGATCAACGACGAGTCCATCGCAAAGATGAAGGACGGCGTGATCTTCGTCAACACCAGTCGCGGTGCGCTCGTCGACACCGAGGCCCTCATCCGTGGCATCCGTGCGGGCAAGATCGGCGCGGCGGGCCTCGACGTCTACGAGGAGGAGAACGCCAACGTCTACCAGAACCGCGAGGATCAGATCCTTGGCCATTCCGTCACCGCGCGCCTCTGCTCCTTCCCCAACGTGGTCATGACCTCCCATCAGGCCTTCTTCACACACGAGGCACTGGGCCAGATTGCCCGCGTCACGCTCGACAATGCCGAGGCGTATGCAAACGGTAAGGATTTCGTCGATCGCAGCGTCGTGTGCTAGGCAAAGCCCTATCCTCGATAAGGCTTCCGCCAGCAAGCACACCACGGGTGGAATACACGAGAGCATCCGGCTGGCCGGCCCCTTGGGCCGGCCAGCCTTAGAACGGAGAAGGGAACGACCGGTATGACCAACAAGAGAACCAAGATCATCTGCACAATGGGTCCTGCCACGGAGAGCGACGACGTCCTGCGCCAGCTCATCGCGAGTGGCATGAACGTGGCGCGCTTCAACTTCAGCCACGGCAGCCACGACTACCACCGCAACAACATCGACCGCGTGCGGCGCATCTCTGCCGAGCTGGGCATGCCCGTGGCCATCATGCTGGACACCAAGGGTCCCGAGGTTCGCACCGGCGAGCTGAAGGATCACCAGAAGGTCATGCTAAAGACCGGCGGCACGACCGTCGTCACCACCGATGACGGCGTCATCGGCACCGCCGAGCGCTTCTCGCTGGACTACAAGGAGCTTCCCAACGAGGTCGAGAAGGGTTCCATCATCCTGATCGACGACGGCCTCATCGGCCTGGAGGTCGATCACGTCGAGGGCACCGACATGCACTGCGTCATCACCAACGGTGGCGAGCTGGGAGAGAAGAAGGGCGTCAACATCCCCAACGTGGAGGTGGGCCTGCCCTCCGTCACCGAGCAGGACAGGGCCGACATCATGTTCGGCTGCGAGCTGGGCATTGACGCCATTGCCGCGTCCTTCATCCGCAACGGTGCCGCCGTGGACGAGATTCGCGAGCTGTGCGCCGAGAACGGCCTGCGTAACCTCTACATCCTCCCCAAGATCGAGAGCGCCATGGGCGTCAGGAACTTCGACGAGATCCTCGAGCACTCCGATGGCATCATGGTGGCCCGTGGCGACCTGGGCGTGGAGATCAACCCCGCCGAGGTGCCCCACGTGCAGAAGACGATCATCAAGAAGTGCAACAAGGCCTACAAGCCCGTCATCACCGCAACGCAGATGCTCGATTCCATGATCCACAACCCGCGCCCCACGCGCGCCGAGGTCGCAGACGTTGCCAATGCCATCTATGACGGCACCGACTGCATCATGCTCTCCGGCGAGACCGCTGCCGGCCAGTACCCCGTCGAGGCTGTCAAGATGATGGCCTCCATCGCCGAGGAGACCGAGAAGTACCTGCCGGAGACCGGCGAGTACCATGACCGTGGCGGCCTGAAGAACGTGAACTCCGCCATCGGCGCCGCTGCCGTCGAGGTTGCCGATCGCGTGAATGCCAAGTGCATCATCTGCCCGACGCACTCTGGCCGCACGGCTCGCCTGATCTCCAACTTCCGCCCCAAGCTGCCCATTTATGCGATGTCGCCCTCCAACCACGCCATCCGCAAGACCTGCTTCCAGTGGGGCGTGCAGGCCATCAAGACCACCGAGCAGGGTTCGCTGTCCGCCACCTGCTACAACGCCCTGACTGTGGCCAAGGAGAGGGGTGTCGTCAAGACGGGTGACCTCGTGGTCATCACTGCCGGCGACCCTCAGACCTCGCCCTCCCAGGGTGACTACATCACGTCCACCAACATGGCGATGGTGTCGCAGATCCAGTAGGGTTCGCCCACGGAGCGTACGGTGGGCCTCCGCCACAGACGGGGGCCCTTTTTGTGACCTGGGGGTGCGGCTGCAGTGTCGTACCCGTCGCTGGAACGAGGTCTTGCACGCTGAGGCAGAACGTGAGGGACTCACTCGATGCACTCCACATGATTTCGCAGCGAGAACCATGCACCAACCGTCACAAGCACCGCTCCGAGGGAGATGAAGACGGCGGACGGCGCACCTATCCATGCGACAAACCCGCAATAGAGAGACGAGAGCGGAGCAGCACCAAAGGAGGCAAGGCTCATCACTGAAATTGCCGTTGCGGTATCGGAACCCCGTGCCTGCGTGATGAAACGTGTGACAAGCAAGGTCGAGCCCACGCCGCTGCCCAAACCCGCAGCTACAGAGAGCAGTGACGCAAGCGTGTGAGAACTTGTCGCCCCTGCAGCAGCAAACCCAAGCCCAGCGACGACGATCCCCCGTCCGATATGCGGTTCGGCCCTCTGGGGAACCACAAGGGCCATAAGGCATGCCGCAACGGCCGCACCTGCCCCATAACACGCGAGCACCTGTCCCAATTGGAAACCATCCCAAGCGCGAGCCGTGGCCAGCATGGCATATCCCGTATTCGTGAGCCCAGAGGCAGCAAACTCCGCCAGCACGATCAACACGAGACACGGACGAAACACACTGTTGGCAAGTATGCGCTTGACGCTCCCGAGCATCCGCGTCCCTAACGTATGGAGCGGGCGCCCATCCGTCAGGGAGGTACGGCAGCATTGCTCCCGTACCATGAGCAGGCAGGCAAGGGACACGAGCGACACAACGGCGAGCATTGAGAAGAGCATGCGTGGAGAGAGGAAGCCGAGCAGTGCGCCGCCAAGAAGTGGTCCTGCCACCACTCCCAGCCGCTGTATCCCGGAAAACAGCGGCTGGATTCTCTCGATCGTATCCTCAGACGAAACCGTGGTGACCATGCTTTGCGAACTTGGCAGATAAAAGGCCTCAATACAACCGAAGAGCAGAGCCGCCGCCAACAAGGCCCCCATCATGGGCACGGGCCTATCGCCACAAGCCACGGCCAGAGCGCCGAGCACGACCATGCGCAGGAAGCTCGCCCTCACGGCAACTCGACGAAACCCCCTCCCATCGGCAAAGGCCCCTGCAGGTAGAAGTAGGATGGCGCGCGGCAGGGCACCAATCGAAACGACAAGGCCAGCAACGAGGTCGGATTCGGCTAGTGCCAAGGCATACCAGGCCAACGCAAGATAGAAGACCTGATCCCCCATGACGCTGACGGCATAGCCAAGGAGAAAGAGCGTGACGTTCCTCCCGCTCCCACCGGAATGCAGCGAGGGCGCAGTCCCCTCCACAGGAGTCACAGCCGCACTCCTTCTCTTATGGCAAGCGATTCCATATCAATGAGATACGATCGGCTCGTCACGGAACAATCTCCCGTGAGCAAGTACTGCACTATCTGGCCAACCACACTCCTGGGAACTGAGTTGAGCGTACGGTAGTCGTCCTCGCGTTTGAACGCATCGTCATAGGGCGCGAAACTGTCATACACCTCCACGAGATCCGCCTTCCTCGAGTCCGCGCCTGTATACTGATGACCATTTTATCAACATATATTGTACAATTATTATTGCTAAATTTCAAAGGGAAATTTGGGCGAGCCGGCATGACTCACCGCTATGGCAGAATTGCTCAGGAGCCATCACTGAGGATAGAGGGCAGCATGGGAAAGTCAGAAACAATTAAGCGTACAGTCACTGATATCACTACGCTTAGGGTCATGTCGAACCCAGAGCGCATGCGAATCCTCGGCCTTCTACGAAACCGGGGTGCTCACACAGTGGGACAGATCAGCTCCGAGATTGGCCTCGCACCAGGGAGCGTGAGCTATCATTTAAAGAGGCTTGCCGCTGTGGGGCTTGCCGAGCAGATGACTAACCCTGACATGGATCGCCGTCAAAGTTGGTGGCAGGCATCTGACGCAGCAATTGAGCCGGCAGTCAGCCCAGATGAAGGGGCCAGCAAAGAAGTCCGACTGGAGTTGGGACGTGCCTCGGTACGCACCTATTTCGAAGCATATGAGCGCTACCTGCAAGGCTACAGGGACTTGCCGCGCGCATGGCGCGAGCATGAGATACGTCTTGATACCGTGCTTTCTCTCACACCAGAGGAGATGGGACAGTTCGAATCTGACCTGGAGGCGCTTTTAGACGCGTGGACAAAGAGAGTGGCGGCTACGACAGGGCACGCCTCCTCGAACCACGATCATCGCAGCCAGGTGCTCATCGCACTCCTTGGATTCCCCTGGCAGCCTTAACACCGTAGTAGCCACTGGAATGGCATCCTCGCGGCAGGAAGAGGGCTCCGGAGCAGGTTCGCCCCGGAGCCCTGTGGGTGCCAATCGATCCGTGTGGGTGCCAAATGATTCGTGTGGGTGCCTTTCTCCCGGGAGGGGCCGACAAAATCCCAGTTCGCAAGAGGCCGAGACGGGAGATTGGCACCCACATGCAGCAAATCACACCCACACGGTGAGAATGACACCCACAGCGGTGGAGAATCGCACCCACATGCAGCAAATCGCACCCACATGGGGATGCCCCATGCATCACACGCACACGAGGAGCTTGCGCCCTCGCCTTTAGCGCTCGCAGAGCCAGAGATGCGTGGTGAAGGGCTCCACCTCGGAGCCACCACCGAAGTCGTGCCACTCCCCTGTCGCCAGATCGGTCGCCCGACCGCACTGCGCATCGAAGTGGAAGGTCACGGGCTCGCTACCGGCGTTCACGGCCACGATGACGCGCTCGTGCTTGCTTGTGCGCTGGAAGAGCAGCGTGGTGGACGACACCTGGATCTCGGTGTAGTCGCCCCAGCAGAGCGCCTCAAAGCCAGGGGCGTCCTTCTTGCGCGCCGCCGCATACGCGGCGATGGCTTCCGTGAGCTCGTTCCACTCGGGCGCATCCAGCGCGGGACGCAGCTCGTGGTCGCCAAACCTCTGCTCGCCCTCGATGCCCCACTCGCTGCCATAGTACAGGCAGGGCACACCGGGGATGCCAAAGAGCAGGCCATACAGGCATGGGAGCTGGCGTGTGTCATCCAGCTTGGTGGCAATGCGCGGCACATCGTGGTTGTCCACGAAGTTGAGCAGGTGTCTGCCCGTATAGAGGTCCCAGGGGTCGCTCCCGCTCTGGCGATTGAGGGCGTAGGCCACCTCATGCATGTTGGACGAGTTCATGGATGACCAGAGGCCCTTGTACACCTCGTAGTTGGTGACGGAGTCCGCGAGGGTGTCCCCCATCCACTGGTTGTAGTCGCCGAACATGGTCTCGCCCACCAGCACGAACTTGCCGTCGTACGCTCCCAGGCGCTCCGTGCGCCTTGCCGTGAGCTCGTCGGCGATGCGGCGCAGGTACTCCAGGAAGCCACGGTCGAGGCAATAGGCCACGTCCAGGCGCAGGCCGTCGATGTCGAACTCCTCCTCCCAGCCACGAATGACATCGGCCAGGCAGTCATTGAGCTCGAGGTTGCCATGGTTGAGCTTGACGAGGTAGGGCACGCCCGCCCACGTCTCGTAGGAGAGGCCGTCGTCCCACTCGGTGTTACCGTCCCAGTCGATGTTGAACCAACCGGCATAGGGGCTGCTCTCACGGTTCTTAAGCACGTCCTGAAAGGCCCAGAACCCACGCCCCACGTGATTGAACACGCCGTCGAGCAGCACCTTGATGCCGGCCTCATGACAGGCGTCCACCACCCTGCGCAGGTCCGCATTGGTGCCCAGGCGGCGGTCGACGGTCTTGTAGTCGCGCGTGTCGTAGCCATGCGCGTCGCTTTCGAACACGGGGTTGAGCATGAGGCAGGTGGCGCCCAGCTTGGTCATGTGCTCGATCCAACCATGATCCACGAGCTGCAGGATGCGCGGTTCCGGATCGGACGTGCCATCGTTCTCATACGGGGCACCTGTCAGCCCCAGCGGATACACCTGATAGACCACGGATCCCTCATACCAGTTCATAGAACCTCCCGTCTGGCGCATGCGCCAGGTCGCAGTGTCACTTCATTGTAGGTGCTCGTCCACCGATTCCCAGGCCTATACTGGCTTTCGGGCAAAAGGGGGGAATATGAGCACATCGGCATCGGACGTCTCGTCCTCGGCGCGCGAGGGGCATCTCGCATACGTCACGGAGACGTACCCCTAGCTCTTGGACTGTGACCGTGTGGGCAGTGCGCCGCGTCCCATGGGCAAGAGCCGCGCCATGCCCTCAAGGGCTACGTCGGGGGCACGACGTGCTTCCGTGAGGTTGCCCGGTGTTATCGCAGGTAGAACTTGGGTGGCGCAGCGAGCTCCGGTGCCGACGCGCCTTCGCGCGCGTAGGCCAGAAGGCCCCGCTCCAGACGTTCCTGCACGTCGTGGGACATGTGCTCGAAGAGTCCCGCCGCCAGCATACGGTAGTGCGGCGTCTCGCTGAGATAGTGCTCCTGGTTCGCGCGCACGATGGCATCGGACACGTCCACGGCACGACGCACATCCCCCTCCGCAATGCGGTACTGGGGAAATGCCACGGCCTGCGCGATGAGCGCGTCATCCACCCTGCAGAGCATCGAGATGTCCAACGTACGTCCAAAGAGCGCGAAGTCATCCTGCTTGAGGACGCGCGTCGCGTTCCCCGAGGGAATGTGACGCTTCATGCGAAACGCATTCACCCAGTGGTTGTAGCCATTGTCCGCCACAAGGTGACACCAGGCGCCCAGCGTCACGTCGCTCACGTGTCCGGCGTCATCCGCGCTGGGTAGGCCATAGCGCTCCCAGAACTCCCAGAAGCGGGCCTCGGGCACAAAGGCGGGGTCGGCGAAGTGCGTTTCGCGATACTCGATCGTACGGGTGATGGGCCGTACCATGTAGCCCACGTAGACGTCTGGCACGAAGTTGCCGAAGAGAAAGGCGTTCACATCGTGAATGCCCAGCTCATCGGCCGTATGCTCGCGGAGGAGCCGCTCGACGTGCGCGGTATGTACGTTCCAGCTTGGCATAGCGGCATGGTACCCGCATGACAGCGGGAAGGCTGCCTCACGGGTGCCTCCGAGTTACCTTCTCACCTCACCACCCGTGGACTTGGTCACCTTGGTCACGAGCTTGTTGTGCGCCCTCTCGACCTCCTCGGAGGTGAGGGTGTGGTCGGCCGCGCGATACGTGAGCGAGAAGGCCATGGACTTCTTGCCCGCTCCCACGCGCACGGGATCGCGGTACACGTCAAAGAGGCGCACGTCTGCCAGCAGCTTGCCACCAGCGCTCCTGACGCGCTGCGCCACCTGCTCGAAGGGCATATCCTCATCCACCACGAGCGCAAGGTCGATGGAGACGCCAGGCAGCGTGGGCACCTCCTTGTAGGGAAGCTCGCGCCTGGCCAGGCGCAGCAGGGCTGCCGTGGAGAGCTCGAAGGCCACCACCGGCACGTCGATGCCGACGTTCCGGAGGCTCGCAGGATGCATGGTACCCACCCATCCCAACAGCTCGCCCCTGCCAAGCACCTCGGCGGCACGACCGGGCTGCAGCCAGCCGTACCGCTCGGGGTCGGCCACACGGAAGCGCACCTTGGTGATGCGCAACGCCTCGAGCAGACCTTCCACGATGCCCTTGGCATCAAAGAAGTCCAGGTCGTGATAGGTACGGTTCCACTGGTTGTCGTCCCAGGAGCCCGAGAGCACACCGGCCACAAAGCTGGGCTCGCTCGGCTGGCTCTTGCCCTCGCGGCCATGGAACACCCGGCCGATCTCATAGAGGTGCACGTTCTGCACGCCATGATCGATGTTGTAGGCAACGGAGCGCAGAAGCCCCGGCAGGAGGTCGCGGCGCATCTCGGACTGGTCTGCCACCAGGGGGTTCATGATCCTGACGGGAATGCCGCGACCGGTCTCTCCCATGCCCAGGCGCTTGAGGTCGCCGGCGTCGGCAAAGGCGTAGGTGCTCGTCTCGGAGAGGCCGCTGGCGCGTAGCACGGCGCCGATCCTGCGAAGGCGCCGCTGCTCCACGGTGAGGCCACCGGCGTGGTTGCGCGCGGCGGGCAGCGTGGGCTCCACGTCGCCCTCACCCCAGAGACGCAGGACCTCCTCGACGAGATCGACCTCGCGCGTGAGGTCGGGCCGGTTGGTGGGGGCGACCACCGTGAGTGCGGAATGCTCGTCGGCGCTCCCCGTGACCACGCACCCCAGGCGATGCAGGCGCTCCACCATGAAGCTGGTCTCGATGGGGGCACCGCACAGGGCGCGCACGCGGTCGGGGCGCAGCGTGAGCGTCACGGGCGAGACGGGCGCGGGGTGGACGTCCACGATGCCCTCGCATACCTGGGCCGAGCAGCACTGCTCGAAGAGGGCGGCCGCCACGGTGGCTACGGTGGCGCACCCCGCGGTGTCCACCTGACGCTCGTAGCGGATGGAGGCCTCGCTCATGAGGTCGAGGCTGCGGCTGGCGCGGCTGATGTGCCCCGCCTCGAAGCTCGCGGACTCCAGGAGCACGTCGCAGGTGCCCTCGTCGATCTCGGAGTCGAGGCCCCCCATCACACCAGCCAGCGCCACGGGCACCCTGCCGTCATCGGTGATGACGACCATGTCGCCCGTGAGCGTGCGCCGCTCGCCATCGAGGGTGGTGACCTCCTCGCCATCGGCGGCGGCACGCACCACGATGTGGCGCTTGCCAGCGCGCTCGGAGAGCTTGCCCAGGTCGAACGCGTGCAGGGGCTGTCCGGTAAGGTACATCACGTAGTTGGTGACGTCCACCACGTTGTTGATGGGGCGGCTGCCCGCGGCGATGACGCGCTTGGCCAGCCACTCGGGGCTGGGGCCGATCTTGACGTTGCGCACCACGCGCGCGGTATAGCGCGGGCAGAGCGACGCATCGTCGATGCGCACGTCCACGAGGTCGGCGGAACGACCGAAGGCGGCGCTCTCGCTCTGCACCTTTGGCAGCTCGATGTGGGTGTCCTCGTCGAGCATGGCGGAGACCTCGGTCGCCATGCCCACCATGGAGAGGCAGTCGGGGCGGTTGGGCGTGATCTCGCAGTCGATGACGGTGTCACTCAGCCGGCGCCACCGCACGAAGTCCACGCCCACCGGCGCATCGGGCGGCAGGATCATGATGCCCTCGTGGTCACCCCCCAGGCCCAGCTCACGCTCCGAGCAGTTCATGCCACAGGAGTCGATGCCGCGCAGCCTGCCCCTCCTGATCTTGACGCCCCCCGGAAGCGTGGCTCCCACCAGCGCCGTGGCGGTCTTGTCGCCCTGGTTGAAGTTCTGGGCGCCGCAGACCACCTGCAGCGGCACGGGGTTGCCGTCCTCGTCCACGTTGTGGGTTCCCACGTCCATCTTGCAGACGAACATGTGGTCCGAGTTGGGGTGCGGGACCTTCTCGAGCACCTGCGCCGTCACGACCTTGGTGATGTCGGCGCCCACCCTCTCGACGGCCTCGACCTCGGTGCCGGTGCGGACGAACTCACGCACCAGGTCCTGGGGGTCATCGGGGATGTCCACCATGCCCTTGAGCCACTCGTAGGAGACGCGCATGTCGTTGCCTTTCTGTTCGTGCGGAAACGGTCGTGTGGGGATGTCGCCTAGAACTGACGCAGGAAGCGCATGTCGCCGGTCATGAGCATGCGCAGGTCGGGCAGGTCGTAGCGCAGGGCTGCCACACGCTCCACACCGATGCCGAAGGCGAAGCCGGAGTAGCGCTCGGGGTCGATGCCAACGTAGTCGAAGACGTTGGGATCGACCATGCCGCAGCCCAGGATCTCAAGCCAGCCGGTGCCCTTGCAGAAGCGGCAGCCCGCGCCGTGGCACACGCCACACGAGACGTCCACCTCGCAGCTCGGCTCCGTGAACGGGAAGAAGTGCGGGCGGTAGCGGGTGGCGCGGTCGGCACCGAAGATCTCGCACGTGAGTTGGTCGAGCGTGCCCTTGAGGTCGCCAAAGGTGATGCCCTCGTCCACCACGAGCCCCTCCACCTGCGTGAACTGCGGCAGGTGGTTGGCGTCGGCCGTGTCGGGACGAAAGACCGTGCCCGGACAGATCATATAGATGGGCGGCCCCTGGCGCTCCATGACACGCACCTGCACGCCGGAGGTCTGGGTGCGCAGCAGCATGTCGGAGACGGACAGCCCCAGGTCGCCCTTGCCCTCGGGCGCGTTGTCGACCACGTAGAAGGTGTCGGACGCGGCGCGGCTGGGGTGGTCGGCGGGTGCGTTCAGCGCGGTGAAGTTGTGGTAGACGTCCTCGATGTAGGGGCCGTCCTCCACGGTGTAGCCAAGCCCCACGAAGATGTCCTCGATCTCCTCGCGGATCTGGGAGATGAGATGCTGGGTCCCCGCGTGGAGACGGCGGCCCGGCAGCGTGACGTCCACGGCCTCGGCCGAGATGCGCTCCTCCAGCGCGGCCCGCTCGAGTGCCTCCCTGCGCGCGGCGAGTGCGGACTCCACGGAACCACGCACGCTGTTGGCGAGCTGACCCATGGCCGGACGATCCTCCTGGGGAACCGCTCCCATGGAGCGCATGATGGCCGTGAGCGAGCCCTTCTTGCCAAGAAAGGCCACACGCACCCGCTCGAGCTCGTCGAGCGCGCCCGCCTGCGCGATACCCTGCTCCGCCTGTGTCTGAATGGCCCTGAGGTCATCGGACATTGCCATGAGAGAACCCCTTCCAAAAAGAAAGCCGCCCCTGAGCCTGTGCCCAAGGACGGAGACGATCCGCGGTACCACCTTGCTTGACGCGCGCGTTTTCACCCGCACACGTCCCCTCTTGTGTCCCGTGCCGTGGGACGGACGGCTTCCCTACTGGCGCCGCGGCGCGTTCAGGTTGCGGCTGGTGGAGTGAACGTCTTCCGTCCGCCTGCGTGGGAGCCTCTCAGCCCATGGACTCCCGCTCTGTCCGCTGGCGACGCGACGGCAAGAACCTCTCCGTCAATGCCTTGGAGCATGGTAGCACAGGGCAGGAGCAGCACCCGAAGGTCACAGCGAATCCGTAACGTGCACCGGAACTAGTGACCAGTCGCCCTGATGGGGTCGCCCGTCACCTTGAAGGTGGGCTGTACCTGCTCGATCAGGCCGTCTCCCTCGCTGGTGCCCGTGGGATAGTCGAACGTGAGGGAGCAGATCTTGTCCGCCGTGACGTACTCCATGGTATAGAAGGTCGTTCCGTCTCCCCGGTCGCGCGAGACCACACACCAGCCATCGCCCTTTGTGGCGTAGGCAGAGGGGTCGCCATTCGCACCGGAACTCGACGTGAGCGACGCATAGGCATCGTCCAAGCTGATGCCGTTGGCGTTTGCGTGCGCCGAAATGCTCACGTCGATGCTGCCCTTGGTGAGATGCAGGCTGTCCTGCGAGACGCTGGGGGTGTAGCCCGCAGGCATCTGCAGCGAGATGCCATACTCGTCGCAGGTCACGCTCCTGTCCGCATTGACCTTGAACGTGGCGGTCTCGCTGCCGGAGCCCGTGGTGTAGGTGTCCTTCTGCGTGTCGACGGAAGGCGAGGCGTTGGTGGCGGGCGAATCGGCCACCTGCTGCGTCTGCTGGGCGACAGGCGCGTCGCCGGCAGGCGCAGGTGCAGTACCCTGCGAGGACACCTGCGCTGCCACCAGCGCAAACACGATGATGCCGATGATGAGCACGGCCACGACGATGGCCACCGCCACGGGCAGCCTGTCCTGCGGGCGGCGCAGGGCAGGGGTTGGCGTAGGGATGGTGGCAGCTGCCTTGGCGGAGCGGAACTTCCCTGCATGGGGCGTGACGGCGACAGGCTGGACGCCTTGGGGCACGGGGCGTGCCGACCTGGCGGCAGCAGGACGGGCGGCGGGCTTGGCCACATCCATACGCACGGTCCTGTCGGCTGAGCCCTCGGCAAGAACGGGAGCACCACACTCCGTGCAGAACCTGCTGCCATCCTCGATCCTCGCGCCACAGTTGGTACAGAACATGATGGCTCCTCGTCACAGTGATGGTGTCTCAATGGTATCAGTGACGAGCGGCTCCCATAGCTCCTGCCCAATGGATGTGGCTTTCTGAAAGCGGCATGCGAGCCATGGGTCCGTGCTCAGTCACGCCAACCGGAGGCAGGTCCCCAGGGTCTCTCCAGCACAAAGCCACGACCGCACGTGACGAAGGGCAGGAGGGGCCGGTCCTCGGCGCACACCCAACCAGCCAGCGTGTCACGCCCGTCCAGCTCAAGCGGTTGGCGGGCAATCCCCACCTCGCCGGCATAGCGGCCATAGGCCTCGTTGCCCACCACCACGGCACCGGCCTCGCACGAGAACGTGCGCGCCCTGCTGCCCGCCGCGGAAACGGGCATGTCCCAGCCCCGCGACTCCGGCGAGCGGATGAGGAACTCCGACGAGTCGGGACGGTCGTGCTGCGGACGGCCATAGAGGTACGAGAACGCCTCGTCCAGCATGGCATGGAGGGTCACGTAGCCTTGATTGAGCTCGCCCATGCGTCGCCAGACGATGTCGGACACGTCGGAATCGCCCACGAGCACCACATCGCAGCGGGCATCGAACAGCTCGAGCATGTCGCGCACGAGCCCGATGCCCGTGTCGCCACGGTGCCCCTCCACGGTGGGCAGACCCTCATGCAGAGGGCCACGCAGGCCAGCGTCCCCCGGCACAAAGCCCATGACCTCGACGCCCAGGGCCTTGAGGCGGTCGTTGACGGAGGCCACGCGCCGCAGGGAGAGACCACTCCATCGTTTGGGGTAGTAGTTATGGCAGGCCGCGACCCGCGCAAGGTCCACGCCTGCGGCACGCCAGGCGGCGATGTCAGCGTCCGAGATGGTCGATGCGTTAAACACCACATGGAAGCGACGCGACAGCTCAGCCACGCGCGGGGCGCCAAAGCCAAAGTCGAGGCGCAGGTATGTGAGTCCCAGCTGCGCCACGTCATCGATGCTGGAGCACCCCAACAGGCCAAGGGTACGAGGCGACACATCTGCCACCAGCTCGATGCCTGCCTCGCGGCAGAGCCTCACCAGATGCGCCGCCTCTCTCTGGTAATCGGGGATCCGCTCCTCGGGGATGTGCAGCGATGTGAACGCCCGCCGCACGCCCGCACGCCGGGCCTTTTCCACCAGACGCGCGTTGTGCTCGTAGCCATTCGACAGATAGAGCGAGACGCCCGTATGCATGCCAACCCCCCTCGCCGGCGTGGGACCCTCCACGACCGGGTGCCGGCGTGGGACCCTCCACGACCGGGTGCCGGAGAGGGTCCCACGCCCAAACGCTCGAGCGCTATGCGCCAAACACGTCGTTGATGCGGTCCTCGTCGACGCCAAAGAAGTATGTGAGAACGAACCCGGCACCATAGGCGGCCAGCATGGCGACCACGTAGAGCCACTGCGTGCCCGGCACCACGATCAGGAGGCCAAACAGGCCGGAGACGCCCTGCGAGACCGTGCCCAGGTGGAAGAGCCACGCCAGCACGCCGCCCACGCCCGCACCCAGGCAGGCGGTCACGAAGGGCTTGCCCAAGGGCAGCGTCACGGCGTACATGAGCGGCTCTCCCACGCCGAGGATGCCCACGGGGATGGACTCGCGCAGGTAGGTCCTGACGCGCTCGTTCCTGGTCCTCACCAGAAGGGCTATGCCCGCGCCAACCTGGCCACCACCGGCCATCATGAGGATCGGGAGCAGATAGTTGACGCCCTGCGTGGGACCGGCAGGATCGTTGAGCATGGCATGGATGGGCGTCAGGGCCTGATGCAGGCCCACGGAGACCAGGGGCAGGAACGTGGATGACAGCAGGTAGGCACCAAACGCGCCAAGCGTGTCGTAGAAGAACTGCAGCGCGAAGAAGATGCCCTGCGTGAGGAAGGCGCCCACCGGCTGCAGCACGATGATGGCCACAAGGGAGCCCACGATGACCGTGCAGAGCGGGGTCAGGAAGGTGTCGAGCACGCTCGGCATGAGCCTGTGCAGGCGCCTCTCGAGGAAGGCAAAGAAGATGCCGCAGATGAGGGCACCCAGAAGACCACCGGCCGCAGGGTTGTACGTCATAGATGCCGCAATGGAGATGCCCCCGTTGGCAAACGTGGCCGTCGGCAGCGCGAAGGGCAGCTGCACGAGGGCAACACCGCTGGTGGCATCCTTCAGCAGCAATGGCATGGCTGCGTTGGAGATGGAGAGTGCACCGGCCATGGCACCCAGAACGGAGGAGCCGCCAAACTCCTTACAGGCGTTGGAACCCACGAGCAGGGGCAGGTAGAGGAAGAGCGCCCAGCCCATGGTCCTGATGCACTGGTACCACCATACGGTATTGAACGCGTCGCCCGTGGAGTAGTTGATCACGTTGGCGATGCCGTTGATGAGACCTGCGGCGATGATGCCCGGCAGCAGGGGCACGAAGATGTTGCCGATGCGCTTGAGGAAGCGCTGCACGGGCTTGTCGTACCTGGCCCTCTGGGCGGCCTTGTTCTCGGCCGCGGCGCTGCGCACGTCCACGTCCTCCACGTCGCCAGCCTTCACGCCCGTAAGCTTGACGAACTCGTCCAGCACCTTGTTGACGACACCTGGGCCAAAGACCACCTCGCAGCGATCGACATCCTCCACGAGGGCCATGACCCCCTCGACGGCCCTCACGGCAGCACCATTCACCTTGGCCGGGTCGGCCACCGTCAGGCGTAGCCGCGTCATGCAGGCCATGTTGCCCCGCACGTTCTCCCTGCCACCAACGGCAGCGAGGACCTCGCGCGCGACACGTGCATACTCCATGCTCATTGTTGTCCCTTCTCTCCGTACTCGCTCCCTGTCGCTTCCAACGCATCCCTGCCGTCATGCGATACGTCCGCAGGGGCCGAGGATGCCGAGAGCCCCCCTCGTCGCCTGCGCGCATCCAGGTGGGCGTCCCCCTCACCGGCCTCCTCTGTGGCCACCGCCTGCGAGATCCTTCCCTGGGACGCCGCAAGGAGGCCCTTCGCCTGGTCGGACGTGGTGTCGGTGAGCAGCATGACGATGGCCACCTTGGCAGAGCCATCCGCCTGGGCAAGTGCCTCCTCGGCCTGGCCCTGCGTGCAGCCCGTCGCCGCCATCGTAATGTTCTGTGCGCGAACGCGCAGCTTCTCGTTGGTCTGCTGCACGTCCACCATGAGGTTCTGGTACGTCTTGCCGACACCCACCATGGAACCCGTCGAGATCATGTTGAGAATCATCTTCTCGGCGGTCCCCGCCTTGAGGCGCGTGGATCCCGTGAGCACCTCGGGCCCGCAATCCGGCTCGATGGCCAAATCGGCCTCCATCCCTATCTGGGAATTGCGATTGCCCGCTATGGCGACGGTCCTGCAGCCCACCGCACGCGCATGGCGCAGTCCGCCAAGCACATAGGGCGTCCTGCCACTCGCAGCCAAACCGATGGCCAGGTCATGCCCAGAGAGCCCCAGGGCGTCCATCTCCCTGCCGCACAGCCCGAGGTCGTCCTCGGCACCCTCGACGGCACGCACGAACGCGCTTTCGCCCCCAGCGATGAGACCCACCACCACAGAGGGGGGCACGCCAAAGGTGGGGGGGCACTCCACGGCATCAAGCACGCCCAGCCTGCCCGACGTTCCCGCACCAAAGTAGACGATCCTGCCCCCATCCCGCAGGGCCTCGGTTGCCCACTCGATGGCCTGGGCCACCTGGTCGAGCACCGCACGAACCGCCTGCACCACACGACCGTCCTCGTCGTTCATGACACCCGCCAGCTCGCGGGGGCTCATCTGGTCGAGATGCATGGTGAGCGGGTTGCGCGCCTCGGTCGACAGATGTGAGAGGTCTATCACGAACGCCCTCCCTTCCCATCGTGCGCCGGCCGGCGCACATCCGAACCCTTCTCGATCCAGTTGGACGAGAGCCGTTTGATGCTTTGCGCATAGTGGGCATTGACATAGGATACGAAGAGTATGTCCACCACATTGAGCTGGGCGATGCGCGATGACATGGCACCCGTCCTCTTGACCAGCTCCGTCGCCGCTACGCCCAGCACCACGTCGGAGAGCGAGACGAGGGGCGACCCGTATCCACCGCGCGTGATGGACACCATCCGTGCCCCGTTCGCACGCGCCACGCGCACGCAGTCGAGCACCTCGGTCGTGAGGCCCGAGTAGCTGACGGCGAGGGAAAGGTCCCCGGCGCGCATGTTCTTGGCACACAACAGCTGCGCGTGAAGGTCATCGCAGAGGTTGCAGGGTATGTCCAACCTGAGCAGCTTAAGCTGCAGGTCGCGTGCGACCAGCAGGGATGCCCCCACACCAAAGAGGCAGACGCTGCGCGCCGACGCCAGGAGCGAGACGGCCCGATTGATCGCCTCCGCATCGAGATCCTCGGCAGTGAGCTTGAGGGAGGAGACGTTCTTGAGTGTGACCTTGTCAATGATGGCCTGCGTGGAGTCGCTTGAGAGCACGTCGCTCGTCACCACGGAGTCGGTCTGTGAGGCAATGGCCACCTCGCGCATGAGCGACTGCTGGAACTCGCGATAGCCGCTGCAGCCCAGCTTGCGGCAGAGGCGGATGATGGTCGACGGCGAGGTGCACGTGAGCTTTGCAAGCGCGCTCATCGATATGCCGGCGACCTGGTCGGACGTGGTGAGGATGAAGTTGATAATGGCCTGCTCCGATGCCGTGGCAAGGCCACAGTACTCCTCCAGTCGGAGCTTCAGGCCACGAATCATGGCAATCCTCCTCATATGCCCTAACGATCAGCTGGCGCCATGCTGCGGCGCTCCCTGGCCGTATGATACTGGCATAGTCATATCTTTTTGGAAAAGTGACTCATTACTTGTCAGCTTATGGCATAGGCAGAGCGCGCGACAGACCGCTCGCCACCCCGACAGCGCCGCTCGGCACGCCTGGCCGTCAGTGCAGGTGGCAGGACGAAGCCGTATGTGGAGGCATCTCGCCCCGTACGAGCGCCTCGATGGCCATGGGCACGGCATCGTCCTCGCAGGCGCCGATGAGGTAGCGTGCCGCATCCTTCGCATCCCGCGTTGCCCCGCTCACGGCAAACGACAGGGGCACGTACGAGAGCATCGAGACGTCATTGCCACCGTCGCCGAACACGGCGACCTGGTCGAGGCCGATGCCCAAGCGCCCACAGAGCACGTCGATCGCCGGCCCCTTGCCCCACCCCCGCGTGAGGACGTTGAGCCACCCCGCCCGGGGCACGTCGAAGTCGAGCTGTGGGATCAGCGCCGCCAGGCGATCCGCCAGCTCGTGCATCAGGGTGATCGTGTCGTCAGAGAAGACGTTGGCCTTCACGATGTCAATGCGGGGAACGTCGTCCACGGAAACGCAGCTCCTGCCATAGCTGGGGAAGCAGCGCGTGAGCTCCTCGCGCGAGCCCACGACCAACTCGGGCGTCACGTCGTCAAAGCACACGAGGCCACAGCCGGGCATGCCGCGTAGGACGTCAGCCAATGACCGCAGGGCATCATGGGGCAGCAGCTCCTTGTGCACCTCGCAGCCGTCCAGATAGACTTCCATGCCATTGGAGGCGAGTGCCGTGGCGCAACACGACCCATCGTCCCTCAGCAGCGGCGGAATCCACCTGAGACCACGCCCACTGGCCGGCCCCACACGCAGGCCCGCATCCATGGCCGCGTGGAACGCGTCGAGGCAGCGCTCCCCCACCCGTGTCTGCCCGTAGGGCAGAATGGTGCCGTCAATGTCCGTGAGGATGAGTCTGATGTCTGGCATGGCACGCCCCCGATGGTTGGTCGCCTCCCCAGCAGCGTAGCGCATGGAACAGACGCAAGACGTCGAGGGACGTTGCGCGTCGCGCGATCGATGGCCGCGCGACGCGTTCCCCGAGCATCCCTTGGGACGATTTCGTCACGCTGGGCCTTTATTTCCCATACGTAAGAAAGGACCATGTTTCTGACCTCTATTCAAAAATATTTGCTATGGTGGATACATTCATAGTCAAGCATGGTGGCCCTACGACCTTGCGACCACTCAGAGGGCCTGCGCCACAAGCAGGCGTGCGTCCACGGCGAGCAGAGCCACGTGGCACCAGGGAAGGAATGGACATGCAGTCAAAGCTCGCGCATGCGGCCGAACGCAAGGCCTTCGAGATCGTCATCGACCAGTTCATCAATGCTCCTGAGGGGAAGGCGCGCGAGAAGGTCTTCAACCGCTTCCTTGACATGGCCGGCAAGCTCCTTGCCGACACCGCACCCGACATGGGCAATGCGCTCCGCCAGGCGTTCTACCCAGGCTCCAAGTGGGAGAAGGTCATCCTGAGCCTGCCCGAGCGCGTCGACCACCACATCCTGCACACCGCCGTGACCAACGGCGCCTACGAGGCCGCCTTCCGCGGCCTGCGCACCACCACCGAGTCTGCCGAGAGGTACCAGTGCAACGTGCCCTGGATCATCATCTTCGACCCCACCAGCGCCTGCAACATGCACTGCGTCGGCTGCTGGGCCGCCGACTACTCCAAGTCGCTCAACCTCTCGTTTGACGAGATGGACCGCCTCGTCAGTGAGGCCAAGGAGCTGGGGTGCCACTGGTTCATGATGACCGGCGGCGAGCCCATGTGCCGCTGGCGCGACATCGCCAGGCTCGCCGAGAGGCACAACGACTGCCTCTTCGGCCTCTACACCAACGGCACCCTCATCAACCAGCAGGTCTGCGATGACGTCAAGCGCGTCGGCAACGTGCTCTTCTCCGTCTCGCTCGAGGGCTCCGAGGAGGCCAACGACGGGCGGCGTGGCGACGGCTGCTTCGACAAGGTCATGGCCGCGTTCGATCTCATGAGGGAGAACGGCGTCGCCTTTGGCACCTCCACCGCCTACACCCGCGCCAACGTGGAGTCCGTCACCTCCGACGAGTACTACGAGCTCCTGGAGCAGAAGGGCGCCCTGTGGGCCTGGTACTTCCACTACATGCCCGTCGGCGAGGGCGCCAACGCCGACCTCATGCCCACGCCCGAGCAGCGCGAGTACATGATCAAGCGCATCCGTGAGATTCGCGACTTCGAGGGCGGCCATTCCGTCATGGCGATGGACTTCCAGAACGACGGCGAGTACGTCGGCGGCTGCATCGCCGGCGGGCGCGTCTTCTGCCACATCACCGCCCGTGGCGACGTGGAGCCCTGCGTCTTCATCCACTACTCCAACGCCAGCATCAAGGACCAGAGCCTCCTCGAGTGCCTGCAGCAGCCCATATTCCAGGCGTATCGCGCTCACTGGCCCTGGAATAACAACATGCTCGAACCCTGTCCGATGCTCGAGAACCCCGAGGTGCTGCCCGAGATCGTGCACGAGGCGGACGCCAAGTCCACGGAGTACGTCACGCCCGAGAGCGTCGACCACCTCTGCGAGCGCACCGCTCCCTACGCCAAGACCTGGAAGCAACATGCCGACAAGATCTGGCTCGAGGAGCACCCGACGGGCAAGAAGGTCTACGAGGACGACATCTCGATGATGGACGTGGATGCCAAGGCCAAGCGCCTCGCCAAGAAGGATAGGGAGCTTGATGCCGAGGAGCAGAGCGTGTTCGCCTCGGCAGCCGAGTAGCGGAGGGTGAGTCCGCGTGAGGCACGCCGTCCGGCATCGTGCGGGGCGGCGTGCCATCGTTTCTCATGCCTGCCGGCGCTGCGGCATGCCGGAAGACACGGGAAGACAAACTCGGAGACGTCATCACAGCGGCATGGACTGCAAGCTTCGCCCAAAGTGCATGCGCAACGCGTTTCGCCCAGCGTTTGCCCAGATGGCATTTTCTGGAAGTGCGTTGCGCGTGCACTTTGGGCGGCGCCACTCAGGTAGGGAGGGCAGACGTCGGCACCACGGCGTCCGCCCCGCCCACCTTTATGTCAAGTGGCGTCGACGGCGACCCCTAGAACATCCCCAGGAAGCCATGGACGAAGAGCGCCGCCAGCGCCGCGCCCACGAACGGCGCAATGCCCGGCACTATCAGGCCGTAGCGCCAGTTGTTGTCGGCCTTGTTCCTGATGGGAAGGATCTGGTAGGCCAGGCGGGGGCCGAGGTCGCGCGCCTGGTTCATGGCGAAGCCCGTGATGCCGCCCATGCCCATGCCCACGGCCCAGACGATGATGCCCACGGCAATGGCCAACAGCAGCACGTTCTCGCCGGCACGGCTGGCGGCCGCAAGGATGGCGGAGACGAACACGAAGGTGCAGAGCGTCTCGCAGGCAAAGTCGCGCGGAAGGTTCTCGATCACGGGGTTGGTCGAGAAGATGTTGCGCTGTGCGACCGGATCGACCTCGCCCTCGGAGGCCCTGAAGTCGTCCGCGTACATGAACCATGCGATGATGGCGCCCACCAGGCCGCCCAGCATCTGGGCAACCATGTAGGGGACGAGGAGGCTCCACGGTACGAGGCCGATCAGGCATTGGGCGAGCGTCATGGCGGGATTCATGCAGACGGCCCCGCCAAAGACGAAGAGTGCCACCGAGATGCCGAACGCCCAGGTGGTAATCGCAAACATGTGGCCCGAGCCCTGGTACTTGGTCCCCTTGAGGACGGTGTCGCAATGGACGCCGACACCGAAGACGATCATGAGTACCGTGCTCCCGAACTCGGCCAGAACGCTAGGCGGCATGAGAACTCCCATCAGTCGTTGTCTACACCTATGACCTGATTGCAGCACTGTGCGACAGGCACTGCCCCCACTAGGGTAGCAACTCAGTCAACGACTGTGGTCAGCAAGCTGCACATAAACTGGTAGACGCAGGGCAGACCGGCTTGGGTGTGCCCCTACCCCCTGCGTTTGGCAAGGGCCTTGCCCGCAAGGATCAGCAGGAGAAGCGCCACGGCCATGAGCACGATGGTGCCACCCGGCTTGAGACCACAGCAATACGAGATGACAAGGCCAAGCACCGTGGTCGCCACGCCAATGCCACTCGCCAGCACGCAGGTCTGGCGCCAGCTGCGCGCCAGCTGCAGGGCGCACGCCACGGGTACCACCATCATGGAGGACACGATAAGGGACCCCACCGTGCGCGCCGCCACGGCCACGACCAGGGCCACGACGATGACGAAGGCCACGTTGGCCGCGCTCACGGGCACGCCCACACAGCGCGCATGACGCTCGTCGAACGACATGAGGAAGAGCTCGCGGCGGGCCAGCACGCAAAAGCCCAGCGCGATGACACTGATGGCCACGATGGCCACGGTCTCCTCCGCGCTCACCGTGAGGATGCTGCCGAACATGAAGCTGTTGAAGCTCGAGGCGTTGGGCACGAAGCCCGAGAGCACGCCCGCAAGGCCGATGCCCGTGGCCATGACCACGGCCACCGCCAGCTCGGACTGGTCGCGGAAGCGCCGACGTATCCCCTCGATGCAGAGGGCGCCCGCCAGGCAGGCGATGGTCGCCCCCGCCACGGGACTGATGCCGGCCACCAGGCCTGCGGCCACGCCGGCGAGCGACGTGTGCGAAAGCGCGTCGCCGATCATGGAGAGACGCTTGAGCACCACCGTCACACCCACGAGCGGTATCACGATCCCCAGCAGCACGCCCACGACAAGGCTGCGCTGCATGAACACGTACCCCAGCATCTATGCGGCCTCCTCACGCGCCACGCCATCGACAACCCGCACCACGCGCGCGCCCAGCCCCTCGAGCGGCGCCAACTCGTGCGTCACCAGCAGCACGGCCATGCCACGCTCCCGATGCGCCTCACCCACCAGCCGATAGAAGACGGCACGGCTCTCGGCATCGAGCCCGCTGGTGGGCTCGTCCAGCACCAGCAGGCAGGGATCGCCCACCAGGGCACACGCCAGGCGCACGCGCTGGAGCTGGCCGCCCGAGAGCTCGCGCACCAGGCGCTGCCCAACGTCCCGCATGCCCACGCGCGCAAGGGCGTCCCCACTGCGCTCGCGTCGGGCGCGGCGACCCAGCTGTCGTCCGGTGGCATACTGGCTGGCATCCACCAGCTCGAGCACGCTCGCAGGGAAGCGCGCAACCGCCTCGGACGGCAGCTGGGGCACATAGCCCACGCGCTGCCAGTCACGAAAGCGCAGGGGGTTCTGCCCGAAGAGCTCCACCGTGCCCTCATCAGGCACGAGCTCCCCCACCACCAGGCGCGCGATGGTGGACTTGCCGGCGCCGTTGTCGCCCACAAGGGCGCACACCTCCCCCGCGCCAACGCTCGCGCTGGCACCTCGCAGGACCTCCGTCCCTCGGTACGAGAAGCGAACGTCGTGCAAGGCCACGGGCGTTCCATCCGATGCGTGCGTGTGCCGCGCGCCCTCCCGCTTGGCTGCCATCAGGCAAGGGCCTCCTCGATCTTCCGTAGGTTCTCGCGCATCACGGAGAAGTAGTCCTCGCCTGCCGCCAGCTCCTCGTCGGAGAGACCCTCGAGTGGGTTGAGCTCCTCCACGGTGGCTCCCGTGGCGTCTGCGATGGACTGGGCCACCTTGGAACTCACCAGCTCCTCACTGAAGATGGTGCGCACGTTGTTCTCGCGCACGAAGTCCACGATCTTGGACATCTGCTGGGCATCCGGCTCCGCATCCGCCTCGATGCCCTCGATGGGCAGCTGCGTGAGGCCAGCGTCCCGACAGAGGTAGCCAAAGGCCTCATGGCTCACCACGATGGTCTTGTTCGCGAGGCCCGAGAGGCCATCCGTGAACTCCTGCATCAGCTTGTCGCACTCGGCCGCCCACGTCTCGGCATTGGCGTGATAGACGTCCGCGCCGTCCGGTTCCGCCTGGGAGAGGCCATCGGCGATGCGCGCCAGCTCCTGCTTGGCAACGAGGGGAGAGAGCCAGCAGTGGGGGTCGGTGTCGGACACCTCGCTGGGGTCCTCGCCCGCCTCCTCATGCTCCTTGCGCTCCTCCTCGAGCGCGTCATCGGAGAGCTTGAGGAGGTCAGCCCCCTCGCTCGCCTCCACGACCGTGAGCGTGCCGGCATCAAGGCTCGCAAGCGTATCGGCGACCCAGTGCTCCATGCCCGCACCGTTGTACACCAGAACCTGCGCGTTGGCGATGGTGCGCAGATCCGCCGTGGACGGTTCCCAGTCGTGGGGCTCTGTTCCCGCGGGCACCAGGCAGGTCACATCCACACGGTCGCCACCCACCTTCTGGGCGAAGTCGTACATGGGGTAGAAGCTTGCGGCCACGCGCAGCTTGCCCGAGGCGTCGGTTGACGCGTCCGGCCCCTTACCACAGGCCGCCAGACACGCGGCCGCGGAGAGGATGGAAAGGCCCAGAAAGTGGCGGCGCGAGATGACGCCCGTACGATATGTCATGCTTGCTCCCGTCTGTCAGGAATCTCGTCTGGGCTTGTGACACCAGGTGCCTGCCACCCACGGCGCCGCCCCCAGAGGGTGGATGAGCCGATGGCTAGCCACGGGCCCGCTCCTCGCATGTGCCACAGGTTCCATAGAGCACCGTGCGGGAGAGCTCGATGGAAAAGCCGTGCTCGCTGTGGACGTGCTCCGCCAGCTCGTGCAGGTGGCCGCAGTCCAGCGCGACGACCCTGCCGCAGGAGAGGCACACCATCTGCCCCTCGCCCGCATGGGCGACATCGATGAGGCGATAGAGGGCCTCGCCCCTGCCCGGCGAGATGACCTTGGCAACGGTTCCGGCGCCAACGAGCGCCTCGAGCGTGCGGTATGTCGTCGTGCGGCCCACGGTCGTGCCTGCGGCACGCATGCGGCCAAAGACGTCATCAACGCTCAGGTAGCGGTCGCTGTGCGCCGCCATGAAGCCCTGGATGGCCTGCCGCTGTCGCGTGTTGTACGTACGTCGCCCCGTCATGCGTCACCCTCCCCCATGGCATCAGATTTGAAAACGAAATTCAATTTTAGAAAAGAGGGGGAGCTTGTCAAGCGACATCCGCATCGTGAGCTCGTACCGCCCATCGAACGGGGGCGGGGCGCAGCCCCTATGCGCTCTTCATGATGACGGTACGTACCACACCCGCGGCGGCGTCGCAGGCGTCGAGCGCGCCCTCCATGCGGTCGAACACGCGCATCCAGCCCACCACGTGGCCACGTCGTGCCTCATCGAGCGAGTCATCGTGATACAGGCGGTAGATGGCCTGGTCGTACACATCGTCCCCCTCGTCCTCTATCTCGCCGACGGCGAGGGCCCTCTCGCGCACGAGGGGATCCCTCTTGTAGTCTGCCAGGTGCTCGAACATCTCGTTGAGTGCCACGATGGCGAGCTGCGTAAGCCCCGCGAGCTCACGGGCCTCGCGACGCGTCGCGCTCATGTTGAAGAGGTCGAGGCCGGTGCAGACCCGCTCCATGTAGTCCATGATGTCGTCCATGCGCAGCGCGAGGCTGCTGATGTCATCGCGATCGAACGGCGTGATGAACGAGGTGTAGAGCTCCTTCATGATAGTGCGCACATGCGCATCACAGCGGCCTTCATAGAGCTTCATGGTGGAGATCATCGTGACGGTGCCGGGATAGCCATCCACGAAGCGCACATAGTCGTTGGCGGCCTTCACGAGGTCTGCCGAGAACTTGCGAAGCAGACCATAGAACGGGTCTTCCTTCTTGACGTGAGCCATATGGGTCCCCTTTCCATGCATGCGGACGAAGTGCCTAGAACCAGATGAGGAAGAGCCTGGCCAGCACGAAGCCGATGATGCCGCAACCCGGGAACGTGAAGACCCAAGTGAGCACCATGTCCCTTGCGATGGCCCAGTTGACCGAGCGTACGTTCTCCGCCGCGCCGGCGCCCATGATGGCTGCCGTCTTGGTGTGCGTGGTGGAGACGGGCAGGCCCGTGAGCGTGGCGACGAGCAGCGAGACCGTCGCACTCACGGATGCGGCAAAGCCCTGGTACTTGTCAAGCTGCACCATGCTCATGCCCACGGTCTTGATGATCTTCTTGCCGCCCACGGCCGTGCCCAGCGCCATGACGCCTGCACAGAGCACCATGATCCACAGGGGGAACTTGACGCCTGCCATGCTGGAGGAGCCCGAGGCAAGCACGATGGCCATCATCGCCGTGGACATGAACTTCTGACCATCCTGTGCGCCATGCATGAGGGCGACGCCCGCCGCACCCAGCACCTGCATGCGACCGAAGAAGTCGTTCGCATGCCGTCGATCAACCTGGCGGCAGGCGCGCGGTATGACCTTGGAGATGACCCACCCGGCAGCGTACCCCAGCACCGTGGAGAGCACCAGGCCGTAGATGACCTTCACCCACTCCACCCCATTGACGCCGCCCAAGCCCCCGTGCACGGCGAGCGCCGCGCCGGTGAGGCCCGCGATGAGGGCATGGCTCTCCGACGTGGGGATGCCAAAGATCCAGGCGCCCACGCCCCACCCAACGATGCCCACGGTGGCGGCGGCCAATGCAATGAGCGCGGCGTGCGTGTCCCCGCCAAAGTCGACCATGCCGCTCATGGTGTCCGCCACGGCCGTGGAGACGAGCGTCATGCCCACCAGGCCAACGAAGTTGCAGATGACGCTCATGACGATGGCCTGGTTGACGCCAATGGAGCGCGTGCCCACGGGCTCGGCGATGGCATTGGCGGCATCCGTGGAGCCATTCACGAAGATGGATCCCAGAATGAGCGTCATGACGACGAGCAGAAAGGGGTTGGAGACGAGGATCTCCATGAACTGACCGATGGTGACCATGGTGGCCCTTCTCGAGGATGTCCCATGCATGCGGGGGCACGTGCAGTGGGCCCTATTCTACATGAGCGAAGGGCAGGGGAAACCGGGCGCCCGTAAGGCTAGAGCAGGCAGACGAGGTTTCCCACCAGCAGCGTGGAGGCGGCGGAAAGCGCCACGAGCGCGCGACCCGTCCTGCGTCCCCAGGGCGCAGGCGGCACATGATCACGAACGCCAGCGTTCGGAATCGCTGACGGCACCCCTGCCGTGGTTGGCACCTAGAATGAGTATTCGTATGACATGTGCCAGGACATGGTCCGGGCGTCGGATGTGACAAGGAGGAGTCGTGCAGATCCAGCAGTTGCGTTACCTGGTGGCCGCGGCGGAGCATGGCTCCTTCAGGGCGGCGGCCCAGCACCTCTTCGTCTCGCAGTCGAGCCTGTCCGTGGCCATCGGCGACCTCGAGCGCGAGTGCGGGACCACGGCGTTCAGCCGCACGACCAGGGGCATCACGCTCACGAGCGAGGGCGTGGAGCTTGTGAGCTATGCCCGGCAGGTGCTGGAGCAGGTCGACCTCATGGAGCGCCGCTACGCGCGCGACCGCGTACGGGAGACGCGCCTCTGCGTGTCATCGCAGCATTACTACTTTGTGGTGGAGGCATTCGGCGACTTCGTCGATGCGCACGGCGGCGAGGGCGCCTGTGACTTCTCGCTGCGCGAGACCTACACCAACCAGGTCATCAAGGACGTGCAGGACTCCCGCAGCGACCTGGGCGTCATCTACCTGAGCAACTACAACGACCGCGTCATCAGGCGCGTGCTGGAGGCCGGGGACCTGCGCTTCATGTCGCTCTTCGTGGCGCAGCCTCACGTGTTCGTGAGCGCGCACAACCCGCTGGCCGAGCGCGACTCCATCGCGCCGGAGGAGCTCACGGGGCTCTTCCGCTACGTGCAGGAGCAGGGCATCCAGAGCTCGTCGTACTTCGCCGAGGAGCCGCTGGCCACCATACCCAACGCACGACGTATCACCGTGGGCGACAACGGGACGCTGGCGCGGCTGCTCGCGCGCGGGGAAGGCTATACCATCGCCACGGGCGTCTTTCCCGAGAACGAGGGGCTTGTCTCCGTCCCGCTCGAAACCGACGAGGTCATGAACGTGGGCTACATCGCGCATGCCGACAGGGGGCCGAACCCCCTGCAGGACGAGTTCCTGGGGTTCCTGATGCGTCGCATCATGGACTACAGCGGCACCGTGGAGCCGTCCTCCCTCGTCTTTGACCGCCTGCGACAGGCGGACCCGCCGGCGGGCGACGGGCGCTAGTACAGCACGCAGGTGAAGCTCACGACGCCACCCTTCCAGGAGGCCTTGATGGAGCCGTTGCTCTCCTCGCAGATGTGCTGTGCGATGGACAGGCCAATGCCGTAACCCGACTGGTTGCCATGTGAGGTATCGCCCCGATAGAAACGATCGAAGAGGCGGTTGAAGTCGATCGAGGTGCCGTCCGCATAGGTGTTGGACACCACGATGCGCGCGCCCCGGCGCCAGAACCCCAGCACGCGCGAGCGTTTGAGCGGGGAGACCTTCACGAGGATGCTGCCGTTCTCATCGCAGTACTTGCAGGCGTTGTCCACGAGCAGGCGCAGCAGCTGGCTGACCGTCTCCCGCGACGACGCCACGGTGACGCCGGAGCTGGGCGTGCTCGCGAGCGTCAGGCCACGTTGCTGCGTGACGGCCTGATAGGTCTCGACGACCTCGGCGGCAACCTGGGCGACGTCCACCTCTGCCAGCTCCTGGTCAGCCGGCACCTCTTCCGCGCGAGCGAACTCCACGAGGTTCTTCACGAGGCCATCGAGGTAGTCAACCTGTCGGAGCGTCGATTGGCTCCACTCGGACTCCCCCTGCAGGGCCTCTTCGACCTCGGTGTTCGCGCGTATCACCGCCAAGGGCGTCTTGAGCTCGTGGCTGGCGTTGGTGATGAACTCCTGCTGTCGCTTGGCCGCCTCGATCTCAGGCTCGATGGCGCGGCGCGAGAGGAACCACACGAGCACGAACGCCACGGCAAGGCCCGCGCCAAGGAAGACGAGGGTCATGGAGCGAACCCTGCGGCCCTCCCCCAGCTCCACGGTGCCGTTCACGAAGGCGATGGCCTTGCCGCCGTCGGGTGCGTCCACCACCTTGTAGTAGTAGTCGCCGATGGAGCCCGAGCCAAAGAGGGAGCCCCTCACCTGCTGGGCGAGGTCTACGGCCATCGCGCGATCCATGTCGGCGTCGGCATCCAAGCCGACGTCCAGCACGTTGCCACGGCTGTCCAGGACAACCATGAAGTACTGGACGTCGTGCCTGGCGGTGATGCTCAGGCTGTCGCGGGCGTTCTCGGGCAGGACGCCGTCATTGGTGATGATCGAATCCAGGATGCCATCCATCCGTGACTGGGCTGCATTGACATAGGCGCCGTTCACGGCCACGGCGATGAGGACCATGATGGCCAAGAACGCCATGAGCATGATGGCGATGATCTTCGTGCGCAGGTGGCGGATGGCCTTCTCTCCCATGCGAACCCCCTCGAATATGGCGGGCTAGCCGTGGCGCGACACGTCCAGCGTCACGCCGCTGTCAGCCCCCTCCGCGATGACAAGCGCCGATCCCACGGCAGCGAGCTTGTCCCTGAGGTACGAGAGGTACAGCACGAGGCCCTCGTCCGTGGCGGTGGAATCGTCCCCCCACACATGCCCCAGGATGAAGGCGCGCGAAAGCGGACGGCCCACATTGCGCATGAGCAGCTGCAGGAGCTCGGCCTCGCGCGACGAGAGGCACACGGAGTTCTCGGCCGAGAGCTCGGACGTGCCCATCCTGAGGGTGGTGCCGCCAACCGAGAGTGGGGCATCGTCGGTGGTGGTCTGCCGACACATGGCGCGCACGCGCGCGAGCAGCTCGCGCATGGCAAAGGGCTTGGGCAGGTAGTCGTTGGCACCAGCGTCCAGGCCGGCCACGCGGTCGTCGACCTCCGCCTTGGCCGTCAACAGCAGCACGGGCGTCTTGACGCCACGGTCGCGCATCTTTCGCAGGGCCTCGATGCCGTCCATCCGCGGCATCATGATGTCCAGGATGATGCCGTCAAATGTCTCGGCCATCACGTGGTCGAGCGCCTCCTGGCCATCATACGTGCAGGTGACCTCGTAGCCGCTCTTCTCCAGAATCGCCTGGAGCGCCCGATTGAGGTCGAGGGTGTCCTCTGCGATCAGCAGCCTCATGAGGCCTCGCCACCCCCCATCATGGTCGTGGTGTCGCTTGCGTCACTGGCGCGGATCATGTTCCGGATCGTCTGCATCGAGAGGTCCGTGGAGGCCAGCTCGTCGGCACAGCGCTTGAGCTCCGACGTTATGAGGGCGAGGTTGCCGCCCACGTCGTGCTTGTACTTGATCTGATGCTCGAGGGCCGCCCAGGTGTCCTGTGATATGGTGCGAATCTGGAACTCGGCACAGAGATCCCCCTCCACGCGCACCACCATATGGTAGCTGCGATACCCATTGGGCTTCACGTGGCGGATGTAGTCCTTCTCCTGCACCACCTCGATGCCGGGGAGCGCAGCCACGCGGTCACGCATGAGGTAGACGTCATCGAGGAACGTGCAGACCAGGCGGATGCCCACGATGTCGTAGACGTTCCGGAGCACGACCTCTCCCGTCGGGGACATGCCCTTGCGCGCGCACTTCTCCCGGATGCTCTGGACGCTCTTGATCCTGCCCAGGCAATGCTCGATGGGATCCTCGCCCTGCTCGCGCTCGAGGCTGGCACGCAGCTGCTCGACGCCTGCCAGGAGACGGTCCCTCAGGGCCATGAGGTCGGCGAGCCTGCCCCCGTAGATGGGATCCTCGTTCGCGCCAGCAGTGGCTTCCGTCATGTCGTCGTCTCCTCCAGATGCGCCGGTATCCCTCTAGTCTTGCCCAAAGTGGCGGCACTCTACACCATCCATGCGTGGGAAGACAACAATCGGCATACCCCGACACACAGGAGCTTGCGCCTCATGCCAGGGCGTCAAGGGCAAGCTGGCGCATTCCCACGCCACCCATGGCGTCGTGCGCAAGGATGTTGACGTGCGTGAAGCCGGACGTGATGGCCGCACCGACGGCCACATCAAAGCCCCCGTCCAAAAGCTCGCGCTGGTGCGCGTCCGAGTTGATGAGGATCTCGCCGCCAAAGCCGTGCAGCGCGCGCAGGAGCTCGCGGCGCGGATAGAGCTCCTCCTTGCGGCCGCGGTTGTAGGCACCGCAGTTGATCTCAAACGGAACTCCCTGCCTCACCAGGTGCTCCATGGCCTCCAGGGCCGGCGTCAGGTAGCGTGGGTCCGTCTCGTCAAAGGCGCGCATCTGGTCGTTGAAGCGGGTCACGAGGTCAAAGTGACCCACGAAGCTGCAGTTCGTACGGTCGTGCACCTGTGCCTCGAAGTCGTAGTACGACCGCACGAGCGCATACCAGTCCCCGTCATAGAACTCGCGGCAGAGCGTCTCGAGCATACCGGGCGTGTTGTCCACGCTCATGGGGACCTCGGTCTCGACGGGCAGGAAGTGCGTGGAGCCAATGACGTACTCCGCACCGGGACAGCAGGCGGGGTCGTAGGCATTGTCCAGCTCAACGCCCATGAGGATGTCCAGGCGGTCACCGTAGCGCGCCTTCATGCGGTCCATCTCCGCAACATAGGACGGCCAGTCCATATGGATGTCCGGGTCCATGTGCCCCGAGAAGCCCAGGTGCTCAAAGCCCAGGTCAAGAGCCTGCCGAACCATCTCCTCGGCGGTGTCGGTACCATCACAGAGCACGGTGTGCGTATGGTAGTTGGCTTTGAGCATGGCCTCTCCCGTCACATAGGGGTCGATACCCAGATGGTACCGTCCAAAGCGTACGTACGGTGCGCCTCGCGTGACGTCTGCCCAGTTGGCATTTGCAAAAACGCATCCAACGCACACGTCGAGCGGCGCCCACACCGCACGTGGCGGCGCTCACGACCAACGAGCCTACTGCTTCGGCAGCCTCCCCGACTCCTGGGCGCGCCTGATGGCCATCTCCATGTTGGCAAACATCGGGGCCGTGGAGGCATCGGGCAGCCCCTCGCCCTCGTAGCTGCCGCCAAAGAGGACGCCCAGCATGTCTGGCAGCGGGCTCCTGTAGCCGGAGTCCTCGGGCACATACCCAATGACGTCATAGCCCGATGCCATCAGGGCCATCGAGACCACGGAGAACTCGACGCCGAGCCCCTCCGCAATCTCGGGCAGCGCCCTGTCGGCAGGGAGGTCCTCAAAGCCGAGCTCATCAAGAATGCCCTTCAGGCCGGGGTTCTCCCCCACGAGCTCTCCCACCGGCCGGCTCACGTCCAGCGTCCGTACCTCGTTTGGCATGCCCTCTCCCCTCGTTGCCTACTACTGCCGATAGTACCCCAGAAACTCCTCGAGCTTGTCCATGGCCTCGTGCAGGGTGTGCTTGCGTGGCAGATAGACGATACGGAAGTAGCCCTGGGTCATCCAATTGAACCCCTTGCCGCCCACAACGAGCACGTGCTGGTCCTTGAGCAGGTCAAGGGCAAACTGGTCGTCATCGCTGATATTGAACTTCTTGGGATCGAGTCGGGGGAAGATGTAGAATGCCGCCTTGGGCCTCATCACCGAGACCCCGTCGATGGCCGACAGTCGTTCGTAGACGTAGTTGCGCTGCTCAAAGACGCGCCCGCCCGGCACGAGGAGCCGCTGGGAGGCCTGCGTGCCGCCCAGGCAGGTCTGCACCACGGACTGCGCGGGCACGTTGGAGCACAGGCGCATGTTGGACAGCATGTTGATGCCCTCGATGTAGTCCATGGCCAGGCGCTTGTTGCCCGAGAGGCTCATCCAGCCGATGCGGTAGCCCGCGATCATGTGGCTTTTGGAGAGCCCGTTGAACGTCACGCAGAACAGGTCGGGCGCCAGGCTGGCGATGGAGGTGTGCCGCAGGCCATCCATCACCAGGCGGTCGTAGATCTCGTCCGCGAAGATGACCAACTGGTGCTCGCGTGCGATCTGGACGATGCCCTCCAGCAGCTCACGCGGATAGAGCGCGCCCGTGGGGTTGTTGGGGTTGATGACGACGATGCCCTTGGTGCGCGGCGTGACCTTGGCACGGATGTCATCGAGGTCGGGGCACCAATCCTGCTGCTCGTCGCACAGGTAGTGCACCACATGGCCACCGGCGAGCGTGGCGCAGGCCGTCCACAGCGGGTAGTCGGGGCTGGGGATGAGGATCTCGTCGCCATCGTCCAGGAAGGCCGACATGGCGAGGTTGATGAGCTCGGAGGCGCCATTGCCGGTGTAGATGTCCTCGACGTCCACGTTGGGGATGTCCTTGAGCTGGTCGTACTGCATGATGGCCTTGCGTGCGGAGAAGAGGCCGCGGCTGTCAGAGTAGCCCTCGCACTCGGTGAGCTGATCCTGCATGTCCTTCACGACCTCGTCGGGCGTACGGAAGCCAAAGGGGGCGGGGTTGCCGATGTTGAGCTTGAGGACGTGCGTGCCCTGGTCCTCCATGCGCATGGCCTCGTCGAGCACCGGACCACGCACGTCGTAGAGCACATCGTTAAGCTTGGTGGACTTCTTGAACCTTCTGACGGTCATGGGCAGTTCCTCCTGGGGTGACAACGCTGAAATTGAACTTTTTTGAGTGGGCTGTGTGCCATCGAGCTGGCTCACGGGAACGTCGAGAAGCGTGGCCAGCATGGCAAGCATGCCCGCACGGGGCACGGTCTTGCCGCTCAGATACTGGGAGAGCTGACTTTTTCCCAGCTTGCGGCCCTGCTCATGGGCCAGGCGGACAAGGTCGGACTGCTTGAGACCCCGTTCTCTCAGCGCCGAGGCAAGACGTTCCGCGAAGGTGTCCGCTGCCATATGCCCTCCTTCGGAAGTTAAGTTCAAAACCAGAGTTCAATCAATTGGATATGATGATACTAGTTCACTTCCTACAGGCTACAGTGAGTTCAATATTTGGTTCAATTTATGGATAAGCCGTGGTGACGCAGCTGTCAGCATCGAGACGACCCCGCATGGATCTGCGTGCCGTCGATGGTACGGGGCCCTCCCGGCGTGTGGGTGCCATATGCTCCGTGTGGGTGCCTTTCTCCCGGATGACACAGTCACGACCTGCAGATTCGTTGGCCTCTCTCGGGAGATTGGCACCCACACGAGGCGCATCGGGGGCAACGCCGGGGCACGATGCGACCCAGGGGCGGGCCTAGCCGTGGGTCGCATCTCCCATCACCACATCAACGAGGGCGTCGATGTGCAGCTGCAGGACATCGATGGCGGGAATGGGCAGCTCGCAGCGATGCGCCAGCATGGGCAGCTCCGTGCAGCCAAGGATGACGGCCTGTGCACCCTCGCCAGCCCCCTGCTCCACGATGGAGCGGAAGCGTGCCACGCTCTCGTCGCGCACGACGCCATGCTCGAGCTCGTTGGAGATGATGTCCCACAGCCAGGTCCTCTCCCCGGCGTTGGGAGAGACCACGGGCACGTGCGAGAGGATGATGGGCTGCTTGAGGAAGGGCTGCTCCATGGTCGCCCTGGTGCCCAGCAGGAGCACCGCACGATAGCCCCGACGAACGATCTCGTCGCGTATCACGTCCACGATGCTCACGAGCGGAATGGGCGAGCGATCCACAAGTTGCTCGAACACGATGTGTCCCGTCACGCAGCAAAGCGCAGCCACGTCACAGCCCGCCGATGCCAGATGTTCGATGCCGCCCATGAAGTAGTCCGTCAGCTCGTCCAGGCGCCTCTCGGCCGCCAGGGGCATGACATCGTAACAACTCATGCTCTCGATGGTCAGAGGAGGAAAGTAGTCTCTGCCCACACGCCTGCGGACACCCTGGGTGATACCCAGGTAGTAGTCAATCGTGGATTCGGGACCCACGCCTCCGATGAGACCAAGCTTGTGCATATGCCCCTCCTGTCGCCAGCCGTGGGAACGAGGCCCGTTCCCGTTCGGCCTATCATAGTGGAATGCAACCGGTGACACTTTGAGAGGGGCACCCATGGACGCAGGCTCGCGGACCGCGCTGGGGCTCTTGGCCGAGATGAACGTGCGGTACCTGGTACCGGCGTACCAGCGGCCCTACTCGTGGGACGAGGCCCGTGCCTGCGCTCGCTCGTGGACAACCTGGAACGCCCCGATACGCCGGTCCAGGAGACGTCCGCGCGCATCATGGGCAGCCTGGCGCTCTTCGAGCGCCGTGTCTCCACGCTCCAGGACCTTGGGGCGCTCTGACGGGTCCCCCGGCGCCTGGAGGTGATCTCCATCGAGCTCACGTAGGACCGCGACCAGCCACAGCTCATCTTCGAGTCCATGAACTCCACGGGCAAGGGCCTGAGCTGCGCCGACCTCGTACGCAACTTCGTGCTCATGGACTTCCCCATCACCGAGCAGCGGGAGGTTCACCACAGCTACTGGCGCCAGCTCGAGGTCGTCCTCGCGCGCGTCAAGCAGCATGGCACCGTCAGGGGAGCGACGTGTTCGCAGGCTTCACGCGCTGCTACCTCACCGAGGTGGAGGCACGGCAGGGCTTTGCTGCCATCGACGCCTGCCAGGCACTCAAGGCCCATGCCTGGCAGACGGGCTACAAGGGGCAGGGGCGCATGCGCTTCTTCTGTCTCGACCTGCGTGACCATGCCAACACCTATGCGTCCGCCCTCCCAGGCGAGCATCACGACGCCGCAACGCACAGCGTGGAGCGCATCTCCCCGGCCACGGGGACTGGGCAACCTGGAGACGCTCGGAGCCTCGGGCGAGGGCGCGGACGGCTGGATGCGCTGGCGCCGCGGCGCCGGTGGCCCGCTCCTGGACGCCCTGCGCGAGGAGCTGCTGTAGCGGTGACGCTACCCCTCCCCCAACAGGAGCCCGACCTCCATGAGCTTGACTGCCTCGACAGAGCTCACCGCACGCACGGGTGACGCCTTGAGCAGACGGGTGTCATTGGTCACCAGATAGCTGGCGCCCGCACGAACGGCAGCACACACGACCAGGGAATCCTCAAAGTCACCAATCACATCCTGATACTTCGCTGCGAGCCAGAGGTCGGACTCATCACAGCCTACCGCCGTTGCCACCGAACGCATTCTGTCCACACAGGACCATGCCAAACGGTAGACGTGGCTCGCCTCGTCTTCGGTGAGCCCCCCATGCTCCCTGAGGCATTGTTTGGTACTTCGCTCGCACAGGTAGAAGACGTCCTTTACGGCATGGACGGGGTAGAGTAGCTTGCAGTCGTGCTGTCGGGCACGTCAGATAAGCGTTCTTGCGCCCTCTGTTTGCATGCGCCAAGGTAGCAGTGCGTCCAGCCATACATTTGTGTCCACGAGCAACGAGGGTGTGCCCACAGAGCCCTCGAACGCAGGGATGCTCATGCCAGCCCCTGTGCCGCATAGCGCTCGAAGAGGTCATCTGCAACGGCGGCATCGTCATCGACAGGGGTGACGTCTGTGCCGAGCTCGATATGTGGCCTCAACTGCTCAAGACCATCAGAAATTATCGAGAAATGAGCGGTAGCCTACCGGGCCTCTCCATCGAGGAAGCCACCGGTCTGGCGATCCCACAGGCCAGCATACTCGCCACCCGCCTCCACCAGCTCGTGGTGGGTGCCATCCTCAACCACCTGTCCATGGCTCAGCACCACGATGCGGTCGAGCGACGCCACCGTGGAGAGCCGGTGCGCCACCACGATGGACGTGCGCCCGCGCATGAGGTTCTCGAGCGCGCCCTGCACGAGCGCCTCGGACTCGGAGTCGAGCGCGCTGGTGGCCTCGTCCAGCACGAGGATGGGGGCGTCCACGAGGATGGCACGGGCGATGGCCACGCGCTGGCGCTGGCCGCCGGAGAGCCTGACGCCCCGCTCGCCCACCATGGTGTCGAAGCCCCCAGGCAGACGCTCGATGAACTCGAGCGCGTTGGCTTCGGCGGCCGCCGTGCGGATCTCCCCCTCCGTGGCGTCCGGCTTGCCATAGGCTATGTTCTCGCGGATGGTGCGGTGGAAGAGCAGGGCCTCCTGGGGCACGTAGGCCACCTGCTGGCGCAGGGACTGCTGGGTGCAGTGACTCACGTCCTGTCCGTCCACGAGCACCTGGCCCTGCTGGACATCATCCAGACGCAGCAGCAGCTTGGTGAGGGTGGTCTTGCCCGAGCCGGAGCGGCCCACCAGACCCATGCGCTGCCCGGCGGGAATGTGCAGGTTGAGGTCCTGGAAGACGTAGTCGTCCTCCGGCGCGTCCGGATAGCGAAAGCCGATGTGCGAGAAGTCGATGGCACCCTCCGTCACCTTGAGGGGCTTGGCTCCCTCGTCGTCCGCCACGAGCGTGGGCTCGTCGAGCACACGCGTCATCTCGGCGGCGTCACCCAGAGCACGGTTGATGCGCGCCATCATGGAGTTGAAGTAGTTGAAGCGCATCGTGAGGTTATAGGTATAGGTGAACATCATCACGAGCGTACCGGCGCTGATACCGAACCAGGCGTTGCCGCCCGACACGAAGATGGACACGATGAGCATGATCACCGTGATGAGGAACGACGTGATGAAGCCGCGACGCATGGCGGCGCGCATGTTGACGTTGGCCGCACGCATGGCATCCTGGTCGGCCTGGGTGAACGTGTCGCGCTCGAAGTCCTCGCGCCCGTAGGTCTTCACGGCAAGGATGTTGGTGACGGCGTCGGACAGCACGCCCGAGAGGCGGTTCTGCGCGTTGGAGGCGTCTGAGGCCAGCACCAGGATGCGCTTGTACATGCGATAGGCCAACAGCACGTAGAGCATCAGCATGAGCATGAGGACGAGCACGAAGCTCGGGGCGGAGGGAGCCAGGGTCGTGATGGTGAGCACCACGGAGGCGAGGGTGGGCCACAGGCTGTAGGTGAGCACGTCCACCAGGCCGGAGTAGCCGCTCACGAAGCGCGAGGTCTGGCTCACGAGGCTGCCGCCAAGGCGACTGTCATGGAAGGTCATGGACTGGTTGGAGAGCGTGTCGAAGCACAGGCGCGAGAGCTGGTAGTCCCCGTTGATCTCGAGCTTGTAGACCGAGTAGTCCTGCAACTTGGAGAGCACCTGTCCCACGGCGTTGACCAGCAGGAGGGCCAGGATGTAGGGGCCGAAGACCTGAAACACCTGATCGGCCGCCACGGGAGATGCCTGCACGCGGTCCACGATGAGGCCCATCACATACGTGTTCGCAAAGGTGAGCAGCGCGATGTAGCCAACCGAGCTGATGATGGAGAGGGCGAAGACCCCAGGCTTCTGCCTGGTGACACCCCAGAAGTAATGGAGCGTGCGCCCGATGGTGGCGCGGTCGTTCGCGTCGGTCGTCTTGCGAAGTGCCATGTGATCCCCCAAGTAGGTGCCGTGTGCAGAAGGTGCAGGCGATATACCCGAGGTTGATACCCATTTGTCGGCCGCTGTTTCGGCCTGGGTCTGACTCCGGTCACACAAGGAGGGGGCCTCCCGAAGGAGGCCCCCTGATCATGCGTGGTGTCGGAGGCGGGACTTGAACCCGCACGACCTTTTAGTCAGTCACTAGCACCTCAAGCTAGCGCGTCTGCCAATTCCGCCACTCCGACATTCATATGGTGCAGGAAGAACGATAACACAGCCCTTGACTCATGGCAATGGAAAAAGATGGACCCTGCGACCCATGCGACATCCCGGTCACGCAGCAGAAAGCAAGCTGACAGCCTACAGCCTGACAGAGGCCCCCTTGATGGGATGGGGCTCCGCAAAGTGGCATGCGCAGAAGTGTCCCTGCCTGATCTCGCGCAAGGCAGGGACCTCCTCGGAGCAACGCTCCCGTGCGATGGGACAGCGCGTATGAAACGGACAGCCTGAGGGCGGGTCAATGGGCGAAGGCACGTCACCGGCAAGGATGATGCGCTTACGCTTGTGCTGGACGTCAGGATCGGGGACGGGCACCGCAGAGAGCAGCGATTGCGTGTAGGGGTGGCAGGGTTCCACATAGAGGGACTTCCAACCGGAGCACTCCATGAGGTGTCCCAGGTACATGACAGCCACACGATCGGAGCTATGCTGCACCACCGAAAGGTCATGCGCAATGAAGAGGTATGCCGTCTCGTACTCCCTCTGCAGGTCGGAAAGCAGGTTCAGGACCTGGGCTTGGATGGAGACATCGAGCGCCGAGACCGGCTCGTCGCAGATGATGAGCTTCGGATGCACGGCAAAGGCGCGAGCGATGCCCACACGCTGGCGCTGACCACCGGAGAACTCATGGGGATAGCGGTTGATGTGCTCGGGATTCAGGCCAACGATATCCAGAAGATCTCGCACATACTTCGTGCGCTTCGCCCGATCGGGCAGGATCCCATGAATCAGCAGTGGTTCGGAGATGATCTCCCCGATGGTCATGCGTGGGTTCAACGATGCGTAAGGGTCCTGGAAGATATACTGGATGTCACGATGCATCGCTTTGAACTCGGACCTGCTCATCTTGGCAATGTCCTTGCCATCGAAGAGGACCCTCCCGGACGTAGGGGTCGTCAGGCGCATGATGGACCGCCCGGTCGTGGACTTGCCACAGCCGGATTCGCCAACAAGACCGAAGGTCTCACCTGGATAGATGTCAAAGCTCACGTCCTCGACGGCGTGGACCCTCTTCGCATCTCTACGCTTGGAGGCGATCACGCCGGACTCGATGGGAAACTCCTTGGTGAGGTGCTCGACCCGTAGCAGAGGCCTCCGCTCGGTGCGAGCCTCCCTGTGCTCGGTACGTGACATCCTATGCCTCGCCTCCTTCCCCGTTCGAGGCGCCCACAGACGCGGCGCCGTCACCGTCCTTCGACCGCGAGGTGTGCGGCGCATTCCTCGCAACGAACGCGGCATCATGCGAGTAGTGGCAGCGGGAATAGTGGCCTGTCTCGCCTACATAGAGCTCGGGCTCCTTCGCCCTACAGAGATCGGTCGCATAGGGGCAGCGTGGCGCAAACACACAGCCTGCAGGTACGCTCACCAATGAGGGCGGATTGCCCTTGATGGGCGTGAGCGCATGCTTGGCATCCATGATGGGATCAGGGATGGAGCGTGTGAGACCCCAGGTATAGGGGTGCATCGATGCATAGAAGATCTCGTCTGCCGTGCCGAATTCGACGGGCTGCCCCGCGTACATGACCATGATCTTGTCCGCCACGTCAGCGACGACACCGAGGTCGTGCGTGATCATGATGATGGCGTTGCCGTTCTGACTCTGCATCTGTTGCATGAGCTCGATGATCTGCGCCTGGATCGTGACGTCAAGGGCGGTGGTGGGCTCGTCGGCAATGAGGATGTCGGGATCGCAGGCAAGCGCCATGGCAATCATGACGCGCTGACGCATGCCACCAGAAAACTCATGGGGGTAGTCCCTCACGCGCTGCTCGGGATTGGGGATGCCCACCATGTCAAGAAGCTCGATGGAACGCTGGAGCGCCTGCCTCTTGCTGTACCCACGATGGAGGATCATGCCCTCGCTGAGCTGGCGCCCTATGGTATAGACCGGATTGAGGGAGGTCATCGGATCCTGGAAGATCATCGCGATGTCGTTGCCACGGATGTGCTCCATCTGCTCCTCGCCCATCTTGAGCAGGGACTCACCGTGATAGCGGACATCTCCGCCCTCGATGCGCCCCGGTGGCATGTCAACTAGGCCCATGATGGTAAGGGATGTGACGGACTTGCCCGAGCCAGACTCCCCGACAACTCCCAGCGTCTCCCCCCTGTCAAGCGTATACGAGACACCATTGACGGCCTTTACGACACCATCCTGCGTGTGAAAGTACATCCTGAGATCGTCAACCTCAAGCAGATGCCGTCCGTCAGGAACCGGCTGCTCCTTGAGATCCCTATAGGTGACGTCCTTCTTCCTTCTGAATAGCATCATGCATCCTTCATCTTGACGTCGAGGGCATCGCGCAGACCGTCACCAAGGAGCGTGAACGCAAGGACGGTCAGCAAGATCGCAAGGCCCGGCATGATCATGAGCCATGGTTGTGTCGCAAGGAACTTCTGTCCATCCTCAATGAGGATTCCCCAGGAGGGGTCGGGTGGGACGACGCCCATGCCCAGAAACGAGAGCGCCGCCTCGGTGAGAATGGCGCCACCGATGTTCATCGTGGCATAGACCACAATGGATGCGACGGAGTTGGGGAAGATGTGTCGCACGATGATGCGCGCATCCGATGCGCCCATGGAACGTGCGGCATCCACGTAATCGTTCTCCTTGACCGAGAGAATCGCCGAGCGGAACACGCGAGCGATGGAGGGCCATCCCAGAACGCCGATGGCAATGAACACGTTTTGGATGCCGGACCCCAACACCGCCAGCATCACGATCACGAAGAGCGTATAGGGGAATGCCAGGAAGATGTCGGCAAGGCGCATGATTATGGTGTCCCATATACCACCATGGTAGGCCGCAAGCGCACCCATCACCAGGCCGATGGCCGTGGAAATCGCCGTTGCCAGGATGCCGACGGCCAGGGAGATGCGCGCACCATAGATGACGCGCGAGAGCACGTCACGTCCAACCTGGTCGGTGCCAAAGGGATGCTGGGCGCTCATAGGCAGGCGAGCGTCATAGAGCTGGGCCGTGGGACTACCAAGTGCCTGGGGAACCCAGAGGTCGGCGGTGAGGGCCACGATGACGATGAAGACGACCCACACGACAGCGGCAATGGCAAGCCGATTCCTGCGGAGACGTGCGAAGGCGTCACCCCAGAGCGTGCGGGAGGGTGCCGCCGAGACCGCTTGGGTGCCCTCGGGAGGTGCGGCACTGCGCTGATCCTCCGGCGTCTCAATGCCCACGGGCTCGCCCTTCCTGATGGTCTGAAAGGTCTTCCTCATGCGTCCCACCTACCCCTGGTCCTTGGACTTGCCATATCTGATACGTGGATCAAGGAAGGCATAGCTGATGTCGACGACGAGGTTGATGACCATAACCACCAGGACAATGACCGTCACGGACCCAAGCACGATGGGCCAGTCGCGCTGCGTGATGGCACGATAGGTCTCGTATCCCACTCCGGGCCAGTTGAAGACCGTCTCGGTAAGGATGGCGCCGGCAAGCATGGTGCCGAAGTCAATGCCGATGTAGGTCACGACGGGAATGAGGGCGTTCTTCAGGGCATGATGAAGAATGACCGCATGACGAGAGAGGCCCTTGGCGCGAGCCGTGCGAATGTAATCCTGGTTCATGATCTCCAGCAACTGGGAACGCATGATACGCGCCGTATACGCCGTCGAGACCGATGCGAGCGTAATGGCTGGAAGGATGTAGTACATGCCACTGCTGAACTCGGCATATGGTCCACCCGCCCCAGAGATGGGCAGATAGGCCGATCCTCCCGTGGCATTCTTGAGCACAATGCCGAAAAGGAGCTGCAGGAGCATGCCCAACCAGAATGCCGGCATGGCCACGAGGATGGACGTCGAGAGAGTCACCAGGACGTCCCAGAACGAGTATCTCTTGATGGCCGAGACCATCCCGGCAAGGATGCCTATCACCGCCTCTATCAGAATGGCCACGATGGCCAAACGGATGGTATAGGGATACTTCTCGGCAAGGATGTCGGCAACGGGTCTACCCGACTGCTGATAGGAGACGCCCAGATCGCCGTGGAGCAGACCACCGACATACAGCACATAACGCTTCCAGAGAGGGGTCTCGATGGTATGCCCTGTCTCGTCATAGACGATGTTGCCATCTCCGTCGGTCTCGATGAGGTGATAGGTGGCACGCAGGTTGTTCTCGGTCACCTGGTCAAGCTGCTTTTCGCCCGCGATGAGCTTGATGGGATCGCCGGGAACGACGTTCTGCATCAGGAACAGGATGAGCGTCACACCCAAAAAGACGGGAATGAACTGCAGGATGCGCTTTGCGATGTATCTACCCATGAAGGGGACTCTCCTTGGTTGGGTCTGCCCCTGACAGGGACGAAGGCACGTCTTGCCTGGGACGAACCCATATGAACGGGGGCGGGCACCTAACCTGATACCCGCTCCCGACCTCTGCTGTCTTGGGATGGCCTGCGCCGTGAGGCTACGCCTTGAGCGTCGTCGTGGCGAAGTCCACCTTGTTCTGAGGGTCGAGATAGAGGCTCTCGACTCGCTCGCTACCCACCCAGTTGTGGGCGTAGAACATCAGGGGGACGATGGGCATGTCCTCGCCGATGAGCTGATTGACCTCGCGGAGCTTGGCCTTGCGCTCCTCCTCGTCAGCAATCTGTCGGGCATCATCGATGCCCTGGTCCACCTCGTCATCCTTATACTTGGAGTAGTTGTTGTCAGCGGTGCTGTAGAAGTTGGGGTAGAGCATGTTGTCGATCGTGGGATAGTCGGCAATCCAGCCGAGACGTCCCATCGTAAAGTCGCCGCCCTTGAGCTTTTGCAGATAGGAGGCCCACTCCTGGGACTCTTGCTGAACCTTCAGCCCCACGGCCTCAAGATCGCTCTGCACCATGGACATGATGTCCTCATGGCCACCACCCGAGTTATAGGAGAGAGTCACCTCGGTACCGGCAAGGCCGTTGTCGTCAATGAGCTTCTGGGCCGCATCCTTGTCGTACCTGCAGTCCGCCCAGGCGTTGCTGCCGTCGGGATCGAGCACCGTGGGGATGACGCTGTCGGCTGGGATGCGTGTGCCCTCGAAGAGCGTGTCACAGATGCTCTGCCTATCGATGGCCAGCGAGACGGCATGACGCAGGTTCTTGTCAGGCATCTTCTCGATGTTGATGGCGAGGTAGTAGACGGACAGCTCGGCGCCCGTCAGGGTCTGGTGGCCCGGCGTCACGGTGTAGCCGTCATCCGACTTGCCGTACTTCTCGATGGTCTCGTTGAAGCGACCGGTGGGGATCTGCGCCATGTCGATATTGCCGCCCTCGAACTCGCGGAAGGCCGTGTCGGGATCCTTCTGGATGGAGAAGTTGATACCGTCGAGCTTGGCCTTCTCGCCATAATAGTCATCGAAGCGCACGACGTTGATGTATTGGTCGGCCACCCACTGGCCATCCATCTTGAAGGGGCCATTGCCAATGGGGGCCACCAGGAAGGACTCGGGGTCGTCGAGGGCAGCCTGGGGCACGGGCGCCAATGCGGAATGCGTGCACACCGTAAGGAAGTCGGCCATGGACGAGCTTAGGGTCACCTCGAACGTGGTGTCATCCACGGCCTTGAGGCCCTCCATCTCGGTTGCCGTGCCCTTGAGAAACTCGTCGTATCCCTTGACGGGAGCAAGATGGTAGTTGATCTCAGATGGGGTAGCCATCTTTGGGTTGACGATGCGCTCCCAACCGCGCTTGAAGGAGGCCGCATCGACGGCATCACCGTTGTGGAACGTGGCCCCCTTGACGAGATGGAAGGTGAAGACGGTGTCATCGTCATTGACCTCCCAGGACTCGGCGGCCTTGCCCACGACCTCGTGCTTGCTCCAGTCGTAGCCGACCAGCGCGTCGAAGAGGATGTGCTCGACCTGTGTGCCCTGATCCTCCTGCGTGTTGTAGGGGTCGATGGCAACGGGATTGTTGATGTAGTACTTGAGCGTGCCGCCCTTCTTGCCTTGGCCCGTGCTGCCGTCCCTCTTGCCGCAGGCGGCCAGGGTGGCAAGGGCACTAGCGGCAAGCCCTCCCCCAATGAAGCCGCGACGACTCACCACATGATCGTTTTTCATGCTCTCCTCCTCTGTTGACGGGAACCGCTCCAACCTGACACCGCCACGACACCACATGAATCGCTCCGCCACCTTACATACTGGTTATTTTAAGGAACAATGGGCATGGTATCGCCTTGCGGTGGTCGCTTGTTGCGTGGTTGTAACGCATGAGTATACTAGGTTCATCCACAGGCCCATCCGGACACTCGGGTCTTGCTCCCAAACCTACCCGCATGCGCCCCGCCGAGGCCGAGCTGGGATGCTGGAGTCGCTCTACACCATCGAGCCGCCTACGAATCGGGGTACGTCCACCCGCTCGATCGCCTGCAGTTGGTGAGAGCCCAAGGCCGCAGTGGACAAACTGGAGGGGCACAGGGAGGCCGTGCTCGTGGAGGACGCATCCACCCCCTCTTCGCCTTCGGATGCGGGCCGATTGCCACCAACAGCTCGGTGTGACTGACCGCATGGCGAAAGGCGTCCGAAACGGGACAGGACCCCCACGGCCGCGAGGCGATTGGAAGGGGGCCTCCCGCAGGAGGCCCCCGACGATGCATGGCGCCAGTGGCGGGACTCGCATCCGCTTGACCCTCCAGTCAGCCACTAGCAACTCAGCTAGTGTGTCTGCCGATTCACTCACTCTGACCTTCATGTGCCACAGGTGGAGCGATAACACAACCATCACGCCATCGCGGCGACTCTGTTGACTTACTGTTCCTTCTCCCATCCGACATTCTCGGCAACGATGTCCAACAGCAGGGCCGGTCCCCAGTTGGCAAGCCCCTTCTTGCAGACGATGGTGTCCGCGCCACTATACAGGGGGATGAACGCATAGGATGCAAGAGCCTCCCTCTCTGCCTCGTTGAAGGCCTTCATCTGCTCCCCATGATCCTCGATGCCCGTCACCGCGAGGAACTTGGCATCGAGCTCCGCACTGCCAGCATGGGTGTAGTTCGACTCTGAGGTAGAGCCGAAGAGCTGTCCACCGTTGTTATAGGTCGCGCTGCCGGAACTCCAGGCAAAGAGGATAGTGTCCCACTCGCCACCCGTAAGCGTCTTTGAGAACTCAGAGCTGGGCTTGTTCACAATGGTGACGTTCATTCCCGCATCCTTAGCCATCTTCTGGATGGCGGCGGCACGGTTCTTGACGACGTTGGAGTCACCAATGGCCGTAAAGCTAAAGGCGACCTGCTTGCCCTCCTTGACATAATAGCCGTCCGAATCCAGTTCGTAGCCGGCATCCTCAAAAGTCTTCTTGGCCGCGGCAGTCTGAGCCTCAGCGGTGGTATTGGCCGATACGTCTTCGGGTAGATTGTCCTCGTAGCCATCCATCCACGGAAGGATGCAAAGGGAACCTAGGCGATCCTCCTTCCAGTTCACTCCCTGATACACGATGCCCAAGATGGTCTCGGCGTTGATGCACTGCATGAAGGCTCTCCGCACCTCGATATCTGAGAGGGAGTCGCGCTCGGTGTTGACCTCCAGGCACGCAATGGACTTGCTGTCGGAACGACGGATCTCGACATCGTCCATGCCCTGGAAGTTGGAGAGCATCTCGCCTGTGCCACTCTGTCCAAGTTCGGTTGCGTCGAGTTCACCGTTCTTGAAGGCATTGAACTCTGCCTGGGCCTCCATCTGTTTGAAGGTGACCGACTCAAGCTTGGCAGCGTCGCCCCACCATTCGGAGTTACGCACGAAGGTGATTTGGGTCTCATCCACGGAATCTACGATGAAGGGACCACAACCCCACTCGTTATGGGGATTCATCTTCCAACCATCGTTAAAGACCTCGGGACTGGCAGCACTGGGATGCAGGAAGCCCACAAGGGCCTCGTACGGATAGTAGGGCTGGGAGAAGGTGATGATGGCCTGCTTGTCGTTCTCACCTCTTTTTACGCTCTCGACCTGATTCCAACCATCGGTCGAAGAGGGAGTGTAGTCGGAGTTCGTACCATTCATCACCGTCCAGAGGGCCTCGACGGCACGCCAGTCGATGGGCGTTCCGTCATTAAATGTTGCCTTTTCGGCAATATCAATGGTCACAACCTCCTTGTCACTATCCTCCGTGACGGAAGAGGACTCGATGAAGTTAGGATCGGGTTTGAACTCGCTTGCCGTGGCATTGCAGAGGAAGGGAATTGCTGCCGGATTATAGAAGCGCCAGAACCAATTCATATAGACAGAGTTGCCGTTGACGCTGAAGTAGTTGAAGTCGGGACCCACCTCAGCTACAGGGAACGTCACAGTGCCGCCATCCTTGAGCTTGTCACGATCCTGGGGGTTGTTGTAGACCTTGCCCTTTTCGGGAAGCGGAAGCTTGTCGAGATCGGTCGTAGCCGGAGATCCCGACTGGGGCTCCGCATCCGACGAGCCGCCGTTACCGTCACTGCCACCACAGCCAGCCAGCCCCAGGCCGGCAACCGTGGCGGTGGCCACACCAGCGGTACCGAGGAACGTCCTACGCGTGAATGAATGTGCCATGGTTATCCTCCCTTTGGATTTTTTGATGCAGAGTTAAGTATACGAATTATCTGATGCACGTACGCACACACAGTGCCTAATCGGTCAATGCAAGAAGCCGTTCGAGCCGCTCGACCGTCTGGGCAAAGGAGGCAAGCGCCTCACTGACGGCAACACCCGAGGCCATGTCCACGCCAGCCCCGGCAAGGAGGTCGATGGGAGGCCTGGAGTTGCCGCTCGAAAGGAATTCGAGGTAACGCTTGCGTGCGGGCTCCCCCTCCCTGAGGATGCGTTCCGAGAGCGCAACCGCCGCGGCAAAGCTCGTCGCATATACGTAGACGTAGTAGTTGTAGTAGAAGTGCGGGATGCGCGACCATTCGAGCGCTATCTCCCCGTCCGAGACATTCGCTGGACCGTAATAGAGGTCGTTGAGCGCACGATAGCGCTCGGAGAGGGCATCGGCACCCGTGCCCTCGCCCTTCGCGGAGGCCCCATTGGCATCGCGCTCGAACTCGGCGAACATCGTCTGGCGATACAGCGTGCTCTTGAACTGGTTGCACAGGTGGTCGAGCAGGAAGGCGCGCATGGCATCGTCCGTGGCGTGATCGAACAGGTGGTGCATGAGGAGCATCTCGTTGGTCGTGGAGGCCACCTCCGCCACGAACATCTCATATGCGGCATAGCGCGTGGGCTGCGCCCTGTTGGTGAGGAAGGTGTGCATGGAGTGGCCCGTCTCGTGCACCAGGGTGAAGACGTCCTCAAGCGCACCCTGGAAGTTGAGGAGGATGAGGGGCCTCACGCCACGACCGCCCGAGGAGTAGGCGCCACTGGCCTTGCCAGGCGTCTCGTAGACGTCATACCAACGCTCGTCGATGGCCTTGCGTACCTGGGCGACATAGTCCTCCCCCAAGGGCGCCAACGCATCGAGCATGAGGTCACACGCCTCCTCAAAGCTGTAGCAGCGCTCCGGCGTGTCCACGATGGGCACATAGACGTCCCAATAGCGCGCGGGTGAGAGGCCCAGCGCCCTAGCCCGCAGGCTCATGTAGCGATGCATGGTGGGGGCGTTCTGGTGAACGGCATCGATGAGGCCATCGTAGACCGACAGGGGAATCTCGGTAGGGGCAAGGGATGCCTCAAGCGAGGAGCCGTAGTGGCGGGCATCGGCAAAGAACGCCAGCTGCTTCATCTGCGACCCCAAGACGGCAGCGCTCGTGTTCTTGATCTTGTCATAGGTTCCGTACACGCTGTGATAGGCGCTCTCGCGCAGGGTACGATCCTTGTCCTGCAGCAGCACGCCATAGCTGCCATGCGTCACATGGTGCGCCTTGCCCTGGGAGTCGATGGCATCGGGGAAGGTGAGGTCGGCATCGTTGAGCATGGAGAACACCTGGCCGGGACCGGCGGCCATCTCCTGAGCCTTGGCCAGCAGGGCCTCCTCGGCAGGCGGCAGCACGTGGTCACGCAGGGCACGGACCTTGTCGAGGGCGCGACGGTACTTTGCAAGTGCGGGAAGCTCCTGATACCAGCCCTCAAGCGTCGCGTCATCAAGCGCCATCAGGGCGGGCTCGAACCATGCGGCAGCCGCAGAGGTACGCGCGGACAGGGCCACCACCTGGCTCTTGAGATCCTGGAACCTACTTATGGTATGGTCCTCGTCGGCACGACGAAACACATACTCGCCTATGCGATCCAAGGTAAGCTCGGCCTCGTCATCAAAGCGCAGATACCCCAGGAGTTCCTGGGCGCTATGGAGCGCCTTGGATTCCCAGGCGGCGTAGGCCTCGGGCAAGCCCTGGGCGTCCGTGATGGCCTTGACACAGTCCTCCACGCTAGCAAAGACGGAGGCAATGTCCCACGTGTACCTCTCGGGGATGTCCTCCCGATGCTGATAGGTGGGAAAATCGCTCTTTTTCATGAGCCTTCCTTTCTGATGGTCGACAGAGGCGAATGAAGTGCACGAACAACAACCAGATGGTACCGTTCGAGACAAAAGTGGAGCCCACCTGATGCGGACTCCACAGAGTGACAGCACCTGGACGTTCCATCACTTGCCCGTAGGCAACAGCGACGTTGCCGGCACAAGCTTGCCGTCCTGGTAGACGAGACGCTCGCGCGTGCGCTCGATCTTGGGATCGGGGATGGGAATGGCAGAGAGCAGCGCCTTGGTGTAGGGATCCTGCGGGTTGGAGAAGACCTCCTCCGTGTCACCCTGCTCCACGATCTTGCCCAGATGCATGACGGCGACAGAGTCGGAGATGTGGCGGATGACCGCCAGGTCGTGCGCCACGAAGAGATACGACACCTTGAGCTGCACCTGCAGATCCTCGAGAAGGTTGATGATGCCCGCCTGGATGGAGACGTCAAGCGAGGCGATGGGCTCGTCGAGCAGCAGCACCTTGGGGCGCGTCGCCAGGGCACGACCGATGGCGATGCGCTGGCGCTGGCCACCGGAGAACTGCGTGGGGAAGCGATCCACGTAGTCGGGATTGATGCCCACGAGATGCATGAGCTCGCCGATGCGGGAGTTGATGTCCCTCTCGGACCAGCGCTGGGCACGCAGGGGCTCTGCCAGCACGTCGTAGATCGGCATGCGCGGATCAAGCGAACTCATGGGATCTTGGAAGATGATCTGCAGATCGCGGCGAATCGCGTTGCGGTCATGCTTGCCCTTGAGCGCGGAGATGTCCCTGCCCATGACGGAGATGGTACCGCTCTCGGGCCTCATGAGTTCCATGATCTGCATGAGCGTCGTGGACTTGCCAGAGCCAGACTCGCCCACGAGCGCCAAGGTCTCACCCTCGTGAATCTCGAATGAGACATGATCCACGGCCGTCATGGTGCCCTTGTTGCGCTTGATGAGGCCCTTGGTCTGGATGGGAAACGTCTTCACCAGATCCCTGACCTCAAGCACCACGGGTCGCCGCTCGCGCGGGACCTCTGCCCACTTGGCAGGTAATGGCTCGAGCCCGGGATACACCTCCTGGAACGTGAGGTGCCTCTCCTTGATCTCCGCAAGGCGATGGCAGCTGGAGAGATGTCCCTCGGAGGCATCCGCAGGCCCAAGGGACGGCTCGACCTGGAAGCACCTCTCCTGTGCCATGGGGCAACGCGGCGAGAAGGGGCAGCCGGGAGGGATCGCGGCCATCGAGGGAGGGTTCCCCTTGATGGGGACGAGACGATGGTCAGCGGCCATGTGCGGCTTGGGCACGGCACCGAGCAGGCCCATCGTGTAGGGATGGGAGGGTCTGTCATAGAGCGTGTCGATGCTTGCGCGCTCCACGGCACGACCGGCATACATGACCACGACATCATCGGCCGTGCCGGCGATGACGCCAAGGTCATGCGTGATGAGCACGACGGCGGCACCCGTCTCCCTCTGGGCGACGGCCAGCACGTCGAGGATCTGCGCCTGGGTGGTGACGTCAAGGGCCGTCGTGGGCTCGTCAGCGATGATGACATCGGGATCGTTGGCAATGGCGATGGCGATGACCACCCGCTGGCGCATGCCACCCGAGAACTCGTGCGGATAGGCTTCAAGACGCTCCTCGGGCGTGGTGATGCCCACGGTACGCAGCAATGCGATGCAGCGGTTGCGCACATCCTCGCGACTCATGTCAGGGTTATGGACAAGCAACGCCTCGGCCAGCTGCTCGCCGATCGTGAACATGGGCGTCAGGGCGGACAGGGGATCCTGGAAGACCATGGAGATGGACTTGCCCCGGAAGGCGGCCATCTCCTCGTCGCTCTTACCGATGAGCTCCTCGCCATCGAACCTGACGGAACCCGTGACGTGGGCGTTGTCGTCCAGGAGTCCAATGAGCGAGAGCGCCGTGACGGACTTGCCTGAGCCGGACTCGCCCACGATGCCCAGCGTGCGGCCGCGCCAGAGGTCAAAGTTGACACCGCGGACAGCGTCGACCCTACCCGCCTCGGTATTGAACGAGACCCTGAGGTCGCGCACGCTCATGATGGGCTCGCCCTGGGGCGCGCCCTTGGGTCCATTGCCCTCAAGCAGCTCGTTCTCGAGCGTCTCGTCATGAGGGGGCCACGATGCCCTATCGTCCGTCATGACCTCACCTGTTGCCTTCTCGGCCATAGTCACTCCGTTACTGTGGTAGCCGTACCCGTTCCGTGCAGCCTGGTGCATGTGCCGCGAACATCCCCCGCTGAGAGTCGCCCTATGCCTTGGCCGTTGCCTGTACGTCCACAACAGTCTCGACCGACTTGGTGTCGTCATCGCTCACGCTACCCGTCGCACGCGAATAGGGATCGAGGGCGTCGCGCAGGCCGTCACCGATCATCTGCATGCTCACGCAGAGGACGATCAGCACGACCGACGGAATCAGGATGACCCACGGAGCGGACAGCATGGCCGAGGAGCCCTGGCTCAGCAGATAGCCGAGCGAGGTGTCCGGCGCCTTGATGCCCAGGCCAAGGAAGCTATAGGCCGTCTCGGAGTTGATGCCACCAATGACGCAGAGAACCATGTCGATGATCAGGATGGATCCCAGGTTGGGGATGAGGTGGCGAATGATGGTCGTGATGGGTGAGACGCCCATATACTTGGCGGCACGCACATAGTCGCGCTCACGCAGCGAGAGCGCCACGGTGCGCAGCGTACGGGCGTAGCCAATCCAGCCAAAGGCCGAGAGACCCACGATGAGTATCAGCCAGCCCGTGGTGCCGCTGGAGGCACGCACGATCATGGCGACCAGCAGGAAGCTGGGGATGACGAGCAGCATGTCGAGAAACCACATGCCAATCTTCTCCGGCACGCCTCGGGCGTACGCGATGGCCGTGCCGATGATGGCAGAGAGCACCGTAGTGATGAGGGCATAGGAGATGCCAATGACGAGCGAGCGTCCCAAGCCATGCGTGACGCAGGCAAAGAGGTCAAAGCCACCGCCATCGGTGCCGAACCAGTGCGTTGCATTGGGTGGCACGTTGAGTGCCGAAAAGTCGGGATCCGTGTAGTCGAAGCGGCAGATCAGGGGGCCAAAGACGGCCATCAGGATGAGGACGACCAGGATGGCCAAGCCAATCATGGCGCTGCGCTGACGCACGAAGCGCCTGACGATGAGCTGGAAGTAGCCGATGCGCTTGACCTCGACACCCGAGCCTCCCTGGGCATCTGCCAGCAGTTCGAGCTCGGCATTGGTCATCTGGGTGGAATCGGCCACAGTGGTGACACCCCTACCCCGCCCATTCCCCTCTGCGTCCCGGGGCATATGATCCCTGTCTGCCATCATCTCTCCTTAGCTCATCTTGATGCGCGGATCGAGCGCGGCCGCAAAGAGATCCGCGAGGAGGGCACCGACGAGCGTGCATGCGCCAGAGAAGGCGGCAACGGCGACGGCGCCATGGATGTTGTTGCCATTGATGCAGTTGATGAAGTACTCGCCCATGCCGTGGATGGCAAAGATCTTCTCGGTCATGACAGCGCCCGTGAAGATGCCGGCGATGGAGAAGGCCACGTCGACAGCCGTGGGGATGAGCGAGGCGCGCAGGGCATGCTTGCGAATGGCCTGGCGGCGCGTAAGCCCCTTGGCACGGGCCGTGCGCACGTAGTCCGTATGCATCTCGTCAAGCAGGTACGTGCGCTGTCTCAGGTGATAGCCAACCGACGTGATGATGGTGAGCACAACGGTGGGCAATAGGATGTGCTGGAGAAAGTCGACGAAGGAGAGGAGAACGTTGTTGCCGGTGTAGCTCGAAAGGCCTGTGACATAGAAGATCCTGGTCCCCGATGCCGTGTTGATTTCGATGGCGAAAAAGACGATCAGGATTGCCAGCACGACCGTGGGAATGACCATGAAGACGGAGGCGATGCCGCTCCAGGCCCGGTCGGCCGTCTGATATTGTCGCTGTGCCGTGTAGACGCCCAAGCCCACGCCAATGACGATGGAGATGATGGTGGAGAGCGTCATCAGCTCGACCGAGGCCATGATGCGTGCGGAGATGTCGCGATTGACGGCATCACCATTGGGCGCCTCCCCCCAGTCGAACCTGGTGACCACACTCGTGAGCCACTTCTGGTAGCGCTCCATAATTGGTGTCTTATCATTGAGGTTTGCCTGGTCGAGCGATCGCTCGATGGACTCCTGGGGAGGGCGCGGCGTTTTGGACTCGTAGTTGGAGCGCGGGCTCATGAACGCGTTGGCCAGGAAGTAGGTGAACGACGTGGCCACGAAGACCATGATGATGTACAGGAAGACCCTCTTGGCGATGTAGGCAAGGAACCGCGCCATAGACACTCCTCACAAACTTGTGCGCCAGGCACACAGACCGCGTAGTGCTTTGGCTGACAGACACAACGGACCCGCCCCGAGCAAAGCGGGATGGGTCGGAGCTACGCGGCCGCGATGGTTCCGTTGGGGAAGGTGATCGCCAGGGTGAGCACGCACACCACGAAGACGACCGTGGTGATGATGGTCAGGCGGTTGAGGTTGTGCTCGAGGATGCCCGAGCCCGCGCTCGCGTTGTACAGCGAGGCGGCGATCATGTCGGACACGCCCGTGCCCTTGCCCGAATGCATGAGGATGAGGATGACGGACAGGAATGCCGACACGAACATGACGACAACCAGCATCGTGTTGAGAACGCTCACCGTAGCTCCTTCTTGCCAGCACGTTGGGAATCATCCCAAAGGACGAGAACATAATGGTGTATGAGAGTATCACACCCCGCAGGGCGTCCTCTTGCCGAGCGGGCATATCTCCGTAAGACCATGATTCCCCGTCCCAGCCGGGTGCCTAGGACATGGCGCCCATGAGCACCGCATGATGACCCGCACCGCGCATGAGAGAGGCGCAGCGACCGGAGCCGCTGCGCCCCCAGGGAGGCGGGGAGCCCCGCTACATGGCAGCCTTCACCATGGCGGCAAAGCTGTCAGCCTTGAGCGACGCACCGCCCACGAGGGCGCCGTCGACGTCCTCCCTCTCGAGGAAGCCGGCCACGTTGTCGGGCTTGGCGGAGCCACCGTACAGGATGCGGATGCCGTCGGCCGTCTCCTGACCGAACACCTCGGCCAGGGTCCTGCGGATGGCGCCACAGACCTCCTGGGCATCGTCGGCCGTGGCGGTCTTGCCGGTGCCGATGGCCCAGATGGGCTCGTAGGCCACGACGTACTTGGCGGAGTCGTCGATCGTGAGGCCCGCGGTGTCCTTCTTGATCTGGTCGACCACGAACTCGACCTGCCTACCGGCCTCACGCACCTCGAGGGACTCGCCGCAGCAGCTGATGGGGACGATGCCGTGGGCCATCAGGGCCTTGGCCTTCCTGTTGACGTCCTCGTCCGTCTCGCCGAAGTAGCCACGGCGCTCGGAGTGGCCGATGATGCAGTAGGTGGCGCCAACGCTCGTGAGCATGGAGGGAGCGGTCTCGCCGGTGTAGGCGCCCTTCTCCTCCCAGTACACGTTCTGGGCGCCCAGCGCGAAGGGGGCACCCTTCTGATCGATGACCTCGGAGACGCCCTTGAGGTCGACGGCGGGCGGGCACACGACCACGTCCACGCTGCCCGTACCGCCCTCGAGCTCCTTGGCCAGCCCCTCGGCAAGGACGACGCCCTCGGAGAAGGTCTCGTTCATCTTCCAGTTGCCGGCAATCATACGGTTACGCATCGAGAAGCGCCTCCACTCCGGGAAGGGCCTTGCCCTCGACGAGCTCCATGGACGCACCGCCGCCGGTGGAGATCCAGCTCATCTTGTTGGCCAGGCCAAACTTGTTGATGGCGGCAACGGAGTCGCCGCCGCCGATGATGGACGTGCAGTCGGAGTCCGCTATCGCGCGGGCGACGGCCTCGGTGCCCTTGGCGAACTGATCCATCTCGAAGACGCCCATGGGACCGTTCCAGAAGACGGTCTTGGCGCCCTTGACGGCCTCACAGTACAGCTCGACGGTCTTGGGGCCGATGTCCATGCCCATGCGGTCATCGGGAATCTGATCGGAGTCCACGACCTCGCCCGTGGCGTCCTCGCCGAAGTGGTCGGCGACCACGTTGTCGATGGGCAGCAGGATCTTGCAGCCCTTGGCCTCCGCCTTCCTGATCATCTCGCCTGCGCGCTCTACCCAGTCCTCCTCCTTGAGGGAGCTGCCCACGCTGTAGCCCTTGGCCAGGAAGAACGTGTAGGCCATGCCGCCACCGATGATCAGCGTGTCCGCGGAGTCGATGAGGTGGTCGAGCACGCCGATCTTGCTGGAGACCTTGGAGCCGCCCACGATGGCGACGAAGGGACGTGCGGGATCGGCGAAGATCGACGTGAGGGTGTCGACCTCCTTCTCGAGCAGGAAGCCGGCGTAGGCGGGCAGGTAGGCGGCGGGGCCAACGACGGAACCCTGGGCGCGGTGCGCGGTGCCGAAGGCATCGAGCACGAAGATGTCACCGTAGGAGGCGAGACGCTGCGCGATCTCGGGGTCGTTCTTCTTCTCGCGCTTGTCGAAGCGGACGTTCTCGAGCACGAGGATGCCACCGGGCTGCAAGGCGGCGACAGCCGCGGCGGCCTTCTCGCCATAGGTGTCATCGACGAACGTGACGTCAAAGCCGGTGAGCTCGGCGAGCTTGTCGGCAGCGGGCCTGAGCGAGAGCTCGGGCTCGGGGCCATCGCCCTTGGGACGGCCGAGATGGCTCATGAGGATGGTCCGGGCGTTGTGCTCCTTGAGGTACGTGATGGTGGGGATGGCCGCACGGATGCGCGTGTCATCGGCGACGGCACCATCCCTCAGCGGCACATTGAAGTCGACGCGGACGAGGACGCGCCTGCCGTCCACGTCGGCATCGCGAACGGTCTTCTTGGTGAATGCCATGATCGCTCCTTCTCTTGTGGCAAGAACAGGGAAAGGGGCGCGGCCGCGGCCAAAGGACCTGCGACCGCACCCCTTCGTTACGCAAAGGAACTGCGCTGCCTAGGCAACGAACCTCTCGAAGTACTTGATGGTACGAACCATCTGGGAGGTGTAGGAGTTCTCATTGTCGTACCACGAGGTGACCTGCACGAGGCTCTGGCCGCCCCCAAGGTCCTGGACCAGGGTCTGGGTGGCGTCGAAGATGGAGCCATGGGTCTCGCCGACGATGTCGCGGGAGACGATCTGATCCTCGTTGTAGCCAAAGGTCTCGGGGATGGTCTGAGCGTATGCCTTCATGGCCGCGTTGACCTCGTCGACGGTGACGGTCTTGGCGACGACGGCATAGAGGTTGGTGAGGGAGCCGGTGGGCGTGGGAACGCGCTGGGCGGCACCGATCAGCTTGCCGTTGAGCTCGGGAAGGACGAGGCCGATGGCCTTGGCGGCACCGGTGGTGTTGGGAACGATGTTCTCGGAGGCGGCACGGGAGCGACGGAAGTTGCCCTTGCGCTGGGGACCATCGAGCACCATCTGGTCGCCGGTGAAGGCGTGGATGGTGGTCATGATGCCGGAGACGATGGGAGCGAAGTCGTTGAGGCCCTTGGCCATGGGAGCGAGGCAGTTGGTGGTGCAGGAGGCCGCGCAGATGATGTTGTCATCGGCGGTCAGCGTCTCGTGGTTGACGTTGTAGACGATGGTGGGAAGATCCTTGCCCGCGGGGGCCGAGATGACGACCTTCTTGGCGCCGGCGTCGATGTGTGCCTGGGACTTGGCCTTGGAGGTGTAGAAGCCGGTGCACTCGAGGACGACGTCCACGCCGAGCTTGCCCCAGGGCAGCTTGCTGGCGTCCGCCTCCTTATAGATGGTGATCCTCTTGCCGTCGACGACGATGTTATCCTCGCCGAACTCGACCTTGTGGTCGCGCGCATAGTTGCCCTGAGTGGAGTCGTACTTCAGAAGGTACGCGAGCATCTCGGGGGAGGTGAGGTCGTTGATGGCAACGATGTCAGTGCCCTCATGCGAGAACATCTGACGGAACGCCAGGCGACCGATGCGGCCGAAGCCATTGATAGCAACCTTGACTGCCATGCTTTCTCCTTTCGCAAAGTCCTCCGGGGCCGATCCTCGGATGAACCACTGTCACAAAACCCACATCCATCATAACGCGTTTCGACCACCCGTGCGGTGCAGACTTTGGCATGTGCCCGAGGCGAGCGCCCATCAGTACCGCCATCCTCTCGCACCGGCAGCGGGGACGGGCGCGTAGGGTCCCGGATGGTGCCAGGCGATGGCGAGGCCCTCATGGGCGCGGAGCGCGCGCCTCGTCCACGAGCGCCTGCAGGCGGAGCACCCGATGATAGAGGGCCTGCTTTGAGACGGGCGGTGAGAAAAGCTCACCCAGGGCGGCAAGGGATATGCCCGGATGCGCCCGCCGCATGCTGCAGAGCTCGCGAAGCGCCGGCGGCAGCGCGCGCATGCCGATCAGTCGCTCCGCCTCGTCGATGAGGGCGAGCTGGTCGGCAGCGGCACCCGTCGAGCGCGCCTGGTTGGCGATCTCGGCATTCACCCGCCGGTTGATGTCGTTCTTGAGCGACTTCATGCGGCGCACGCCCTCCACGGCGGTGGCGGAGCGTTCCGCCCCCATCACACGCAGGAGGCGGACGATCTCGTCGAAGCTCTTGAGATAGAGCACAAGCGAGCCGCGCCGGCGGTTGAGGCGGGCGACCATTCCCTGCTCGCCGATGAGCCGCGCGACCCCATGCGCCAGCCCCTCGCCCGAGAGGGCGACCTCCAGATGGAAGTCCCCCCGGGGGTCGGCGATGAAGCCACCGGCCATGAAGGCACCGCGCAGGAACGCCGCGCGACAGCAGGGCCTCTCCAGCAGCATGGTGGGGATGCCCGGCGCAAGCCCGCATCCCGGCTCGATGATGCCCAGCCGCACGAGCGCCTCCTCGAGCCGGGCCTGCTCGGGGATCTCGATGAGGTAGTTGCGCGACTTGTGCAGGTTGGACCGACGCACCGTCAGCGGCGTCTCGAGATCGAAGAGCTCGTGGGCGAACTTGATCATGGAACGCGCGACGGCACCCGTCTCGGTGGAGACGCGGATGGAGTAGCGACCGTTACCATGGAACGAGAGCGTGCCGCACACGCGCATGATGGCCGACAGCTCGGCATAGGCACACTGGTCGCATGCGCCGTCGATGCGCGAGAGCTCGTCCTTCACCTGCGCCGTGAACGACACGCTACGCCCGCACCGCAAGGTCGAGGTCACGATGCGTGACCGTCACGTGATAGCCCTGTCCCTTGAGGTAGGCACCCGTCGCATTCGCGATGGCAACGGAGCGATGCTGGCCCCCCGTGCATCCCACGGCAATGGAGAGCCGCGACTTCCCCTCGGCGATGTAACCGGGCATCACCACGTCGAGCAGACCCTCCCACTGCTTGAGGAAGGCCTTGGTGACATCGTTGCCCAACACGAAGTCACGCACCTTGGCATCATTGCCGGTGAGCGTGCGCATCTCGGGGTCGTAGAACGGGTTGGGCAGAAAGCGCACGTCAACCATGAGATCGGCCTCCACAGGCATGCCATGCTTGAAGCCAAACGAGAACACGTGCACATCCAGCAGCTGCTGGTCGGTGAGCTCGGAATAGGCGCGACGAATGCGGCTGCGCAGTGCGGCCGTGCGCAGGCGGCTGGTGTCGATGACGAGATCCGCATGCCTGCGGACACCATCCAGCTGTCTGCGCTCGCGCTGGATGGCCGAGAGGGTGGTCTCCCCCTCCATGGCGAGGGGGTGGCGCCGACGCGTCTCGTCATAGCGCCGCATGAGCACGTCGTCGGAGGCGTCCAGGAAGACCACCTGATAGGTGAGCTCGTGATCGGAGAGGGCGCGCAGGGCATCCCCCATCTCGTCAAAGAGCCCCTGGCTCCTGAGGTCACACGTGACGGCGAGGTGGCGGCCGACCCCCGAGTTGATGCCCACGACCTTGGCAAGGTCCACGATGAGCCGCGGGGGGAGGTTGTCGATGCAGTAGTAGCCCATGTCCTCGAAGACGTGGAGCGCCTGAGTGCGGCCGCTGCCGCTCATGCCCGTGATGATGACCACATCGGGCACACGACCCGATGCGGCAGCCTGTCTCATGCGTACGGTTGACGTGCCCATACGTGCCGTTCAGCTCCCCTCTCATGACGTGTCCGCATCCACGTGAGTGACATTCTACCCAACACGAGGGCCTAGGACGAGAGGCCGAGGCGCTCGCTGAGGGCGAGCCAGAGCTTCTGGGATCCCAAACTGGTGGGGTGCACGCCATCCGCATTGAAGTCGCCCGTCCCCGGACTGAGGGCATCAAGCAGCGATATGTGCGCGTATCCCGCCCGTGCGCTCACGCGGTCGAGCACGCGGTCGACCTCCCCCATGCTCATGCCCCCATCGAGGACGTTGTCGGGAGGAGAGACCACCACGAGGAGCTTGCAGCGCGTTGCCGTTGCCGAGAGGGCTGCGGTCGCATCGCGCTCGAAGCCATCCGGCGTCTCGCTCGGCAGGGAGGCGTCGTTGGTACCCAGCATCACCACGATGGCGTCCGCACCGTTGCCCAGCCAGGCATCCGGTTCACGCGCAAGGTCCGCCATCGTGAAGCCATTGACGCCCGCATTCACAAAGCTCGTCGCCCCATGGCCAAGGGCCCAGGCGCGAAAGTCATTCGTCCATACGCGCACGTCGGCTCCCGTTTCGGTATAGGTCCCCAGCGAGCCGGAGTACACGACCGTACCCGTGGAGGGCGCTGTGTCATACCCCTCACAGAGGTAGCCTGCCGTGATGGAATCGCCCACCACCAGTACCGACTTGATCTGCCCCGCATCAAACAGGCGCGCAAGGGAACTCTTGGGGGAGGCGGCATCGGGAGGATCGCCCTGAGTCGGTGCCGAGGCGGGGGCGTCCTCGCCCTCCCCTGGGGTGGGCGAGGACGGCAGGATCTCCTGCGGGGCGAGCCATTGCGACACCACGATCACGACCACGGCAAGGGCGACCAGTGGGAGCACGAAGACCCACGAGCCCCGCCGCGGCCTCTGGCTTGCATGGGTATGGGTATCCTGCCGCATGCCATCACTCCCTCATGTCCGACGCGGACAAGGATACGGCAGTTTGGGCCAAAGGTCAGCTCGGCATGTGGGATGGGCGCTGCGCGGGAAGACCACCTACTGCCCGTGATGCATACGATCCTCAAGCAGCTGCTCGCCCGCCGAGGTCGTCTCGCTGGAGACGGAGACGTTCGCCCCGTCGGGCAGCTTGGGCGAGACGCCATACGCCTGCGAGAACGAGACCGCTCCCAGGTTCTGGTAGGCATCGCCAGAGATCTGGTATCCCAACGTCGCGCCAAGCAGCCCCGCCGTGGTGTGCTCCCCCGCCGTGGTGCGGGCCGAGACGGTCTCGGACATGCGCACGGTGCCGTCACCATCCTCCACGATCCAGGTAACCTGGGGGATGTCGAGGCCCGTCCCCTTGGCCCAGACGGCAAGCGCCTCGGTGCGACGAGCCGTAACGTCCAGCATGGTGGGGGCGGAGTCGAGCGAGACCTGCTCGATCCAGATGCCGTTCTCGTCAAGGTACACGCCCGCGTCATCCATGACAAGCGAAAGGTCCTCTCCCCCGTAGGAGAGGCCTGCCAGCGCCTGGATGACGTCCTCCTTCGAGAGGGAGGCGAACCGCTGGCGCTGGTTGGCGCCCGCCGCGACCGCCTCGGCATCGGCCGATCCCGAGGGGCCAGACGGCCCTCCCCCGAACAGCGCCGAGAGGGGGTCTTGACCCTCGAGATAGGCAGGCAGAAACCACATGCTCACACCAATTATCAGGATGCCTGCCACGGTGAGCGCCACGGAGAGGGGCGTCATGTGCCCCGCGCCCCTGGCGAGGGCGGGCTTGCCGGAGGACAGCGCACGTGCCATCGCCGTTACTTCCTTGCCCTCGGCTTCGCGCCCCTGCGAGCGAGAGAGGCAATCGCCCCCGTTATGCAGGCAAGACCCATGGCGACGCCCGCAAAGGGAACCAGCGGCGCCGCAGGGGCGCCCGGTGACAATACTCCCACACCCCTCTGCGAGGCAGACGCAGCCGTCACGACGGTGCTTCGAAGGGCGCCCAAAAGTCCCTGGTCGTGCACCACGGGATCGCTTGCGGGGGAAGCGACATTGGTGGCGGACGTGGCATCGGGCGATGGAGCGGACAGGGAGGGGAACGCAGACGAGGGTACGCTTGGGGCACTCGTGCCAGAAGCGTGCGCCGCGGCGCGGGCCCCGGCAGGAGTCGCAGCACCCCACGTGGCAGCCGCTGGCGTGGACGCCGCCTTGGTCGTCGTGATGCCTGTGGAGGCACTGGGAGTCGCGGCGGAGGATGCGGGGGTGGCGTCATCCGATGTGGGCGATGTCGGCGTCACTGTGGGCACGATTGGTTCGGGCACCACCGCGGACACGAGCATGGGTGCCATTGGCCTGCCGGGCCGAGGCGCCCTGGAAGGCAGGCGGTGGGGGGCCGCGGTGGGATGCAGCGGGTCGTCGACCACGGCAATCTGGGCGTCTGCGCCCATCCTGAGCATAAAGCTCCTCATGGGATAGAAGTAGAAGTCATAGTCTGCGACCCTGCTGGGAACCATCGCCGCCTCCAACAGGGCAGAGGTGGCATGGTCCTGGCCATGGGCAACCAACATCTGAGTGCCGTCATCGGCATCCGTCGTGAGGGCGAAGGAGGAGTCAGGACTCACGAGCCTCCACGTGAACGAGGCGTCGTCGGGTACGGTCGTTGGTGGGACAAGCGGCACCCCATCATCAGCTCGAAAGCTGTTGGGCAGCGCGATGTCCCCCTGCATCTCATGGGAGGCACGCCTGCCGTCGGCAGCCGTGCTCCAATAGCCAACCTGCACGGTATGCATGCTCGTCGTGGCCTGTGCCCCCTCCAGGGAGAACGTGAAGCTGCACTCAGAGCTACCTGCGGTCTCGTACGGCGTGACCTCGGACGTCGCGTCTCTGCCAAGGGTGCCGTTGGCGGCAATGACCGACGCATCGGATGAGGACGCCACCGAGACCGTGAGCCCCTTGGGGGCATCACCAGCAAGGCGCTGCTTGATGGCATCGACCACGCTGGCCCCAGCGTTGTACTGGGGGGCAAAGGACAACAGATTGATGTCATCATAGGAGGTGTCAAACTCCTGTGCCATGCGATCGACCACAGCCTGATTCTGGCCGCCCACGCCAGGGCGAGGTGCGCCGGTGGAGGTATGGGGCGCACTGGCTTGTTCGCTCTTTGGCATCGTGATGGCAATGGGCGACCCATTGACGACGAAGGTCTGCTCGACGTGCGCATAGGTCGGGGCGTCCGCCACAACGGTGACGGTCTCGCCCGGGGTGAGGTCATACGTTCCCGCTGCGTTGGAAGGCCTGTGTTCCACGCCGGCATTGACCGAGACGGCTGCACCTTCGACACTCTTGCCCTGCTCGTTCACGGTACGGACGCCAACGCTCACCGACTGGGCCTGAGAATCCTGCCGTACCGCGCCGGGGGCGGCGGCTTCCGCAGGAGTGGGGACTGCATGCTGATTAGTCTGCGTCGAAACGGGTTGCTTGGCCTGGGCCTGGCCGTCCCGATTGGCCGCAGCGGTCGCGTCGCCACTCGTGGTCTTGGTCTGCGGTACCTGGTTGCCCTTCTCGGTCTCCTCGTTCTTACTGATCTGAGCGGCCCCATTCGTCGCAGGGGGCTGCTGTGGCTGCGGGGAGGGCGTGCCCTTCTGCCCAGACGTAGGGGAGGCCTTCTTCTCCGTGGGGGCGGAAGCCTTCTTCTCTGTTGGGGCGGTGGCCCTGCCCCGCGCGTCCGGGGCACTCGCGGCGTCGGCGGTGCCGGACTGCCGGGAGGAAGGTGCCTCGCTCTGCGCGCTCGGGGCGTCCGTGGGTGTGGCGGCCAAGGCGGGTGTGGGCATGCCCTCGAGCGTGACAACAAGGGAAAGGGCCGTAACAAGACCTGCGCTCATGGCATCATGATGTGTCTGCCTCATCCTTATCATGGACGTCTCCCCTCCTCTCGGGAACGACGCGGCCGCTTCCCATACGGCATAGGGATGCACATATGCATGGTCAATCTTGCTATCAGCCTAGAGTATAGCACCTGAATCGTCACTGTATATACTCATCACATACGTAGGCGCCTATGCCACCGTGCCCTCCTGGGGCCGACGCTGTTTGCGTGAGGCAGCCAAGATGCCCATGCCCACCAGCACAAGCGGCATGGACAGGCACTGCCCCATCGTGAGCCAGTTGGTTCCCAGCAGGTACCCAAGCTGCGCGTCCGGCAGGCGCACGAACTCGATGAGGAACCTGAAGCAGCCATACAGCACGAGGAAGGCACCCATGAACGTACCCTGGGGACGTGGCGGGTACCTGCGCGAGAGCGCATAGAGCACCGCAAAGAGCACCAGGCCCTCGAGGATGGCCTCATAGAGCTGCGACGGATGCCGATACACCGCGCCGCCGCCACTGTCAGAGAACATGACGCCCCACGGCAGGTCCGTCGGCTTTCCCCACAGCTCGCCGTTGATGAAGTTTGCGCAGCGTCCGAAGAAGAGGCCCCACGGCGCGCCAATGACGGCGAGATCGCACATGGTGGGGATGGAGATGCGCAGGGCCCTGCATGCGATGGATCCCCCGACAAGCCCTCCTGCCAGGCCACCGTGGAAGCTCATGCCACCCTCGTTGAAGGCAAGCGCCTTGAGGGGATTGGCAAGGTAGTATCCCGCCCCGTAAAAGAGCACGTAACCGAGGCGTGCGCCGACGATGATGCCGATGGCCACGCCGATGACGGCGCTCATGACGTCATCGGAGGAGAGGTCGAGCTTCCAGCGGCGGGCCGTGCGCCAGATGATGATGCCAGCGACGACGAAGCCCGCCACGTAGGCGATCCCGTACCAGCGGACAGCGAGGGGCCCCAGCTGAAAGGCAACGGGATTGAGCGTGTGATAGAGCTTGTCAAGCCACATGCGGTGCCCTCTCGCCTTGAGCGTACGGATGGCCCAGGACGCCATCCTGGGCCCTTCATGCTACCAGGTATGCCGCACCTATCACAAAGAGTGGACCTACCAGGCCATGGCCGGCTCGACACGCGTGACGCCCGGGACGTGCTCCTGCAGAATACGCTCGATGCCCTCGCTCATGTCGTAGGCAGACATGGGGCAACCGGCACATGCCCCCTGCATCTCGAGCGTGACCACACCCGTGTCCTCGTCAAGCGCCACCAGCTCGACGTCCCCACCGTCCGCCTGGAGGCTCTGGCGAATCACGCCAATGGTCGCCTCCAACAGCTCGCGGTTGACCTTGGGATGCTCGGCCTGCCGGGCATCCGCGCCCGTCTCGTTCTCTGCCATGGTGACCCTCTCCGCGCGAGGTGGGACGTCGGTTCACTACCCCACCATGTTGGTTGCAATTGCCGTCAGTCTACCCATCCCATACGATTGGATACGTTGGGTTTGCGACAGGATCATGGCGCCTCTAGCGTTGCCCTCATTCGATGGGCTCATGGAGGTGCCCTGACGTGGCGCGCGCCAACCGACGTGCAGGCTTCCTGCCAGTCGCCGCAGCGCGCACCGCACGCCCCACGCGCTCCACCTCAAGGGCCGCCTCCCGCTCCGAGAGCAGCGTGCAATCCACCATCAGGCGAGAGACGCCCGCCGCGATGAGCTCTCCGATCTCGGGCGTGGCGTCCAGTGGACGAGCCGCGTAGATGTGGCTCCTGCCCGCGAGGTCCGTGCGCACGGGCAGGAGCGCGCCAGCACGGTCGCGCAGGGAGAGGCGCCTGGAGCGCAGCGCGCAGCTGGCGCAGTCGTGGATGCAGCGACCCGTCGTCTGCAGCACGCAATGCTCGCTGGTCATGGCGCGCAGGCGGCCGCTCACGATGAGGCCACACGGCACGGATGACGCCTTGCCCAGCGCACAGGCCTCCTCCAGCGTCAGCTCGGGAGAGAGCCAGAGGCCCTTGGCCCCCGCCTGCTCCAGAGCGACGAGGGTGCTCTCGTTGTGTGCGGGAATGCACTCGCGCACCTCGGGCAGGGAGCCACGCTCGAGCGCGAGCACAAGTTCGCTCATGTTGCCCACGGCGCAGGGCGCACCCTGCTCCACCAGCGGATCGAGCCGCTGGTGGTCGGGCTCGCGGCACACCTCGTCGAGCCAGGGCACAACCGTGATGCCCTCCGGCCACGCAGCGTCTTGCCGTCGGGCTTCCTCGCACGCATCCGGCGTCGCATAGAGGCGCGTCGCCCCTGCGGTCACGGCCGCTTGAGCCAGGACGGGCGTGGGCACCAGCGCGCACACCTCTGCCGCACGCGAAACACTGGGAGCGGCAAGGCCGGCCTCCCTGCGCACGAAGCGCAGGTGAGTGGCAAGGTCCTCCCCGTCAGGCACGCGGGCGAGGCCCTCCTCGCGCACCGCGGCCGAGCTGGGCACCAGGATCGTCTCCTCGAGCAGGCGGCAGGCCTTGGCACGCACCCCATGCACGGCCGAGAAGCCCATGCCGCAGCCCTCGTCCACCTCGACCTCGAAGGCAACCGGCACAAAGGGGCTCTGGCCCATGCGGCCCACATGCTCCACGAGGTCCTCGCGCGTGACGGCCCTGGTGCGCGCCGCCTCCACCACAAAGCCCTCCGCACGGGCCGTGGCCCCGCCATCCACGCAGGCAAGCTCCACCACGAACGGTTGGCCCAGGCGGGCCTCCACGCGTACGCGCACGGGCCTCTTGTACCGGTCATCCCCTGTGGCAACGCGCGCCGCCTCGTCCATGGCCGCCTGTGAGCGGATGACGCGCACGGGGCAACCTGCGGCCATGGGGCGCACGGTCTTGCAGCAGATGGTCTCACCCACACGGGCGTCCGCCGGGACATGGGTCGTCAGGAACTGCGTGGGGTCGTCCATCGGGCGCACCTCGAGCAGGTCACCCTCCCCCACCGACCTGTCCAGCCTGATGTCCACCTCGGCAAAGGTCTTGAACCTCAACCGCTCGCGTCCGCCGTTGGCACCGCCGCGACGTACGCGGCCACCACCGAGGTCACGCGTGGCCACGACGATCCCCACCAGCTCGCCACGATTGTTGGAGCGCTCGTAGCTCATCATGTCGTCGTCGGACGTCCCGTCCAGGTAGGCGTGCGTGAAGTCGCGGTTGAAGGCGCGACGCAGCCGCTGGTGGCGCTCAGCCTCCTCCACATCGGTGGGAAGGCGGCCTGCCGCCAGGTCATCCAGCTGCGCACGATAGGCGGAGACGACGGAGCACACGTAGTCCGGGGCCTTCATGCGACCCTCCACCTTGAGCGAGCCCAGGCCCGCCTGGGCAAGGCGCGGCAGGTCCTCGATGGTGCAGTAGTCCTTGGGACACAGGGGCAGGCGACGTCCCGGCGCCGAGATGCTCGCGCCGTCCTCGTCCACCAGCTGGTAGGGCAGGCGACAGGGCTGCGCGCACATGCCACGGTTGGCGGAGCGCCCTTTGGCAAGCGAGCTCATCATGCAGATGCCGGAATAGCAGAAGCAGAGTGCGCCATGCCCAAAGCTCTCGAGCTCGACGCCCTCCTGGGCGATGCGCGCCATCTCGGGCACGGAGAGCTCGCGCGAGAGGGTCACGCGCTCCACCCCAAGCTCCCGACACCATGCCGTGGCACGGGCGTCGTGAATGTTGGCCTGCGTGGAGATGTGGCATTCCATTTGGGGAAAGCGGTGGCGTATCTCAAAGAGCAGGCCCCAGTCCTGGATGATGAAGGCGTCCGCACCCAGCAGCCACGCCTTGCGCACCAGGGCGAGCACACGGGGCATCTCGCACGTACGGATGACCACGTTGACCGTCACGTACACGCGCACGTCCGCAAGATGGGCCGCGCGGCAGGCGGCCTCGAAGGTCTCACAGGTGAAGTTGTGTGCGCTGCGACGGGCATTGAAGTCGTTGCCCAGGGCGCAGTAGATGGCATCCGCACCGGCGGCGAGGGCGGCATTGAACGGCTCGGGGCCACCAGCGGGCGCGAGCAGCTCCGGAACGGCATGGGTATCGCGAAAGCGCACGGGGTCAGATCCCTTCGTGCAGGGGGTCAGGCGGGCAGCAGCCCATGATAGCGCAGCGGGACGTCCGGGGGAGGCAGCCGTACACGAAGGGAATGGCCCAGGAGGCTCCCTGGCCAACCCCTGGCATCCGCGCACGAAACGCCACTGCAGGTCACACCGACGATCGCCTAGTAGCCCAAGCCAAGGTAGCGATCCTCGAGCGAGACGATCCTCATGCCATAGCCAGCGTCAGCGGCCCAGCCCACGCCTGCGGGATAGTCTGGGATGCCCAGCCCCTGCACCATGGTCACACTGCCCCGGCGCACATAGCCAAAGCGTGGGTCCAGACGGGCTCTCACCAAGTCCGCCGTGCTGGCATAGGCCTTGAGATGCTGGACCTGCACCCGAAGTCCCGCCCGCACGCCATCCGAGCTGCCATCGCCATCTAGGTCCATGCGCAGGTCGTTGCCCTTGGCGCCACCGCCCACGGCACCGATGCCGGCAAAGTTGCACTGCTCGACGGAGACGTCCCCGCCAAACCTGAGCCAATTGGTCTCCAGCATCACCTGGGCAAAGACGATCTCACCGCTGACGCCCTCGGTGTCCGCCTCCTCGACGAGCACCCGGCAGAACTGGTCTATGGTGGCCGCCCCCTGGGATGCGTACACGGAGGAGGGATAGGAGGACTCCCCCACCGCCTGCCGATAGGCGCGCGCCATCTGCTGCGCCGTGACCGTCGTGGGCCCCATGATGGCCTGCGGCCGCTGGGAGGCCCCCGTCCAGGCGCCCGACGAGGCCAGCTGCCAGTAGGTGGCCCCATCCCACAGCCAGCCGGTTGCCATGGCACCGGACGCGCAAAGGTAGTACCAGGAGTCATCCACGCGCAGCCAGCCGGTGGCCATCGCCCCGGAGTCCCGCAGGTAATACCAGGAGCCACCCAGATACTGCCAGCCCGTGCGCATCGTGCCCGCCGCGTCGAAGTAGTACCAGCTGCCGTCGATGGCATGCCAGCCCGTCACCCGCGTACCGGCCTCGACGTACTGCCACGTCTGGCCCTCGTGCACCCAACCGTCACTCGGCTGGGCGAGGGCAGGCGTCTGTCCCACTGTCAGGACGCATGCGATGCCCGCTGCCACGAGTCCCACAAGTCTCAGGACGCGCCTCATGCGCTCCCCCTCCGTGAACGTGAGCGAGCGCCGGCCACCCAGGGTGGGCCGGCACCATGCCCTACCTGCTGGCACCCGTCCAGGCACCGGACGGGCCAAGCTCCCATTCCCGAGCGCCCTCGCGTTGCCATCCCGTGAGCATGGCGCCCGAGCCGCCGAGGAGGTACCAGGAACCTCCGACCTTCACCCAACCGGTGGCCATGGCGCCAGAATCGTAGAGGTAATACCATGCGCCATCCGTCCATATCCAGCCCGTATGCATGGCACCCGAGGAGGGGTCGAGGTAGTACCACGTGGAGCCAATGCGCTGCCAGCCCGTGATACGGGCACCGGAACCATCGAAGTAGTACCAGGAGCCATCCAGCCGACGCCAGCCGGTCGCCATGGCGCCTGAGGCATCAAACCAGTAGTGAACGCCACCGATGGTCTGCCACCCCGTGACCATATAGCCCTGGCCATCCAAGTAGTACCAGGCATTGCCCAGGTACCTCCAGGCACTCCGAACGTACGAGCCACTCTCCCTGACCATCCAATGCTGGCCATCGGATGACCGCTCCCAGGTGGCGGCCAGGCCATAGTAACGCATGATGGCATCCGCATCGGCCCTGCCCATGGCCTCGGCATGGCGATTGAGGTTATAGGCATCGGAGGCGTTGTCGATGAAGCCGTGCTCCACGATGATGCCGGTGAAGCCATATTCGCGGGCATGGCGGATGACGGCGTAGTAGTCGGAGAGCGACCCGTCGGGATAGGTGTCCTCGACGTTCTTGCGCTGGAAGATGCCGCGGCGCGCGATGCCGTAGGGCTCGCCGTTGGTGAGCGCATCGAGGATGGCGCTTGCGAGGCCCTGTCCCTGCGTGCCGCATTCGGGAAAGTACGAGATGTCCGTGCGGGGATACCACACCTCGGCACCAGAGCTGCCACCGGAGTTGACGTGCAGGCTCACATACACGCTTGCGCCGGCCTTGTAGGCCTTGGTCACACGAGCCTGCAGCTCAAGGGCGGCGTTGGTGCTGAACACGCAGGTGTCGGAATCGCGAATCATACACACGGTGATGCCATGGCTCTCGAGCTCCGCCTTAGCGGCCATCGCAATGCGCAGGTTGAGGGCCTTCTCCTGGAGGCCGTTGCCCACGGCGCCGGCGTCGTTGCCGCCATGACCCGCATCGAGCGCAACCACGAACTTACCCGAGCTGCCGAGGCCCGTGGAGCGCATGCGCCTCGTGGTCGTGGTCTGCGGCGGGAGGGCGTCGTTGATCCTCTGCATGTCCTCGTCAGAGATGGGTGCGGTCTCGGCATCATCGGTGGCCTCGGTGGCAGATGCGCGGCCTGGTGTAGTCAGTAGCACCGAGAGCATCAGCGCAAAGGCTGTCACGAGGACGATGGGCATGGACTTCTTCTGCCTCACTGCGAGCTCCTCCCCGCCGGATACGGGCCACCAACCCTCTGTCCAGCATACTAAAGGAAGCGCCTGTCCCACCTTTCCTCATACATTCTGCGTGTGGGGAGGGCAAGGGATGGATGGCCGTGCGGTGACGGACCCATGGCGCTCCTTGACAAGGATGGCCTCGCCTTTCCTGTTCTCAATACGCCTCATGCGAACCGAGCGCCTCACCACCTGAATGCGATGGTCGCTTCCCCTACGAGCGGGTAGGCATCACCTCTGTGGGGCAAGAAGTCAATTCCAGATGTATCGGCCCCTGCGCTGGGCAGCCAGAGCTGGTAGCCATAGTCAGCCGCTCTCGTAGAAACGAATGATGTAGGCAGTTGCGTCATCCGTCTGCCCAGCGATGGCATCGACGACCTCGTAGCGTGCATCTGCGGCATAGTGCTCGTCGAGGTAGGCCACGAGCTTGTCCGCAGTGGAGGTGTCATATGTCACGAGTCGGACCTTTGGATTGTCAACCAGACCTTTTAGCAGGTTGTCGATGCCATATCGCCTTCTGCGCGCCTTGAGTGCAGGGGACCCCTCAGCCCAGCCGCCCAAGGTGAAATTCCGCAATAGCATGTCGTCGTCCGGGATGATGTCGAGACCATAGGCGCCCTCAAATCCCCAGGCATATCCGGTAGCGTCCCAGGCAAACACCTCATCTGGATGATTGCGCTCATATGAGAGAATGGCGCTCTGTGGCACGTAGCTTCGCTGGTTGAGGTTATGGCCCAGCTTTTGCAACGAGGCATGCGGCAGGAGAAGCGTGCCTCCCCATAGGCATGTCACAAGAATGCAGGTCACGGATAGCGCCGCCATGCCCATCGCGGCGCGGGGAGCCCCATCGTTCCTGCTATGCCTCGCATCCTGGCGAACGTCCCTCTCGCACAGGCCCGAAAGGGTCATGCCAAGCGCGGCACAGAGGAAGAGGGGCGTCACTACCCTGTCGGGAACCCTCCCATCCGAATAGACGTATGCATATTCGGCGCAGCACAGCACCGCAAAGCAGAGCATGGAAAGTAGGATGGCCTTCGTTGCCCTTCCACGCCGTCTCTCATCAAGCACATAGGCAGCGCAGGTGACCAGCATCACCATCAGAAGCTTGCGGCAGCTTTCGATAAGATGGGCACCTGCGTTCAGGATGGTTCTCCCCACACTGGGAGTCTGCACGGCACGTTGAGCGCCTATCACCTGCAGCACATCACGGTCGAACACCTCTGGGTCGGCAAACACCCATGACTGCACCAGCCCATAGTCAGTCTCCGAGATTCCCCGTGGCTCCAGCTCATGGCGCACGTCGTCATACTGCCGCAGCGTGTAGTCGACAGCACTGCTACGGGCGGAACTATACAGAGACCACTCCCTGTTTTCCGGCTGCTGCCAGATGGCGAGATCAAACGCAGCAAGGGCAAGGCAGCCGATAAGCGCCATGGCAATCGGACGGAGGCGAGAGCCCATGGCATGCGTCTCATGGTCGCTGGAACTCAGCACTCCCCTCGACACGAACACAAGGGCGACGGCGCACGCCGGCACAAGAAGAAGAGCTATCTCCCAGCGTAGGGCGCACCCCATCATCACAAGGATGACTCCAAGAGGATAGGGCGCGACACTCCGAGCAGAGGCGGCATTGCTTATGAGCGTCGCACAACCGGCGATAAAGCAGAGTGCCGCAACATAGGTGAAGTTTGATCCAATCGTTACCCCTGCGAGTGTCAGGAAGATCGTCCCTGAGGCAACGATGGATGGTCCGAGGCGATGGCGCCAAAAAAGTGCCCATGCCAGGAGGCAAGCCATCGAAAGCAGCGACAGGACGAACTCGAGCGCATAGAACCCGTTGACGGACGGGAGGAGGGCATTGATCCCCAAGGAGATGTAGCTCACGACGGCATTTACGAACAGACAGGGAGTAGTTGCCCCAACACGACCGGAAAGCATCAGGGAGATGCTCCAGTCATCATCCACTCCACGTGGGTCATCATGAAAGACTGCCAGAGCAGGCGCCAGGACAAGCGCCGCGAGAGCGAATGACACCACAAGCACGTGCCGTCTGGTTTGCAACCAGCGGTCAATCCGCATGCAGGCATGCGCGACGAGCGGGATGCGCTCCTGCATCGTCATTCGTCTATGCCAGCCGCACGAACTTGCGCTTGCCAACCTGCAGCACCGTTTTGGCAGACAGCAGGGATGGCTCCACGTTGTAGCTCTTGGCAGCCAGCCTCCTGCCATCAATCTTGACAGAGCCCTGGTCAATCATGCGGCGAGCCTCGCCGGCAGACCTCACCAGGCCAGCATCTGCCAGTACCTTTGCCAGGTAGACCCTTCCGTCGTCATTGAGGGTGAGGTCGGCCTTGAACTCCGGCACGTCCTCGGGAATCTCGTGCTTCTTGAAGAGGCCATCAAAGGCCGCCTCGGCCTGGGCCCCTGCGCCAGCGCCATGGTAGAGATCCACGATGTTGGCGGCAAGCTGGCGCTTGAGATGGTAGGGGTCGGCCGTCTTGTTCGCATAGGCAGCATCGATGGCGTCCACCTCATCCACGGGGACGGTGGAGCACAGACGGAAGTACATGGGCACCAGCTCGTCCGTGATGCTCATGACCTCGCCGAACATGTCGGTCGGCTCGTCGGTGAGCCCCACGTAGTTGCCGTAGCTCTTGGACATCTTCCTGATGCCATCGGTCCCCACCAAAAGCGGCATCGTAAGGGCCACCTGCGGCTCCATGCCCATGGCACGCATGAGGTCGCGTCCCGCGAGCAGGTTGAATATCTGGTCGTTGCCGCCCATCTCCACATCCGCCTTGATGACCACGGAATCGTAGGCTTGGAGCACGGGATAGATGAACTCATGCAGGGCGATGGACTGCCCATTGGCATAGCGAGTGTGGAAGTCCTCGCGCTCGAGGATGCGGGCCACATTGAACTTGCTCATGAGTTCGAGCATCTTGGCCAGGTCGAGGGGCTTGAGCCAGTCGCCATTGTGGACGATCTTGGTCCTCTGGGGGTCAAGCACCTTCATGGCCTGGGCAACATAGGTCTGCGCATTGGCCTCCACCTGCCCCTCCGTGAGAGGCGGACGGGTGGAGTCACGACCGGAGGGGTCGCCGATGAGCGCGGTGCCATTGCCGATGATGAGGGTCACGTCGTGGCCGATGTCCTGGAACTGGCGCATCTTGCGCAGGGGGACGGCATGGCCCAGGTGCAGGTCAGGCGAGGTGGGATCCACACCCAGCTTGATGTTGAGGGGCGTGCCCTTCTCGAGCTTCCTCCTGAGCTCTCCCATGGGCACGATCTGCATGGTGCCCGATGTAATGATCTTGAGCTGTTCGTCGACAGAGAGCACGGGGCTTCCTCCAAGGGTAGTGATGCCACAGACAAGTAGCATAGCGCAACGGCCCGTTGCCGGCGCCCTTCCATGCGACAGCGTCAGGGCCCGCATCGTTATGCGCGTCACCGGCCACTTCCGTCGAGGGCGTGGCCCGAGGCGGTCATGACGTCTGCGGGATGGTAGCGGGGCTCCAGCTGGTTGAGGGTCTCATAGGTATCCTCGGGCAGGCGACAGAACCTCCCCGTCTGAGGCGCGATCTGGGGTGAGAGCGCACGCAGGTAGCCGGGCGTGTTCGATGCGGGCCATCCATGATGGCCCGGCTTGAGAGCGTCAACGTGGATTCGTCAGGAAAGGCCAGCATGCCCACGCGCCACGGCCGCGGTGCCCGCAGTGCGGGCGTATCCCATGAATGTTCCCAGCCGCCCCACAGAATCGCATACACTGGTCAGGGTTTGTCAATCCGCTATGCACAGGGAGCCGCCTCGTGAGGGTGCTTGCCATCATACCCGCCTACAACGAGCAGGAATGCATCGAGGACACCGTGGATGAGCTGGTACGCACCTGCCCACAGGTGGACTACCTCGTCGTGAACGACGGCTCGGCAGACGACACGCCACAGATCCTCGACCGGCGGGGCTTCAATCACATCGACCTTCCCGTCAACTGCGGACTCTCCGCCGGCGTGCAGGCGGGCATGAAGCATGCGCTGCGCAACGGCTACGACGCTGCCGTGCAGTATGATGCGGACGGGCAGCACATGCCCATCTACCTCGCGTCGATGGCACAGGCCATCGAACACGGCGCAGACATCGTCATCGCATCGCGTGGGGCCGCCGGGAGTGGGGCCGTTGGTGTGCGCGGCGCCGGCGCCAAGCTCATCACCTGGCTCATTCGCCACACCACACATCAGACCATCCAAGACCCCACCTCGGGCATGCGCATGTACGATCGCGCCATGATGGAGGTCTTCGCCAACGGCTTCGACATCACGCCCGAGCCGGACACCGTGGCCCTGCTCATCCGCAAGGGCGCCCGCGTGGTGGAGGTGCCCGCCCGGATGCGCGAGCGTCAGGGCGGCACCAGCTACCTCCGCTTCATGAGCTCCATCCGCTACATGCTGCGCACGTGCCTGTCGCTGCTGCTCTTCCAATGGTTTAGGTAAGGGGTGCCCCATGAGCCCGGTACTTCGCGTCCTTCTGATCCTCGTCACCATCATCGCCCTGGGCGTGGTGGTGCGACGCATCCGCAAGCGCAAGATTCGCGTCTCGGAGTCGGTCTATTGGGTGGTGGCCGCCGTCGTGCTGCTCGTCCTAGCCGTCTTCCCGCAGATTGCGTTCTTCTTCTCCCGGCTTACCGGCTTCCTCTCGCCCAGCAACTTCGTGTTCGTGGTGCTCATCGCCCTCATGCTGCTCAAGCTGTTTGACCAGGCCTGCGACATCTCGGTGCTCACCCACAAGGTCGAGGTGCTCTCGCAGGAGCTTGCGCTCGACCGGCACGAGCGGGGGCACGACGCCGCCAAGCCCTCAAAACAATAGGCTCGCCATGTGCCTCGCGACATGAGGCCTAGTCCGCCTGAGTCGCCTCCTCGTACCAGGAGAGCACCTTGTCCACGTTGTCCGCGGCGTAGCGGTAGTAGACGAACAGCCACTCGCCCACGTTGTCGCCCTCGGACTCCTTCTCGAGCGACCACAGGTACCAGCACCAGCCGGCGAACACCACATAGCTCCAGAAGTGACGGTGCTCTGCCGCCGTGGCGGGCCGACCGAAGTAGTACTCGAGCGCCCGCTCGGCACGCTCGTCGGAGAGCTGGCAGCACACCACGAACGTGCCGTAGTCGCTGGCCACGTCCGACATGCCCGCATACTCCCAGTCGATGAGGCTCATGGCGTCGTTCTCGTCCACCAGGAAGTTGAGCTCGAAGAAGTCGTTGTGTGAGACGCAGATGGGGTACCCATCCGCGTCCGCATGCTCCTTGAGGCGCATGACCTTGTCCTTGAGCTCCTGATAGCCAGGCACCTCGATGGGGCCGCCCTCCAGCAGGAGCCGCTCGTACTCCAGACCCTGCAGCACGAAGTCAAAGCGGCGATCGAGCCTAGCGCCGCTCTCGTGCAGCTTGCGGCCCATCTCCATGGCACGACGCAACTGGTCGTCGTTGCCGGAGTCCAGGTTCTTGGCGTTCGTCACGAAGCGTGAGAGCTTCCAGCCATGCTCCTCGTCCTCGTAGATGAAGGTGCTGTCCAGCCCCAGCTCCTTGGCAAGGCGCAGGCCGGCCGCCTCGCTCGCACGGCTCACGAGCTTCTCCGTGCCCACGCCAGGATGGCGGTAGACGTACTCCTGCTTGTCCGTGCCCTCCCCCACGGAGAAGTGGCAGGAGAGGTTGGTGAGCCCCTGCTTGAGCGGCCAGAACTCGTGAATGTCATCCTTGTCGCAGTGCAGGATGGATACGATGTTGTCAAAGATCCTGGAGTCCACGTTCTCCATGAAGCGTGGGTCGAAGCTGCGCAGCTGATCCAGGGAGTCAAACTCGTTGATCACGCCCGCCGGGTACTCACGCGCCACCATCGAGAGTTCGCGCAGGTGATCGGCATAGATGCCCTCCCAGAGCTTGTCAGCGGTCTCGGGGCGGTTGTAGTCCTGCTCCAGCGCCCTCACGAACCCCTCGGAGAACGCCTGGTCGAAGTAGGCGTGTCCCAGCATGACCAGCGCATTGGTGCCACCCACGCTGATGCCCGTGATGCGCCCGGCGGCGCCCGTGGAGACGCACCACTCGTCCGTGTGGCCCTCCACGCGCTCGCAGGCATAGTAGGCGCCGTACACGTAGCGTTCGAAGGGGTTCTGCGTGAAGTAGTCGTCCGACGAGCACACGTAGGTGTTGGCCAGGCGGTCGCGCACGAGCCACAGGGTACCGTTGTTGTTGCGCGTGGCGTAGGTGGGGTTGACCACGATGGTGACGCCATACTTGCTGCGCAGGTAGAAGAAGTACTCCTTCTTGTAGCCCACGACCACGGTGATGTCGGTGACGCCGGCATCCATGAGCTGGCGGATCTGACGCTCGATGAGCACCTCGCCATGGGCCTTGAGCAGGCCCTTGGGCAGCTCATACGAGATGGGGGCAAAGCGCGACGAGAGGCCCGCCGCCATGATGACGGCATTGTCCACCGCATAGGGCTCGAGCGCCTCCATGCCCGCCTGCGTGATGCGCCCATCCTGCACGTACCCCGCATCCTCGCACACGCGCAGCGACGAGTTGACGGTGCCCAGCGAGAGGCCACTCTCGGCGGCAAGCTCGCGCTGGCTCACGGGGCCCTCCTGGGCCGCGATGGTCTTGAGCAGATTGAACTCGCTCTTGGAGAGGGTCATGCTAGGCCTCCTGTGACGTGGCGCCAAGCATCGAACGAACGTCCGTCGCCGCGCAGATGGCGCCCAGGATGATCACGATGGCGCAGACGACGCCCTTGAGGTCGGGGATGGACCCCAGAATGATGAGTGAGATGGGTATGGCCCACGCCGAGTAGGTGATGTTGACCGCCATGGCGCGTGACGCGCCGATGAGGTCGATGGCACGGTAGTAGCAGAGGTAGGACACCGTGCCCGAGGCGCCCGCGAGCGCGACGAAGGGCATGGCATCGCTGCCAAGCACGTCCGTCGCAAAGCCCCAGCCGCCCAACACCGGCAGGATGATGGCGGCATAGGCAAGCGCCGAGGTGGTCTGCCTGATCTGCATGGCCACCTCGTTGTCCACGGCGGTGTTCCTGAGGCCCCAGTCGACGACGACCGCCTCGGTGCCCCAGCCCAACACGCAGGCGAGCGCACCGATGATACCCACGGTCCAGTTGCCGGGAATGCCCTCGGCAGGCGTGTAGCCCAGCACGGCCACCGCGGCAAGGCACGCGATGAGACCCAGCCACTGAAACCAGTGCATGCGCTCCTTGAGCGCGATGGCCGCCAGGAAGGCCCCCCATGCCGGGAAGAAGGCGGAGATGGCGGCGGCATAGGACGCCCCGATGTTATTGACCGAGATGACGTAGCCCGTCATGCCGAGGGGGCCACCGATGAGCGCTGCCCCCATGATCACGAGGCCGGCCCGCGTCTTGAGGATGGCCAGCGTGTCCTTGAGCTTGCGACGCAGCGCCATGTAGACGAACGCCGTCACGGCCGAGCCCGCGTCATGCAGGAACGTGCTCACGAACGCCGCGAGCGCGATGGCCTGCGGCGTGGAGACGAAGACGCCCTTCGCGAGCGCCACCGAGAGGATGACCGTATCGAGCGCCCAGGTGAGCGCCGCCCCAAAGCCCCAGATCATGAGTGAGCCCCTTTCGTCCCGTCCTCATACCAGGCGAGGACCATGTCGATGTAGTCGGCGCAGTAGCTGCGGTAGATGTCCAGCCACGAGCCCACGCCGGCACCCTCCGCCTCCTTCTCGAGCGCCCAGACGTACCAGCACCATCCGCCCAGGACCACACGGGCCCAGAAGTGCCTGCGCTCCTCGAAGGTCGCCGGGCGACCAAAGTAGGCGTCGATGGCGGCATCGCCTCGTGCGCGGTCGGCGTCGCTGCAGATGATGAAGGTGGCCGTGTCGTTGCCGGGGTCGCCCATGCCGGCAAACTCCCAGTCAATGACAAAGAGCTCGTCGTCCTCGCCCACGAGAAGGTTGAGTGGCAGGTAGTCGTTGTGGCTGAAGACCGCCTCGTAGTCGTCCGCCTGGGCATGCCCGTTGACGCGCACCACCTTGTCGCGCAGCTCACGGTAGCCAGGCACGGTGATGTCGCCATGCTCCTCGAGCAGGGTCTCGTAGCCTACGCCATCGGCAAAGAAGTCGAACGTGGCGGGGATGCGCGCCCCCGACTCGTGGAGGCGTCGCGCGCACTCCATGGCACGACGCACGTCGGCGGGATCCGTGGGGTCGATGGTGCGGGCGTTGCGCACGAAGTGGGAGATCTTCCACCCGCTCGTGGGGTCCTCGTGGACGAAGGTCCCGTCGATGCCCATGCGCGCGGCGACCGCCTCGGCGTCCGTCTCTGCCCGGCGGTTGATGAACTTGTCGGTCCCCACGCCGGGATGGCGGTATACGTACTCCCACCTGCGCTCGCCCTCCCCCACGGAAAAGTGGAAGGAGAGGTTGGTGAGGCCCTGCCCCACGGGACGGAAGTCGCCGAGGTCCCTGCGGGAGCAGCGCAACGTGGTCGTGATGTTGTCAAGCACCGCACAGTCCACGGACTCGATGAAGGCAGGATCATAGGCGACAAGCTCGTCGAGGCTGTCGAACTCGCGGATGACCCCCTCGTCGTAGCGACGCATGATCAGGGCGAGCTCGTCCAGGTGGTCGGCGTAGATGGCCTCCCACAGGCGGTCCGCCGTGGTGGGATCCTCGACCTCCGCGCCCAGGAGCCGCACGAACCGCCGGGAGAAGGGGCGGTCGAAGTAGGCGTGGCCCAGCATGACCCAGGCGTCCGCGCCGCCCACCTCGACGTCGACGATGCGCCCGTCGCCGTCCGTCCGCAGGCACCACTCGTCGGTGGGACCAGCCACGTACTCCGCCGCGTAGTAGGCACCACGCACGTAGCGCTCGAAGGGGTTCCGCTCGAAGTAGTCGTCCGACGAGCACACGAAGGTGTTGGCCAGGCGGTCGCGCACGAGCCAGAGCGTGTAGTTGTTGTTGCGCTCCGCATAGCGGTCGTTGACCACGAGGTCCACGCCGAAGGCATCCGCCAGGTAGGCAAAGCGCTCCTTCCGGTAGCCCACCACCACGGTGATGTCGGTGATGCCAGCCTCCCTGAGCTGGCGGATCTGGCGCTCGATGAGTACCTCCCCCCTCACCGTGATGAGGCCCTTGGGCGTCTTGTACGAGATGGGCACGAAGCGCGACGAGAGGCCCGCCGCCATGATGATGGCATTGTCCACCTGGTAGGGTGCGAGCGTCGCCTGGGCCGCGGCGTCCCCTGCGAGGGCACGCTGCCGGAGCCGTTCGAATTCGTCCTGCGCTATCGCCATGAAGGTCTCGTGTTTCTCCCCTGCCCACGGTGGAGGGATGTAATGTTCAACCGCTTTAGTGTACTTGCAAAGAAATGAACGTTCAATCTATGGAGCAATAATCCATAGATTGAACGTTCCTGTGCTCATTTCCCGTGCCCATGTCCATGGATGGGAGGACTGTCCTAGTCGGACTCGACGATGGGCCAGATGGTGCCCGTCTCCGTCCAGTTTCCAAAGTCGCATGAGTCGCCGTCGATGCGCCACTGGCGGATGTAGGTGCGCCTCCAGGTGCCATTCTCGTTGACGGCGGCCGTCGCGCCATAGTAGCGTGGCCGGGGGACGTCGGGCACCTCCCACGCGGGCATGCCCGTGGGCCATGGCTCCCCACCCGTGGCGGCGAGGATGGTTGCCGGCAGGTCCATGTGGCCTGTGGGCACGTTGGACGTCCTGCACGGCTGGCTGGAGTCGCCGCCGAACTCCACGGAGGGCTTCACCAGGAAGATGGGCGACGAGGGTTCGCTGATCTCGTCCGTGAGGTACCAGTGCCCATGGTCGGCCGTGATGATGATGGTCGCATCATCGTACTTGCCCAGCCTCTTGAGCTGCCTCAGGTACTCGCTCACGATCTCCAGCGAGCCGCGCGACTGCTGGACCTGCGTCACCTCGCCCTGGGCGTACTCGCCATGCTCGTCCATGGTGAAAGGTGGGTGCGAGCCCAGCAGGTGGATGAGACGATACGACCCCTTGCCGGAGTCCGGCTCCACCGAGAGGCCACGTCTCTGGAGCATGTGGTGGTAGGACACGTCGTCGTAGACGTAGGGCTCGTTGTCGAGGTCGACGCTGGGATCGGATGGGTCGTTGGTCCGCAGCACCGCGTTGTTGAGGTCATCGGTGTTGAACCACATCCCCGGCTTGAGCGCCCATGGCAGGTCGCGGTAGAAGGCCGCCCTTGCCAGGATGGAGATCGTGGACAGGAAGCTGTTCGGCTGGGGTGGGATGGGGTGCAGGTTGGTGACCCTGCCGTTGAGCTGCGACAGTCCGTTGTAGATGTCCCCCGAGTAGATGCTGGTGGAGTAGCCGGAGCGGTTGACGGCATCCACCAGGTTGTCGCCGCCGTACCAGCCGCGCACCAGCGTGTTGGAGAAGGCCGGGTCGTCCTGCCTGAGCGTGCGCCCCGTGGTGAGCGTGGCCAACGCGTAGCGCGTGGGGATCATGTTGCCCACGGTGTTGTGGTAGTTGGTGAAGCCCGTCATCTCGTCCAGCGCGTCGGGATACTGCGCCAGCGTCTGGTCGAGGAAGCTCACGTCAAAGGTGTCCAGCACGAACACGATCACGTTGCCCCTGTCCGAGACGTCCATGAGGCCCTCCATGGTCACCTGCGGCTTCTCGGCACTCACGGGGGTACCGTCGGCCGTGGGGCGCCGCGTGGTGAGGCCCAGCCCGATGCCCTGCGACACGGCGAGGAGCACGGCGAGGAGCACGGCCACGCCCTTGAAGGGCAGGGGCCGCCTGAGGGCGAACGCCACGGCACCCGCGATGACGACAACCCACACGAGCGCCGAGATCACCGTGATCCCCTGGAACGAGTCCCACGGAACCGGGGAGCCATCTGCCGCGGGCAGCCCGACGTTGAGCAGGAGCACCTGCAGGAAGGCCGCAAGCGCCAGAGCGCTCACCAGCGCCAGCAGGACGTTGAACGCCTTGCCCCTGGCAAGGGAGATGACGAGCGCCAGTGCGACGGCGACCGCAAGTCCCACCACGACCACCGGCTTCCAGATGGTGACGATGGTGAAGAAGAGGCTGTCCGTGCTGGCCGCCACCATCTCGAGCGCCGGCTCCACGAAGATCGTGAACACCGCCACCAGGCACACGACGAGCGCGAGGACGAGGCGCACATGCCAGGGCAGACGTTCCTGAGCCGGGGCGTCCACGACAAGCGATGCGTGATGCGCCTGCTCGCGGGCGCGCTCATGCGCGGCGGCGTCCGAGGGGTCGACCCGATGCACCTCACCCTCCCGCACGCGTGCCTCGTGCGCGCCCAGGAGTCTCAGGAGCACGCGACGCAGACGGCGCCATGCCACGCCCAGCACGGCCGAGAGGGCCACGGCCACGCCGGCGAGGGCCTGGATGGTGTAGGTCATCACCGAGGGGTCCACGTACGCAAGGGCTGGGGTGGCCAGGGCGTTTGCCCACACGCAGGCCAGCGCACAGGCAAAGGCGACGTCGCACGCCACGAGGGCACGTCTCGGCATCCTAGTCCTCATCGGTGGCCTCCTCCTCGTCCTGGGAACCCTTGGCAACCTGCTTGGCCAGGACCTCGCCCAGCAGGAACTCGCCCGCCGCCGCACCGCCGTGGCCCAGGTTGGCGATCATGCGCTCGCGCACGGTGCGAATCCGCTCCGCCCAGCGCCCGGAATCGGCCACCATGTCGTCCACGGCAGCGCGCAGGCCGGAGAGGTCCTTGGGGTCCACGGAGACGCCGATCTCGCTGCGGATGGAGATGTCCAGGGGCGTCCAGCCCGTGATCTTGGGCCAGTCGGGGTTGAGCTCCTTCATGGTGGTGTCCACGAAGAGGCAGGGCTTGAGCGTGGTGAGGGAGAACTCCTCGGCGATGGACGACCAGTCGGTGGCCAGCACGTCGGCCTCCAAGATGGAGGAATGGCCCGAGAAGTCGCACTCGAAGGTGAGCTCGTCCTCACCCACCTCGCTGTAGCGCGCCATGAGGGCATCGAGCTTGGCACGGTAGCGCTTGATGTACTCGGGATGCGGGCGTACCGTGATGTGGTAGCCATGGCCCAGGAGCTGCGCCAGCATGCCGTCGATGCAGGAGTCCAGGATGTTGTCATAGTTCCACGTGGGGGCGATGAGCACCTCGGGGCGCTCGTGGCGCACCTTCTCCATGGCCGCGTAGTCCGCGATCTCGCGGTCTAGGAGATCGTAGCCCACCAGTGGCAGCTTCTTGTGGCGCGTGCCGTAGAACTCCTCAACCGCGCGGGCGTCATCCACCTGGTGCTGGCCCACGCACATCACGGCGTCGTAGTTGGCGTACTCGCCGCGCGTGGAGGTGACGGTCATCGAGGTCATGTGGTGGGGCGCGTACACATACTCGGTGTCCTTGTCCACGTAGGAGCGCTTGATGTAGAAGTTGTCCAGGTCGCCGAGGGAGGTCACCACCACGTCGGCGTCCATCTTCATCATGAGGGTGATGAGCCGGCGCTGCCCCAGATAGTAGGGTTGGATGCGCGGCTCAGAGAGGGCCAGCTCGAACACCTGGTCGTTAGGGTCGCTCGTGACGTAGTGGATGCGCACGTCGGAGTTTGCGAGCAGCCACTCGATGGCACCCTGGAAGTACTTGTAGAAGCCCGACCCCTCCGAGTAGAACACCAGGTGCTTGCCATCCACCTTGAAGAAGCGCTTGTAGTCGGCCTTCTCGCGGCGGGCGTGTGGGTCGCGCTGCCACCACCTGTGCTCGCTCCTGGTGGCCTCGACCATGGCATCGTAGGAGTCGCGCGTCTCGTTGAGCTCGTCGTAGTCGATGTACCTGGATGGCCTGATGATGAGATTGCACACCACCTGCACCAGGATGGAGAGCAGGTTGGAGCACACCCAGTAGAAGGCCATGCCACATGCCACGAAGAACGCGAGGAACATGGAGAGCGCGATGGAGAGGCCGTTGGTAGTGTTCTTCTCCGCGCGCGACTGCTCGCGCTGCAGCGGGTTGATGTGGTTGGAGGCGACGCCCATGGCCACGGCGGACAGCGTGGCCAGAAGCACCATCACGAGGGAGGCGCCACCGTCCTGGCTGGGCACCAGGCCCAAAAACTCCGTGCCGGGAGCGCCGCTGTCGGTGATGGCGTGGATGACGTCCACGAGCGCGAACAGGATGATGACCTGGATGGCCAGGGGCACCAGGGAGAGCAGCGGGTGGTAGTGGTGCTCCTTGTAGAGGCGGTTCTGGTTCTCGTCGATGGCCTCGCGGTCGCCAAAGTAGCGCTCCTTGAGGCGGAACAGGTCGGGCATCACCTGCACCATGACGATGGAGTTCTTCTGGCACCACAGTGAGAGCGGCATGAGGACGACCTTGGACACCAGGGTGAACACGAAGATGGCCACCCAGTAGCTCCCCGTGAGGCCATGGGCCCAGTCCACGATGACCAGGAAGAGGTCGGTAAGCGGTTGAAGCATATGCGAGATGTCCCTTTTTGTCCGGAGGGCGCCCCTGTCGTTGTGGCCCCTAGGCAAGCACTCAAGTTGCTATGTTACGTCACTGATATACGGAGGGAACAGATTTATGGAAAAGCCATGAATGCTCACCAATCGATCCCCTTCTTGGTCGTCGGTGACCACGGCTGCAGCTGCCTGTAGGCAAACAGTCTCTCGCACGTCTTCTTTGCCAGAAGCCTATCGACCTCCGCATGGGTGACTATGACTTGCAGGTCCATGAGGTCAGGTGCCCGCTTGCCACCCGGCTCGCTCGCACCATGAAGCTTCTGGGCGACATGAGAGGGACGGATTCGAGACCGGGAAAGCCCATCGGGCGGATTCTAACGGTCGTCGCAACACCATGGATTTCGGAAGGAGTCCTTGGTGGGGTACGGATACGCGGGAGTCGCCCATGGGAGGCAGGGCGAGATGCTGGCCGCCAGGAGGCGTCACTACGCCGAGCTCGTGCTCGCGGGCATGGGCTACACGGCGGCCGCCCGCGCCGTCGTCTCGCTGGGCCCGGCGTTCGGGCGCGCCTCGATGCGCGCGGTGGCGTCGGGTGGCCCCCGTTCGCCCTCGAGGCCGTGATCGCAGGCCCCGGGCCTGCTCGCGAGGCGGTTGGCGCTCTCGCCCTTGCCCTTCGTCCGGGGTGTCGACACCTCGCAGGGCCCCAGCCCGAACCCCGCCTCCCTGGCGAGCCGCCACGCGCGCTCGGACTTGACGCGCCTGCCGCCGACGAAGGTGACGAGCGCCCCCATGTCGTCGGTGATGGCCTCCCCGGGCATGCCGCCGAAGCGCACGAGCGTCGCCAGGAGGCATGCCAGCAGGTCATCTTCCGTACGCGTGCGCGAGCAGATGAGGCGGTGGTCGCGCGAGTGGCCGAGCGCGGCGGAGAACACGCTGAACTCGAAGACCTCGCCGTTGACGTCGACCATCCGCAGGCTCTCCTTCCAGTCGAACTGCATCTGGCGCTCCGGCGGCGTCCCGAACCTCGGGCGCGCTTCCGGCTCGGGCGCGCCAGCGCGCCCTATGCCGTGCGAGCGGCAGCACTTCGTGAACGGCCCGCACTCCGGCAGGCTCGCCTCCGGGTGACGGTCGGGCAGGAACTCGTGGATCGCCCTCTCCGTGATCCCCGGGAGCGCCGCCTCCTGCTCCATCACGCCCCTGAACCCGTCGAACGCACTCTCCTCGCCTCGCCTGCGGTCCTCGGTCCCCTCTCCCCGGCTCCGGCGCCCTGCCACCGTCCGCCCGTGCGGCCCACACTTCCTTCCTATCTGCGCGAGGTGGGGCCTCACGCCGGGCTGCCGGCACGTGCTTGGCTCCCCCATCACGCTCCTCCCCGATCGAGCCCCTCCCGACGGCTGCCCAGTCGGGAGCAGGCATGTTGCCGGTGGTCTGATTGGCGAGAGGGTGGTGGCGCCGGTATCGAAACTGCAGTGGCGCGATTGGCGTGACACGGTAGCTCGGCTGTCGAAAATTATGGTAGCGGTATCAACAAGCAGCCGCCTGCTTGAGCGCCGCCTCGACCGCCGCGATGGCAGGGGCCTAAAGTCAGCGGCCGATCGGCATGTCTGGTCCAACCTCTCGTCAGCGGCGTAGAACAGGACGTGCTCGGCTCATTTCTGCTCACAATTCTACGTTCATAACTGGACAGTCCTGCGATGGGTATACTACACGTAAGAATTTCTTACTTAAGGAGTCATCATGAGCGCGAATGTTCTTACTGTTTCTTCCAAAGGACAGGTTGTGCTACCCGCAAAGCTGCGCAAGGAGCTCTCGATTCAGAGTGGCGACAAACTTGCCGTATACACCTCTGGTGATGTCATCATGCTCAAGAGGATTCAGATGCCAACCGCCGAGGAATTCCACGTCAGGCTGGACGAGGCGCAGGCATGGGCCAAGTCGGTCGGCTACCAGGAGTCTGACGTAGACGACGTCATCAAGTCCGTCAGAGCAAAGAGGCACGCGTGAGAATAGTGATTGACACCAACGTGGTCATCTCAGGAACCTTCTTTGGCGGTAACCCGAGGAAAGTCCTTGAAGCGGTGGTTGAGGGAAAAATCGCCGCGTTTGCAACTCCTGACATTGTGGATGAGTACCAAGGAATCGTCGACGAGATGATCGCTCGAAAGCAGGGCAAGCTGCAAAGAGACGTTCTGGCGCCCTTCGAAGCAGCCCTGCATTTGGTGCAGCCTGAATGCACAGTTAACCTCTGCAGGGATCCCGATGACAACAAGTTCCTGGAATGCGCAGTTTCATCTCGTGCGCTCTACATCGTTAGCGGCGATAAGGATCTGCTTGACCTAGAACAATTCGACGACGTGGAAATCATCACTGCCGCAGAGTTTTGTGATCGCTACCTTGGGCATGCGGTGGTGATCTTGGGCCAGATAGGTTCAGGAGGGTCCTCGTGTGCGGTGACAGGCAGAAGAGAGCCGCCATGGAGACGTTCACCAGGTTCGGTCACAGCTATGCCGACACGATCGCAGGGCTTGGGCATCCGTCTCGCATGGCGCCACGGGCCTGGTGGAGAGAATGCGGGAGGACGGGGCGGCTGCCCATCCACGAGAAGGGGGCGCCTACGTCCATCGCCCGGCGGATGAGCGAGGCCGTCGCCCACTGCCTAGAACGCGGCCGGGGCCCATCGAGGGCCAGACGGGCCCTGGGGCGTTCCAAGCCAAGCGCGACGCCTGCCGGGTGGGTGGACGCGCTCGCATGTGTTTAGTCAAA
>NZ_AWEZ01000063.1 GCF_000468755.1 Olsenella profusa F0195
ATGCTAGAATCATTGCTTGCATGGCCCCGTAGCTCAGGGGATAGAGCACAGGTTTCCTAAACCTGGTGTCGACGGTTCGAATCCGCCCGGGGTCACCATATGCATGTCCCAGGCCGGCCGCATGTGCGGCCGGCCTGTTCGTTGAGACCTCGACACCCCTTGCCCCGCGACCATATTGAGGCGAGGGAGGAGCGTTTTGGCCCCAAGTGCGTGCTGGGAGTCACCCAAACGGGTCATCAAACGCGCAATATGAGGCATGTCATGGCCTCGGATATCGTCTCGGTGCTTCCCCACCAGCATAAAGGCGCGCATGCGCTCGCTTTCCAAGGCGTTGGAGAGGCATATGCCGCTGGGCCCATCACGCACTTGGGGCCAAAACGCTCCTGGATGGGGGCAGAGGGGCGCGACCATCCGCTGACAGCCCGAGAAGAGAGGGAGTCGGCAGCGGGGAGGGGGGTGCAGTCCCCTGCTGGGATGCCGTCGCTCCATCCTGTCAGGGGCTGGCGCCATCCGTTTCGTTTGTTGGGTCACTTGGGGCCGGACCGTTGCCACCGTCGCTCTTTCCATTATCGCTGTTGCTGCTGCTTGACGAACCTGTGCTTACGATGATGGTGACTTTTGACCCCTTGCCGGCACTACCCGAGCTCGGCGACTGCGAGATGACCTTGCCCTTCTCCACGGTCTTGCTCGCCTCGTATTGGACGGTCACCGAAAAGCCCTTGCTCTTCAAATCTTGCTTGGCAGCCTCCTCATCCTTCCCTGTCTCATCCGGTACGTCCACCGTCGACGAGCCATTGGATACGGTGATGGTGACCGTCGATCCCTTGGCTGCTCTGCCCGAACTCGGCGACTGCGAGATGACCTTGCCCTTCTCCACGGAGTCGCTGTCGGCGTTCTTGACCGTCACGGTGAAGCCGGCATCCTGCAGCTTCTTGGTGGCCTGGTCCTGGGTCATGCCCACGACGCTGGGCACGCTGGTGGTCTCGGGGCCCTTGGAGAGCTGGTAGGTGACGGTGTCCCCCGCCTTGGCGGTCGCGCCTGCTGCGGGATTCTGCGCGGCGACCTTGCCGGCATCGACCTTGTCGTCGCTCACGTCGTCGCCTGGCTGGCCCACCAGCCCGACGGCCTTGAGGGCGGCATCCGCCTCCTGGGCCGACATGCCCGTGAGGTCAGGTACCGTCACGCTTGCGGCGGGCTCTGGCCCCTTGGAGATCACCAGGTCGATCTGGGTGCCACGCGGCGCGCTCTGGCCGGCGTCGGGCGTCTGATCTATCACGAGCCCCTGCGCGACAGTGGAGTTGTACTCCTCCTTCACGGAGCCGCGCTGGAAGAAGCCACCACTGCCGTCAATCTCCGCGAGTGCCTGCTCCTCGGTGAGGTTGCTGAGGTTGGGGACGGCGCGCGTCTGGTTGAACAGTCCCATGGCATTTGCGATGGCGGCCACGATGCCCACGAGCGCGAGTGCGCCCACGATGGCCCCGATGATGAGGCGGCGCCTATGTCTGCGCTTGCGCTCCTCCTCTTCCTTGCGGGCCTTCTCGGTGGCCGTCTGTGGCTTCATGCGTCCCGTGCCCATGCGCCGCGCCGTCGTGTTTGCGCGTGGCATGTTCGAGGTGTTCGAAGCCAGGGGTGCGGTCGCCTGCCCCATCGGGACGGCCGCCGGGGCCACGGATGCCGTGGCGCTGTTGACCGCCCGGATGCGACCGGCGAGGTAGTCCCTCAGCACGCGGGCCAGCTCGTTGGCCGTCTGGAAGCGGTCGGCGGGGTCCTTCTGCATGCACTTGAGGATGATGCCCTCCAGTGCGGCGTCCACCTTGGGATTGCGCTTGCTGGGAGGTTCCGGCTGCTCGTTCACCTGCTTGAGCGCCACGGAGATGGCATCATCGCCATCGAAGGGCACACTGCCGGTGGCTGCCTCGTACATGACGATGCCCAGCGAATAGATGTCGGTGGTGGGCCCAAGCTCCTTGCCCTGTGTCTGCTCGGGAGAGACGTAGTGGGCCGTGCCCAGCACGGAATTGTCCTGCGTGAGATGGCTGTTCTTGGCGCGGGCGATGCCAAAGTCCATCACCTTGATGTTGCCATCGGGTTGAACCATGATGTTCTGTGGCTTGATGTCGCGGTGGATGATCTCGTGCGCGTGAGCCACGGAGAGGGCCTGCGCAATCTGCGAGCCAATCTGTGCGACCTTCTTGCAGTCCAGGGCGCCATGGCGACGAATGCCGTTCTTGAGGTCGGTTCCGCGCAGGTATTCCATGACGATGTAGTACGTGTCGCCATCCTGCCCCCAGTCGTACACCGAGACGATGTAGGGGCTCTGCAGAGCGGCGGCAGCCTGGGCCTCCTGCTTGAAGCGGGCGGCGAACGATGGGTCGGAGGCGTACTGTGGCAGCATCGTCTTGATGGCGACGGTTCTGCCCAGGACCTCGTCGAGGCCCCGATACACCATGGCCATGCCACCGGTTCCGATTCTGTCCTGAACCTTGTAGCGCCCGCCCAGAATCCTGTCAGCCATTCTCTCTCCCATCCCAAGGCGGCTCGTGCCTGCCGCCAGTCATCATCAGCGTATGCGTGTCCCCCTGCACGTTCGGTGTGCCTGACTGGCACCCTGCATGGGGCCGTAGCGTCTCGTCCCTCATCAGGAACTCGCCCCCATTGCCTGTACGTTAAGGCAGGTGGCCAGCACCTTGCCTGCCACCGTGGCCGCCTCACCGTGGACGTCGTTGGACTCGGAGCCCTCGATGCATACGGAAATGGCAAGCGTTGGCTGGTCATAGGGCGCGAAGCCTATGAAGAGCGAATTGGCGACGGAGGATGAGGTCTGCGCCGTGCCCGTCTTGCCGGCCACCTTCACGCCGCGGACGCGCGCGCCGGTGCCCGACCCGCCCTCCACCACGGCGAGCATACCCTCCTTCACCTGGGAGGCCGTTTGCGAGGAGACGGCTTGGCCCAGGGCCTTGGACTGCGTCGTGGAGGTGGTGGCCCCCTCGGGTGAGAGGATGTGATCGACCACATAGGGGTTCATGGCTATGCCGTTGTTGGCAATCGCCGCGGCTACGACGGCGTTCTGCATGACGGTTGCCTGAGGCCCGGCGGGACTCGCGTGGTTGCCCACGGGCTGTCCCACGGCGGCCCATGCCGTCTCCCACTCAGTCATCTCCGAGGGGCTGGGCATGAGGGATGCCTGAGCGGAGAAGTCCTGGCCCAGGGCGGCTCCATAGCCGAAGGCGTTGGCGTAGGAGACGAGCCTGTTGGCACCGATCTGGGTGCCCAGCTGGCCGAAGACGGTGTTGGTGGAGTATGCGAAGGCGTCCTTGAGCGAGAGCCTGCTCCAGCTGTCATTGTCGTTGTTGGTCACGGGAGCCCCACCGATGTTGAGGGAGGCGGGTGCGGGATAGGTGGTGTTCAACGTGGCGGTCCCACTATCCAGCGCCGCCGCGAGAGAGATCACCTTGAAGGTGGAGCCGGGCGTGTAGAGCGTCTGTGTGGTGCGATCCACCAGCTCGCCCGCGCCGGAGTCGGCCGAGACGAGACTGGAGATGTTGTCATAGGTGTAGCTGGGCGAAGACGCCTTGGCGAGCACGGCGCCCGTGGTGGGGTCGAGCACGACGATGGCTCCCGTCTTGCCCCGCAGCGCATCCTGAGCGGCCTTCTGCATCTGGGAGTTGATGGTGAGCACCACCGAGGAGCCCGGCATCTGCACGCCCGCCACAGAGTAGAGGGCGTTCAGCCAGCTGGAGTAATCCGACTTGCCCGTGAGCACGTCGTTATAGGAGGACTCGATGCCCGTGGCGCCGTATTGGGTGGAGACGTAGCCAACGGTGTGGGTGGCAAGGGCTCCCTGTGGGTGGCTCCGGGCATAGGTGCCGTCGGACTGTGCGAGCGACTCGGCCAGCGTCACGCCATCGGAGGTGATGATGGCCCCACGCTGCACGTGTGCCGTGCGGGTGATGGTGTGGTTGTTGTTGGGCATCCTCTGCAGCGTGCCGGCATCAAACACCTGGATATAGGTGAGGTTTGCCACAAGCAGCATGACCATGGCGGAGAAGACCACCACCAGGGCGGTGAGGCGCTTGCCCAGGGCGACGCGCCCCAGCACGCCCGACTCGGCGGTGAGCATGCCGAAGTGCGCGCGGGCATGCGAGCCGTGTACCACCTGCGCGGCCTCGACATCCTCGTCATCACTGGCATGTGCGCCCGCGAGCAGCGACGACGCCTGCGCGTCGGTCATCTCCATCTGGGCGTGACGGCCCGTTCCCTCGTCGCCCGCCTTGAGCAACAGGCCCAGGATGATGAAGGTGGCCAAGAGCGAGCTTCCGCCCTGGCTCATGAAGGGCAGGGTGACGCCGGTCAGGGGCAGCAGCCGGGTGACCCCGCCCACGATGACGAAGGCCTGCACCAGGACGGCTGCCGACAGGCCCACGGCCGTGAAGGCCGCGACATCGGACTTCGCGCGGGCGGCGGTGGTGAGGCCGCGAATTGCCAGCAGCAGATAGCAGATGAGCACGGCGCTGGCGCCCAGGAGGCCCATCTCCTCGCCGACGGCGGAGAAGATGAAGTCGGACTCGACGACGGGGATGAGCGTCGGCATGCCCTTGCCGATGCCCCTGCCCACAAGGCCGCCGTCCGCCAGCGAGAAGAGCGACTGCACGATCTGGAGGCCCTTGTTGGAGGCGTCGGCAAACGGGTCGAGCCAAATCTGCACGCGCACCTGCACGTGTGAGAACAGGTGGTATGAGAGCATGGCGCCGATGGCCAACAGCACGATGGACACCAGCACGTAGCTCAGACGTCCCGTGCACACATAGAGCATGACCACGAAGAACGTGAAGAAGAGGAGGGCGCTGCCCAGGTCGCGCTCGAACACCACGACCAGCAGCGAGATGCCCCACATGATGAGCATGGGTGCCAGCATGCGCGGACGCGGCAGCGAGAGGGGGCCGATGTGCCTGGTGGAGGCGGAGAGCAGCTCGCGGTTCTCGGCCAGGTAGGCGGCGAGGAAGACCACGATGAGGATCTTCGCCAGCTCGCCTGGCTGGAACGAGAAGGGGCCCAGCGCGAGCCACAGCTTGGAGCCGCCGCGCTCGGTGCCAATGAGCATGGGCAGCAGCAGGAGGGCGATGCCGACGATGCCGATGGTGTACTTGTACTGGGCGAGCGATTCTACGCTGGGAACCATGATGAGCGCCACAACCATGGCTGCCACGGAGATGAAGAGCCATATGACCTGGCCATCCGCCAATGAGGGTGCGAGCCTGGTCACGAACGCGATGCCTATGCCCGAGAGCAGGAACGCCAGGGGGAGCAGACAGGGGTCGGCGCCCGGCGCATACATGCGCACGGCGACGTGGGCCACGGCGAACGCCACGAAAAGCCCCAGCGGCACCGCAAGCGCCCCCAGGCTGAGGGGAACCTGCATGCTGATGACATACATCGCCCACAGCAGAATGACGGGTATGGCAGCGAGCACGAGCAGTGCCAGCTCCCCATTGCGCCTGGTGTTTAGTTGAGGCATCACGCTATTCACCACCCGGTCGTGCGCCGTCGGAGCTCTCCGGCGTCGCCGGTCTGTCCGCCGATGTGTCGGTGCCCGTGGTCGAACGGTTGGCCGCCACGGCGGCAGCGCTCTTGTCGGCATCTATTTGGTCGCGGTAGTTCTCCACGGTGTCGCGTGCCTCGCTCTCGCTGGAGACGGTCAGCCCCTCGGAGAGGCTCTCCTGCACGGGTGCGGGGAGGTCCTTTGTCTGCACGGAGGTCGTCTCGTCGAGCTGCGAGAGGGGAATCCCCAGGAAGCTGCCGTTGACGCCATGGTAGATGCCCACGGTGCCGGCATTGTCTGCGAGGTACCAGGAGCTGTTCACGAAGAGCCCGATCCCGAGGGCAAGGGCGCCCACGAGTGCGGCGGCCACGATGGCAGCGGTGACGGCGATGCGCCTGCGCCTTAAGCGATGGCGGTCGAACGTCCCGTCATCCAGCACGTCCACGACCACGACGGTCACGTTGTCCGAGCCACCGGCCTTGAGCGCCGCCGCCACCAGGGCGTCCGCCGCCGCCTGGGGCGTCGCGGTGGAGCAGGAGAGCGCCTCTATCCGGGAGTCCTCGATCATGGAGGAGAGGCCGTCGGAGCACACGATGATGCGGTCGCCGTGCATGACGTCGAGCAGGAAGTGGTCGGCGTACATGTCGGGGTCGTTGCCCAGGGCACGGGTGATGACGGAGCGGGAGGGGTGGACGCGGGCCTCGTCGGCCGTTATCTCGCCCGCATCCACGAGCTCCTCGACGTAGGAGTGGTCGTGCGTGAGGCGCACGAGCGTCCCCTGGTGCAGCAGGTAGACACGCGAGTCACCCACATGGGCGATGGCCATCCTGCCACGTTCGATGAGCACGCAGGAGGCCGTGCACCCCATGCCGGGCTTGCCGACCCCCAGGGCCGCACCATCGATCACGGAAGCATTGGCGGCCTCCACGGCGGCACCCAGCAGCACGTCGTCCGCATGGAGCGGCGCGTGACTGACAATGGTCTCGACGGCGATGGAGCTTGCCACCTCGCCCGCGGCATGGCCACCCATGCCGTCACACACGGCAAAGACGGGTGGCTGCACCAGGAAGGAGTCCTCGTTGTGGTCGCGCACCAGACCCACGTCGGTGCGCGCTCCCCATGAGAGCGCGGCCGAGCTGCCGCTCTTGGTGCCCGAGCCCTCGCGATCCTCGACGACGACCCTCTCGTGACCCGGGCTCTGGACGGGCTCGGGTGCCGTGCGGGCACCGAGCAGCTCCTCGATGTCCTCCCTATGTATCGGGAAGCCCCTCATCGACGGCTCACGCGCATGACGGCATCGCCCACCTGCACCTCGTCGCCATCGCGCAGGGTCACGGGCTGGGTGATCGCGTGGCCGTTGACGAGGGTTCCGTTGGTGGATCCGAGGTCCTCGAGCACCAGCGCGGGGCCCTGCAGGGTGAAGCGGGCATGCGTGGCGGAGACGTAGGGCTCGTCGATGACGATGTCCGAGGAGGGGGAGCGGCCGATGACCACGGGGCCGAGCATGTCCACATGCAGGCCACGCAGGCGACGTTCGCCCTTCTCCACGTCAACCGACCAGATGGCGGCGTCCTTGCGCTGGCCGTGCACGAGTCCCACCCCTGTGCGCATGACGGCAAACAGGAACAGGAAGAGGATGACGACCAGGACGAGACGACCACCAAAGAGAGCAAGGTCAATCATCGAGCCTCCTCCTGGAACACGAGGTTGGTGAGGCCGAGGGTGATGAGGTCGCCATCTCGGAGGGTGCAGACGTCAACGTCCACGTCGTTGACAAGCGTGCCATTGGTTGATCCAAGGTCACGGATGTGCCAGCTGTGGCCATCATAGGAGAGCTCCGCATGGCGTCGCGAGACGTTGGGGTCATGGATGACGATGCCCCCCGGCGTGCGCTCACGGCCGACGATGGTCTCTGGCGCGACGCCGCGGTACGTGCGCCCCGTCTGGTGGTCGACGAGCATGCATGAGGGGCCGTCGGCGGCACGTCCGGCGACGGGGGACTGGCGCTGCTGATTGACCAGGGGAACGTTGCGCCGCTGTGTCGCTGGCACCGCCACGGGGTGGGAATCCGCCGGGGGTGCGAGGTGCGACGGGCGTGCCGGGCGCACGGGCGCGCCAGGGAGACCGTCAGGTTCGGGCGCCCGCTCCTCTGGCTCGCCCTCCCCAGAGGCGTCGTCATAGGGATCCTGCAGCGCATCCTGGACCACGTCGTTGGGCAGGACGGCAAGTCCCGCGGATGCGTCAGATGCCTCGCCGCGCTCCATCGGCGTCTTGCTGACGTCGGCATCTATGCCCAAGTCCACAAGGCCGTCCTGTGGCGCGGGTGCCACATAGGGGTCATCGTCCAGGGAGACGGCCGGCTCCAGAGGCTCCTGATCGTCCTTTGGCTCGGCGACGGCAGGCATCGTCCGAGGCCTCCGCTCCGAACGTGCGTGCGAACGCAGATAGTCCGAGGCGCCCTCGCCGTCGCGAGGCGCGGCCGCCGCGCCACCGAGCCCCAGCGAACTGGAGAGGAACGCCTCCTCCTCGTCACGCAGGCGCGTGAGCGTGCGGGCGTCAACGTTCTCCGCGAACACGGCGAACCTGCCGCTACGGAGCGATGGGTCAACCATGAAGCGTGCGAGTGGCCTTCCCACGAAGACGTAGCTCCTCGCCTTGGCCTGGGCCTCCACGAACGAGACGATCTCCTTGGTGAGCTTGGAGTAGAGCGGGCGAAGTGCGGTGTCGTCCGTCGGGGACACCAGCAGCGTGAAGAGCGCCGGCGCGGTGTCCACGCCATCGACCACGAACGTCTCGCCCTCCATCTCGCGGACGGTACGCTTTGCAAGCTTCTTCAGCGAAAATGGTGCGGTAAATCCCTGCGGAGCCTCGCCGAAGACATCGCTCATGCGACTCTCGAATGTCTTAAGCAGCTTCATCGCTCTGTCCAGCCTCCTCGTCAGGGTACATGGGACCCCTGGCTGCGGTCGCAATGCACAAGAATACACACAAGAGTACCCCAAGACCGATAGAGACCCAGCTCTCAGCGCCCCACAATCCGCCATTTTCCACCAGCGCACTCACGAGGAGCCTCCCGGGCACCAGGACGAGGCAGAGGATCTGAGCCGCCATGCCTGCGCCCACGCTGCCACGGCGGGTGATGAGCGAGCCGAGGCCGGCGCCGGCCGCGGTGGACGCAAGCGATGCGAGGCCCGTTGGCGAGAGGGCCTGACCGGCCAGGAGGGGCAGCGTGGCGGTGGCTACGAAGCCCGTCGCCATGAGGTCGCGCGTCAGCTGTGCCAGCAGCCAGGATACCAGGGAGACGAGCATGGCATGGCCGGGCGTCTCGGAGAAGGCCGCCACGAAGGGGGCGAGTGCGGGCGTTCCCGTGCATACGGGCAGCAGAAGCGCCGTGGAGGTGAGTTGGGTCGCCCGCCCCGCGTAGGCCCACCATGTCACGAGCAGCACCAGCACAGTGCCGCCCATCATGATGGATGCCACCGAGTCCGACGTGGCGAACACGGCGGCGCACACGCCGCCGATGGCGAGCACCGAGGCGAGAGGTGGCCATGCGGCCGATGCCCCAGCGGCGAGCACGCAGGTGACCGCCTGGGCGGTGCCACTGCCGGCCAGCAGGATCCGTGTCGTCTCGAGCGCCAGGATGGCACAGGTGAGCGCTGCCAGGCCGCGCGCGACGGCACCCTCGAGCCAGGGGTAGCGAAAGGAGAGCGGGAGCCGCTTGCGCACCTCGCCGTTGTCGGGCACCTCCCCGTCGTTGGCATACTGCTCCAGGAGGTGCCGTATGGACGCGGCGCCCGCCCCGGCATCCCCCAGGCCAAAGGCCACCTCATGGGAAAACGCCTCGATCGATGGCGGGCGGCCCGCGGGACTTGGGTCGACGCCTTGCATGATGGCCTCGGCTGCCATGCCCTTGATCTCGGGATCCATGCGGTCGATGGACTTGCGGGGACCGCGTTCCATGCGCGTGAGCGACTCCTGCGCCGTGGGCGCCAGGAAGGGGTTCTCTCCGAGCAGGGCCTGCCAACAGACCACGGCCAGGGCAAACACGTCAGTACGCTCGTCCACCATGCCGCCCTCCAGCTGCTCGGGAGGCATGTAGCCTACGGTGCCGCCCCGTGCGCCTCCATAGCCGGTGGCCGAGGCAAGCGTCGCCATGCCGAAGTCGCAGATCTTGATGGTGCCCGTACGTTCGAACATGATGTTCGAGGGCTTGATGTCCAGGTGCAGGACGCCATTCTCGTGGGCAAGGGCAACGGCGCCCCCCACGGACTCCACCAAGAAGGCCACCTCGTCATTGGTGAGGGTGCCCCCCTCCACGCGCGCCAGCAGCTCGGTGAGGGTGGGGCCATCGACGTATTCCATCACGAGGTAGGCCCAGTCGCGGTCAACCTCAAAGTCGTATACCGTCACGATGTTGGGGTGTGCCAACAGGCTTGAGGTCCGTGCCTCGGCCAGCGCCTCATCGATGATCTGGCGAGAGGGGGGCGATCCGTCCGCCGTTGCCAGGGGCATGCGCTTGATGGCCACGCGACGCTGTAGGCGCGTGTCCCAGCAGGTGAGTACGGTGCCAAAGCCGCCCGTTCCGCTGGTGGCCATCACGCGGTAGCGGCCCAGAATCGTCTCGTGGCAGGGACGTGCGTCTGGGCGTGGCATGCTCCGCGACGGCGGGGCGGGGGCTGTGTTGGCAGGCTCTCTCACGGCGGCTCCTTGTGCGGGTGTGGTGTGTTTCGTTGGCCGTGACGTCGCCTGTATTCTAGCGCAGCACATCTGCCCGCGCGAGACGGCGAACGTCCGTGGTCGTCAAGGTCGCCCCGACACCCCGGCCATCCACACGGCCCAAGGGACACGCATGGGGCGGAAAGGGGTGGTGCCCCGGCGCCGGTGTCCGTGCGCTGCCGCAGCGTCATGTGGTCTTCAGCAAACGGCATAGAAAATCTTATATATAAGCGCTTAGATTTACGTATAGACCCAACGTGGGCGGGAACAATACGCCTCGATAGGACAGCGGCCCCGCCATCCCGCATGTGCGTGGCCCACCAGAGGGGTGATGCATATGAGGTTTGACAAGTGGGCGGTCACGGCCCAGGAGGCGCTGCAGTCGTCACTGAGCATTGCCGCGGATGCGGAGGCCGGCGAGGTGAAGCCCATTCACCTTCTCAAGGCCCTGCTCTCCTCGGACGAGCGCAACCTGCGCGCCATCATCGAGCGCGTGGGTGCCGATCCCGCACAGGTGGAGGCACAGGTGGATGACACCATCGCGCGTCAGCCCAAGGTCACGGGCGACATGACGAAGATGGGCATCTCGAGCGAGCTTGCGCGCGTGGGTGACGCGGCGGAGAAGCTTGCCAGCAAGATGGGGGACAGCTATGTGACCAGCGAGCACCTGCTGTGCGCGCTGGCAGACGAGCACGGCGATGCCGGCAGCGCCCTCAAGGGCGCAGGCGTCACGGGCAAGCGGGTGCAGGAGGCCTACGACGACCTGCGGGGCGACGAGCGTGTGACCAGCCAGGATCAGAAGACCCAGTTCGAGTCCCTCGAGCAGTACGGCCGCAATGTGACCGACCTCGCCCGTCAAGGCAAGCTCGATCCGGTCATCGGGCGTGTCGAGGAGATCCGTCGCACCATCCAGGTGCTCTCTCGTCGCACCAAGAACAACCCCGTGCTCATCGGTGAGCCGGGCGTGGGCAAGACCGCCATCGTCGAGGGCTTGGCCGAGCGTATCGTGGCGGGGGACGTCCCCTCCACCATCAAGGACAAGGACATCGTCGAACTCGACATGTCTGCCCTGGTGGCGGGTGCCAAATACCGTGGTGAGTTCGAGGATCGACTGAAGAGCGTGCTCAAGGAGGTGGAGAAGTCCAGCGGCAGGATCATCCTGTTCATCGACGAGCTGCACAACATTGTGGGCGCCGGTGCCACCGAGGGCTCCATGGATGCCGGCAATATCCTGAAGCCGGCCCTTGCCCGTGGCGAGCTCCATGCCATCGGCGCCACCACGCTGGATGAGTATCGCAAGTACATCGAGAAGGACCAGGCGCTTGCCCGCCGCTTCCAGACCGTCATGGTCAGCGAGCCCACGGTGGAGGAGACGGTCTCCATCCTGCGTGGACTCAAGGAGAGGTACGAGCAGCACCACCGCGTGCGCATCACCGATGCCGCGCTGGTCTCGGCCGCGGACCTCTCCAACCGCTACATCTCCGAGCGCTTCCTGCCCGACAAGGCCATCGACCTCGTGGATGAGGCTGCGAGCCGCCTGCGCATGGAGCTCGACTCCATGCCCGCCGAGATAGACGCCGTCGATCGCGAGCTCACGCAGAGGCAGATCGAGGAGCAGGCCCTCATGAAGGAGGAGGATGCCGCATCCAAGGAGCGCCTGGAGGTGCTGCGCAAGGAGATTGCCACCACGCGCGAGAAGCTCGATGGCATGAAGGCCAACTGGGAGAACGAGAAGAGGGCCGTGGACGTGGTCCAGGACCTCAAGGGCCAGATCGAGCAGTCGAAGGCCGAGGTCGAGCGTGCAATCCGCGACGGCGACCTCGCCCGCGCCTCCGAGCTTCGCTATTCCACCATCCCCACGCTGCAGAGGCAGTATGACGAGGCGGAGCGTGCGCTTGCGTCCCGGCAGGATGAGGGTGGCATCCTCAAGGAGGAGGTCACGCCCGAGGAGATTGCCGAGGTCGTCTCCACGTGGACGGGCGTCCCCGTCTCCAAGATGATGCAGGGTGAGATGGACAAGCTCAAGAGTCTCGAAGCAGAGCTGCACAAGCGCGTGATCGGACAGAACGAGGCCGTCGAGGCCGTGGCCGCCGCCGTGCGTCGCAGCCGCGCGGGGCTCTCCGATCCCAACCGCCCCCTGGGTAGCTTCTTCTTCCTGGGACCCACCGGCGTGGGTAAGACGGAGCTTGCCAAGGCGCTGGCGGAGTGCCTGTTCGATGACGAGAGGGCCCTCGTGCGCATCGACATGTCCGAGTACATGGAGAAGTTCTCCGTGCAGCGCCTCATCGGCGCGCCCCCCGGCTACGTTGGCTACGACGAGGGCGGCCAGCTCACCGAGGCCGTGCGGCGCAAGCCATACAGCGTGATCCTGCTGGACGAGATGGAGAAGGCCCATCCCGACGTCTTCAACATCATGCTGCAGGTGCTGGACGACGGCCGCCTCACCGACGGCCAGGGGCGCATCGTGAGCTTCAAGAACACCATCATCATCATGACGTCCAACGTGGGCAGCCAGTTCATCGCCGGGGCCAATGCGTCAAGCGATCCGGAGGAGGTGCAGAAGCAGGTCAACGATGCCCTGCGTCAGACCTTCAAGCCGGAGTTCCTCAACCGCATCGACGATGTGGTGGTGTTCCATGCGCTCAGCCTGGACGACATCGAGAAGATCGTGGACATCCAGCTCAGGGACGTGCGCAAGCGCCTTGCGCGCGAGCGTATCACGCTCACGCTCTCCGGTGCCGCCGTCCAGACGCTCTCGCTTGACGGGCTCGACCCCGTCTATGGCGCGCGTCCGCTCAAGCGCCTCATCCAGCGCCAGGTGGTTGACAACGTGGCCAGCCTCATCATCGACGGCAGGCTTCACGAGGGCGACACCGTGCGCATCGACGTGGGTCCCGATGACCGCCTGTTTGCCGTGCGCGACGACGAGGCTGGCGATCGTGCCGCTGCGGCCGTGCCGATGGATGACGAGCCCATCGAGCCAGACAGCATGGAGTAGCCGTTGCGCCGCCCTGAGCGTCGTGGGGCGTGGGGGGTGCGGCCACACGTGGCCGCACCCCCTCGCCCAG